>CAKUBM010000004.1 GCA_934643145.1 uncultured Collinsella sp. | reverse complement strand
GCGGTGTCCCCTTCCTTTCAAGAAAGGGAAGAGGCGGGGCATGCCCCGCCTCTTACACCACATCTCTGCGCGCTACCTACCCCCGCCCGCGCCGTGCAAAAAACGGAGTATTCAGCACCGCATGCCCCGTCGGTGCCGCTGCGGTTGGGTAACGTTGCGGAGATTGACGTCATTTTGGGCTCCTGTACGGCGCGAGGCGCCCCTTTTTGTCCTGACGGAGTTTGCCTGCCGACTTAAATCGCCGGTCGAAGGTGTCCTTGGGATCAATATGGTGTGTCCGGCGCGTATGCAGCCGTCCTGGCTTGCTGAATACTCCCAAAAATGCACGGTGCTCCCCAGGGGACCCGTGCACGCGGCGAAAACCATTCCCGCATTCCTATTCGCATCGCCATTTTGCTGCGCTGACTTTTCTGAATGCCGGGCTCGAATCAGTTAACCCAGCTCCCGGGGCGGACCGGAGGGCATGAAGTTTGTCGCGAGTTCCGCACGCAAAGGAAAGCACTTAATGTGCTTTCCGTCTTGCGCAGGACTGTAGAGCAGCAAACTTCATGCCCTCCGGTCCGCCCCGGGAGCCACCGCTAAGTTATCCCCCGGCATTCAGAAAATCTAAGTGCCAAAAAATAAGATTTTTTGACTCCGTGTTGTATAACCCGCCATTCGTGGGTACCATTCAACGCGTACGCAAACAAAAAGGGTTAATTCGCGTGGTATAACCGCGCGGCCCAAAAAGGAGGAGACAAGCATGTCGTCTTTGAAGCCGCTTGCAGATCGTGTTCTGGTCAAGCCCGACGAGGCCGAGCAGAAGACCGCTTCTGGTCTGTATATCGCCAGCAACGCTCAGGAGAAGCCGCAGCGCGGCACCATCGTTGCCGTTGGCGCCGGCAAGGTCAACGACAAGGGTGAGCGCATCCCCATGGACGTCAAGGTCGGTGACGTTGTCATCTACGGTAAGTTCGGTGGCAACGAGGTCAAGGTCGACGGCGAGAAGTATCTGCTGATGCGCGCCGACGACATCTACGCCGTCGTCGAGGCCTAGTCTCGTCAGAATCTCTGATTCGTCTTTGAACGCGATCGTCGCATAGGACTCGGAAGCGGCGACGCGAGTCACATTTCTTTTGGAGGATTACCTACCATGGCAAAGAACATTACGTTCAACACCGATGCCCGCGCTAAGCTCGCCAAGGGTGTCAACACTCTGGCCGACGCCGTTACCGTCACCATGGGCCCCAAGGGTCGCTACGTTGCGCTGCAGCGCACGTTCGGTGCTCCGACCATCACCAACGACGGCGTTTCTGTCGCCAAGGAGATTGAGCTCGAGGACAACATCGAGAACATGGGTGCCCAGCTGGTGAAGGAGGTCGCCACCAAGACCAACGACACCGTGGGTGACGGCACCACCACCGCAACCCTGCTCGCCCAGGCCATCGTCAACGACGGCCTGCGCAACGTCGCCGCTGGCGCCAACCCTCTGGCCATCCGTCGCGGCATCGACAAGGCCGTCAACGCCGCCGTCGCCGAGATGAAGAAGCAGGCCAAGCCGGTCGAGACCAAGGAGCAGATTGCTTCCGTCGGTACCATCTCCGCCGGTGACCCCGAGGTCGGCGAGAAGATCGCCGAGGCCATGGAGGTCGTGGGCAAGGACGGCGTCATCACCGTCGAGGATTCCCAGACGTTCGACATCACCATCGACACCGTCGAGGGCATGCAGTTCGACAAGGGCTACGTCTCCGCTTACTTCGTCACGGACAACGACCGCATGGAGGCCGTGATGAAGGATCCGTACATCCTCATCACCGACCAGAAGATCTCCAGCGTCCAGGACATCATGCCTGTTCTCGAGGCTGTCCAGCGCGCTGGTCGTGGCCTGCTCATCATCGCTGAGGACATCGATGGCGAGGCTCTGCCTACCCTGGTCCTCAACAAGATCCGTGGCGCCCTCAACGTCTGCGCCGTCAAGGCCCCGGGCTACGGCGATCGCCGCAAGCGCATCCTCGAGGACATCGCCGTCCTCACCGGTGGCCAGGCTGCCCTGGACGAGCTGGGCGTGAAGGTCGCTGACATCACCGCCGATATGCTCGGTACCGCTAAGTCCGTCACCATCTCCAAGGACAACACCGTCGTCGTCGGCGGCGCTGGCTCCAAGGAGGCCATCGACGCTCGTATCGCTCAGATCAAGGGTGAGATGGAGAACACCACCTCTGACTTCGACCGCGAGAAGCTCCAGGAGCGCCTGGCCAAGCTCTCCGGTGGCGTTGCCGTCATCAAGGTCGGCGCTGCTACCGAGTCCGAGCTCAAGGAGATCAAGCATCGCGTCGAGGACGCTCTGCAGGCTACCCGCGCTGCTGTCGAGGAGGGCATTGTCGCCGGTGGCGGCGTCGCCTTCATGGACGCTGCTCCTGCACTCGACGCCGTTGAGCTTGACGACCCTGAGGAGAAGATTGGTGTCGACATCGTCAAGAAGGCTCTGACCGCTCCGGTCGCTACCATCGCCAAGAACGCTGGCTTTGAGGGCGCCGTCGTGGTCGACAAGGTTGCCGAGCTGCCCGCCGGCCAGGGTCTCAACTCTGCCAACGGCGAGTGGGGCGACATGATCGAGATGGGCGTCCTCGACCCCGTCAAGGTCAGCCGCGTCACCCTGCAGAACGCTGCTTCTGTCGCCAGCCTGATCCTCATCACCGAGGCTACCGTCTCCGATGTGCCCAAGAACACTCAGCTTGAGGACGCTATCGCTGCTGCTACCGCTGGTCAGCAGGGCGGCGGTATGTACTAAGGCCGACAAGGTCTAGAACTCCCACCGGGAATCCGGGGGCGTGACGGGGGCTTCTCTCCGGAACGTCCTCGGACATGCAAAGAGGCTCCGCATCGCGCTTCGCGCTGCGGAGCCTCTTTGCGTCCTGCGGAGAGTTCCGGAGAGAAGCCCCGTCCCGCCCCCGGATTCCCTACGTTTACGGCCTTGAGGTCGGCGGGCGGAGGATGTGGTTGCGGGGGCGAACGACTAATGAGCGGCTAATGGATAGACCGAAGGTAGCGAGCCCATTAATATCCTACTACCAAATAGTAGTAGAATATTAATGCACCGATTGGAGGCCCATGGTCCGGATACACCAGAGAGTTCATGAGCGACACCCAGAGCTTGATGACGACGATGTCAAAGAAGCGTGGGAAAGCTATTGCTTCGCGGCCGTTCGTATACCTGGGGAACGCGAGATGCGGACTGGTTACGACTTGCAGGGTCGGTACATCGAGATGGTCGGCGTTCTCTTGGCTGATGGCGCGTGGCTTGTCTACCACGCCATGACGCCACCGAGCAAGAAGACGCTGAAAGAGATCGAGAATGCACGAAGGAGAGGTTACTGATGGAGTACAGGCTCGCAAATGGAATTGCAATCACGGATGAGGATATCGAACGTGAATGTGCTGAATATGAATCTGGTTCTTGGGTGGGGAGTCTGACAAACCTCCGCGTCGGTCGACCCAGGCTTTCCGATGGGGAGGTCAACGCCAACCTGTCTTTCAAGTGTCCGAAAACGGGAGCAGACCTCATCGAGAGGGCAGCTGCCGCGTGTGGGATGCGGAAGTCCGAGTTCCTGCGCTCGGCTGCAATCGAGAAGGCCGAGGAGATTCTCAGGTCGGCATAGCTATGCACCGTTCTGTCCCTGACGCATTCCTGGAGCGTTTCCCTTCAGAAATTACCCTTGGCGTACTTGCGCCTTTCTTTCCTCGTGCTACACTTTTCCTTGCTGTTTCAGGGCGGGGTGGAATTCCCCACTGGCGGTAAATCGGGCGGTGTCAAAGGGGTGCCGTGGCGCAGGTAAAGTGCCTGCGGTCGAGCCGATGAGTCCGCGACCCGTGTGTGCGTTGGTTCGTATGCCGGCTGAACTGGTGAGATCCCAGTACCAACGGTTAGAGTCCGGATGAAAGAGGCAGGTGATCTTATGTCTGAACAGTCGCAGCATATCCATTTTGAGAACACGAATAGGTGGAGCACCAAACAGCTCGTTACCATGGCGTTGATGTGCGCCTTGGGCGCCCTGTTTATGTATGTGCAGCTGCCCATCCTTCCCTCGGCGCCGTTTTTGACGTATGACCCGTCGCTGGTGCCGGCGATGGTGTGTGGATTTGCGTATGGCCCTGGTGCTGGCACCGCTGTTGCCGCTATGGCGATCGTCATCCATGCGCTCACCACGGGCGATTGGGTCGGTGCGCTTATGAACTTGGTCGCTACGCTGGGCTTTATTCTGCCCGCGGCGATCGTCTACCAAAAGATGCACACCTACAAGGGTGCCGTGATTGGTCTGGTGCTCGGCGTCATTGCCGCTACGGCGCTGTCCATGGTCGCGAACCTGACCATCGGAGTTTGGTTCTGGTATGGCTCGGCCGATGTGATTCTGCCGCTCATGATTCCCGCCGTGCTGCCGTTTAACCTTATCAAGACCGTGCTCAACTCGGTGTTGACGCTGGCGGTGTACAAGGCGGTCTCGAACCTCATCACGCCCAAGAAGGACCAGGTCAAAGGCCGCGCATGATTGAGTGTCGGGACGTTTCCTTTAGCTATGACGGTGCCGCTCAGGCGCTCGACGGCATCGATCTAAACATCGAGGATGGCGAGTTTTTCTGCATCCTCGGTGGCAACGGGTCGGGCAAGTCGACGTTTGCCAAGCATCTGAACGCGCTGCTGCAGCCCGATGCGGGATCGGTGCGCGTCAACGGCATGGACGCGTCCGACCCCGAGTTGGTCTACGACATCCGCTCGACCGCGGGTATGGTGTTTCAGAATCCCGATGATCAGCTCGTGGCGACGCTTGTCGAGGACGATGTTGCCTTTGGCCCCGAAAACCTTGGGGTCGAATCGGCCCAGATTGCGCAGCGTGTGCGCGAGGTGCTGAAGGCCGTGGGTCTGGTGGGCTTTGAGCGCCACGAGACCCACGCGCTCTCGGGCGGGCAAAAGCAGCGCGTGGCGCTTGCCGGCGTGCTCGCCATGGAGCCGCGCGTGCTCATCTTGGACGAGGCATCCTCGATGCTCGATCCGCGCGGACGCAAAGGCCTTATGAAGGCCTGTCACGCGCTACATGATCGCGGTATGACCATCGTGATGATTACGCACTTTATGGAAGAGGCCGCCGAGGCCGATCGCGTTGCGGTCTTCCAGGCGGGCCGCGTGGCCATGCTCGGCACGCCCGACGAGATCTTGACGCGGGCGGACGAGCTCGAGCAGTTGAACCTGGATATGCCGGCGTCGTGCTGCCTGGGCAGGGCGCTTCGTGCGAAGGGCGTGCCCGTTCGCGCGCAGGTGCGCGAGGCGGATATGGTTGCCGAGATTTCGCGAGTTTATGCCGAGCAGGATGGGGCGGACGCTGCGGCGCACCCTTTGCCGTCGCGTTCGGATACCGTTGCCGCCGAATCCGCCGCGACCGATGAGCCCGACGCCTCGGACCTCGTTATCGAGCTATCCCATGTTTCGTACAGCTATTCGCTGAGCGCTCGCGAGCGCCGTCGATGGCGCAAGCGCTCGGCCACTGCGGGCAAATCGAATAAACAGGCTCTCTGGGGAAACGACCCCAGCAGCCCGTGGGCGCTGCGCGATGTATCTCTGACGGTGCGTCGCGGCGAGTTCCTGGGCTTAGCAGGTCATACCGGTTCGGGTAAGTCGACGCTGGTCCAGCATCTCAACGGCTTGATTCGCCCCCAGGAGGGATTCGTTCGCGCGCTGGGGCTCGACCTGGCAAACAAGAAAGATGCCGCCGCGGTTAAGGCCAAGGTCGGCGTGGTGTTTCAGTATCCAGAGCGTCAGCTGTTTGCCGAGACCGTGGTGCAGGACGTGGCATTTGGTCCGCACAACCTTGGCCTGTCACAAGACGAGGTCGCGCGCCGCGTTGCGTCATCGCTCGCACGCGTGGGCCTCGACCTTGCCACGATAGGCGACAAGAGTCCCTTTGAGCTCTCGGGTGGACAGCAGCGGCGCGTGGCGTTTGCCGGCGTGCTCGCCATGGAGCCCGAGGTGCTGGTACTCGATGAACCCATGGCAGGTCTCGATCCGGCTGCGCGCAGGGATTTCCTTGAGCTTATCGATCGACTTCACCGCGATGGCCTGACCGTTGTCATGGTTTCACACAGCATGGATGACCTGGCCAATTGCTGCGACCGTATCGTCGTAATGAACGAAGGTGCGGTGTTTGCCGAGGGAACCCCCGCGCAGGTGTTTGCGCATGCCGATGAGCTCAAGTCGATCGGCTTGGGCGTACCTGCTGCTCAGCGCATGGCGTTGGCGCTCGCGGAGGCGGGCGTGCCGCTGCGTTGCGGCGGGCTCTATACGGTTGAGTCGCTGGCCGACGAGCTGGCAGATTTGCTGATCGGTCGCTCAGACGGTCCTTCTAACGTCGCGGACATTGCTAAATCCAAGACGGTCGCGCGAGAGGAGGGCTGCTAATGGAGGCGTTTTCGTTTGGCAGCTACTATCCTGGCGATAGTGCGATCCATCGCCTGGATCCGCGCACCAAGCTGCTTCTGGGCTTCGCATTTCTGATCGCTACGCTCACCGTCAGCAGCTTCCGTGGACTCGTTCCGGTCGCAATCTTTGTCGTTCTGGTCTATGCCATGGCCCGGGTGCCGTTGCGTCGCGTCCTATCGTCGATGGCGCCGCTGCTGGCGATTGTCGTGGTGGTCGCGGTGCTCAATCTGTTTTCCGACCAGAGCGGCCGCGTCCTGTGGCAGCTTGGCTTTTTGCAGGTGAGCGAGGGTTCGCTGCGTTCTGCGACGTTTATGGCGTGCCGCCTGACCCTGATGATGGCCGGCATGAGTGCCATTACGCTCACCACGCCGACGCTCGACCTCACCGCGGGTTTTGAGCGCCTGCTCGCACCGTTTGCGCGTGTGGGACTTCCTGCGCACGAGCTCGGCATGATCATGGGTATAGCGCTGCGCTTTATGCCGCAGTTTGCCACCGAGATGAAGCAGACGGCCGATGCACAGGCAAGCCGCGGTGCACGCGTGACGGGCGGTCCGCTCGGCGGCGTGCGTATGCTCGGCAGTGTGGCGATTCCACTGTTCACGGGCGTGTTCCGTCATGCCGAGACGTTGTCTGCCGCCATGGATGCCCGTTGCTATCATGGCGAGCAGGGCCGCACACGTCTGCATATGCTTGCATTTGGCCGCGGCGATGCGTTGGCGGCGGTGATGACGGCGTTGCTGCTCATCTGCGTCATCGTCATCAATCTTCAACTTGTTTAGGCGCGATTCGAGCGCAAGAAAGGGGTCCCTATGACTGACAACGACCGCACAGCTCAGCTTGAGCGCGCCTGCTCGTATCTCAGGCGCATTCCGGCGTGGTATCTGGCCACGATCGACGTGACGGACGGACATCAGCCGCGCGTGAGGCCGTTCTCGTTTGCCATGGTCGATGAAGGTAAGCTGTGGTTTTGCACGTCGCGCGACAAGGATGTGTGGGCGGAGCTGAGTGCGAATCCCAAGTTTGAGCTCTCGGGCTGGAAGCCGGGGGAATGTTGGATCGTATTGACCGGCGAAGCCGCACTTGAGGACGACGCAGTTGCGAGCGACAAGGTGCGTCAAGCGGGTTTTAAGCACATGGTGGGCATTGGCGAGGAACACGAGAGTGCCAACGACGGCCGCCTTGCTTTCTTTTCGGTCCGCAACATTGCCGCGCGCTTCTGTGATATCGACGGCAGCGAGGAGCGCCTGGAGCTCTAGCTCACACCAACCAGGCTCTCAAACTGGCTAGTACAGGAGGACACATGGACGGATTGAATACGGTGCTGGAGTATCTGACGTCGGTACCGGCATGGTATCTGGCGACGAGCGTGGACGGGCAGCCGCATGTTCGTCCGTTTTCGTTTGCTCAGATTCAGGACGGCAAGCTGTGGTTTGTGACGGCGCGCACCAAAGACGTGTGGCAGGAGCTGCTGCAAAACCAGCGCTTTGAGGCCACGAGCTGGTGGCCGGGCCATGGCTGGCTCATCTTGCGCGGGCATGCCGGCCTGGATGACCAGGCTTCGGACGAAATGCGCGAGGCCGGGTGGAAACACCTGGAGCGTCTGAGCGAGCACTATGAGGGGCCGAACGACCCCACGCTCGCCTTCTTTAGCGTGGAGGAACCCGAGGCCTTTATCTGCAATCACGACGAATGGGTACCGGTCGAGCTCTAGACGTGTATCCCAGCAAGCCTCGACAATTCAGACTCTCGCATGTAGCGGGCCCCACATTGCAACGTCACCGTAAGGCGCACTGGGTAATAGGGGGCCCGCATTTATTTGTCAATTCCTTCGAGTGAATGTGTCGGGATTGTTTCAATGCATGAATATGCAAAAGATTTGCGTATATATGCATCTTTTGGTGTTAAAGTTTCAACCCACTTCATAACGACGGCTGCGGAATGCGCATTGGTGCATAACTGCAGACAAGGAGTCTGATATGTCTGTAAAGGTTGGAATCGTCGGTGCGGCTGGATATGCCGGCGCCGAGCTCATTCGCCTCGTCCTCGGTCATCCCGAGTTTGAACTTATTGCCATTACGTCCAACGCCGATGCCGGCCAGCCGCTGTCCGCGGTGTATCCGAGCTTCACCGGCGTAAGCGATCTTGTCTTTACGACGCATGATGCCCCCGAGCTCAAGAACTGCGACGCGGTCTTTTTGGCCGTGCCGCACACGGCTGCCATGGCACAGGTGCCCGCGCTGCTTGCATCGGGCGTCTCCTGCTTTGATCTTTCGGCCGACTATCGCCTGAACGACGCGTCTGTCTTTGAGGCTTGGTATGCCGCCGAGCACACGAGCCCCGAGCTGCTCAAGATCCGTGCCTTTGGTCTGCCCGAGCTGTTCTGCCAGGACTTGGAGACCGCCGCATCCGACCATGCCGACGGCAAACCCGTGCTGGTCGCCTGCGCCGGTTGCTATCCCACCGCAACGAGCCTTGCCGCCGCGCCCGCCGTGCGCGCGGGCTGGGTGGCCGAGAACGGTCCTGTGATTGTCGATGCCATTAGCGGCGTGACGGGCGCCGGTAAGTCCTGCAACGCCCGCACCCATTTTTGCAGCGCCGACGAGAACTTGGAGGCCTACGGCGTGGGCAAGCATCGCCACACGCCCGAAATCGAGCAGATCTTGGGCCTGACCGATCGCGTCGTCTTTACCCCGCATCTGGCGCCGCTCAAGCGCGGCCTGCTTTCCACGGTGACGATGCCGCTTGCGCCGCAGGCTATCGATACCTTGACCCTTGAGGACGCCGTTGACTATTACAAGCAGTTCTACGCCGATCGCACCTTCGTGCGCGTGCTCGATGCCGGCCAGCAGCCCAAGACGGCTTCGGTCGTCGGCACCAACGCCGCCCAGATCGGCCTCGCGCTCAACAAGCGCGCAGGCGTGCTGGTGGCGACGGGCGCCATCGACAATCTGTGCAAGGGTGCAGCAGGCCAGGCGGTCCAGTGCGCCAACATCGTCTTTGGCTTTGGCGAGCGACGAGGCTTGCCCACAGTGGCGTGCCCGGTGTAGCACATTCGATTGTTAACGATTTGGTAGTCGGGCATCGAGTGGGGCGCCACTCTTAAGCTGGTCTCATGATCACGACTGGCATGGCGCACCAACCGATGCCCGTTTTTTGTTTGATATAAGGAGTCATAAAGACGATGGATACCGAGATGTTTGACGTTAAGATCCGTGCCGTAGAGGGCGGCGTTACGGCGGCGGCCGGTTTTAAAGCTGCGGGCATCCACGCTGGGTTCCGCAAGAATCCCGAGCGCTTGGATTATGCGCTCGTCGTGCCCGATGAGCCTTGCCCCGGTGCCGGTGTGTTTACCACCAACCGCTTTTGCGCGGCGCCCGTGCAGGTGAGCCGTGCCAATCTGGGCGGCGCCGACAAGGGCTACGGTATCATCGCCGGCGTTTCGGTTAACTCTGGCAATGCCAACGCCGCCACGGGTGAGACCGGCCTTGCCTGCGCGCGTGAGACGTGCAGCATCGCCTCGCAGGTTATCGGCTGCGAGCCCCAGCAGATCCTGGTCGCCTCCACGGGCGTGATTGGCCAGATTCTGTCGATCGATACGTTCGAGACCGCCATTCCTGCTGCTTACGAGGCACTCTCCGTCCACGGTGGCGCCGATGCCGCTCGCGCCATCATGACGACCGATACGCATTCCAAGGAGTACGCCGTATCCTACGTCAGTGAGGCTGCGGGTCATGCGGACAATGTCTATACGGTAGGCGGAATGTGCAAGGGCTCGGGCATGATCATGCCCAACATGGCCACCATGATCGCAGTTATCACCACCGATGCCCCCGTCGAGCCTGCGGCGCTTCATGCCCTGCTGCTCTCGACCGTCAAGCAGACCTTTAACAAGGTAACGGTCGATTCCGATACCTCGACCAACGACACCTGCATCATGCTTGCCTCCGGCGCCGCTGCCGCAGATGCCGAGCCTATCGTCGAGGGCTCCGATGCTTTTGACGAGTTGGCATTTGCCGTGCACGAGGTGTGCGAGAGCCTGGCGCGCAATATTGCCGCCGATGGTGAGGGCGCATCTAAGCTTGTTACAGTCAACGTTATCGGCGCCGTGAACGACGAGGAGGCCGATATCGCCGCCCGTGCCGTTGCCAACTCGCCGCTCGTTAAGACCTGCATCGCCGGCCACGACTGCAACTGGGGCCGCGTTGCTATGGCGCTTGGCAAGTGCGGCGTGAAGTTTAATCAGGAAGACGTTTCCATCGACATGATGGGCATGCCTGTCTGTCGCGATGGTCTGACTGTTCCCTTTGACGAGGACGAGGCTCTACGACGTTTTGAGGCGCCCGAGATCGTGATCTCGGTCGACCTGGGCGCAGGCGACGCGGCAACGACCGTGTGGACCTGCGACCTCACGCATGAGTACATCTCCATCAACGGCGACTACCGTTCCTAGATTCCGGGCACGCTGCGCATCTTGCCGCGATTGCGGACAGCGGAGCACGGCGCGATAACGATACGAAAGACGAGGCAGATTATGAAATTCGCACGCGATTGTCGCTCGAACGAATCCAACGAAGTTACCGCGCAGCTGCTGTTTGAGGCGCTGCCGTGGATCAAGAACCTGACCGGCAAGACGGTCGTTATCAAGTACGGCGGTGCCGCCATGGTCGATGAGCAGCTACGTCGCGACGTGATGAGCGACATCGTCCTGCTCAAGATTATAGGCATGCGCCCTGTTATCGTGCACGGTGGCGGCAAGGCCATCAACGAGGCGCTCAGTCACTACGACATCCCCGTCGAGTTCAAGAATGGCCAGCGAGTGACCACGCCGGCGACCATGGATATCGTGCGCGAAGTGCTGGGCGGTAAGGTCAACCAGGAGCTGGTCGCGGCGCTCAACCATCACGGCAACCTGGCCGTGGGCGTTTCGGGCAGCGATGCCGGTACGCTCATCGCCGAGCCGCTCGACCCCGAACTCGGCCGCGTAGGCAAGGTCACGCACGTCAACACCGACTATATCGAGCGCCTGCTCGATAGCGAGTACATCCCCGTCATCGCTACCGTCGCGGCGGGGGAGGACGGCGGTTTCTTCAACATCAACGCCGATACCGCCGCCGGTGCCGTTGCGGCGGCGCTGCATGCGCATAAGGCGATCTTTTTGACCGACGTCGACGGCCTGTACAAGGACTTTAGCGACAAGGATTCACTTATCTCCAATCTGACGCTCGACGAGGTCAATGAGATGCTCTACGGCGGCGAGGTCGATAAGGGCATGATTCCCAAGCTGCGCGCGGCCGTCGATGCGCTTGCCGGCGGCGTTTTTCGCGCTCACATCATCAACGGCACCACGCCGCATTCGCTGCTGCTAGAGCTGCTGACCGATGCCGGCGTCGGTACCGTGATCCATTCCACCGAGACGGCTTACGAGTTCGATACACATCCGCATCCGCTTTCGACGTTTGCTGCGCGTTTGACCGAGAACCTCGACGAGGTCGAGAAGCTTCAGACGGTCTAGCCGACCCGCAGCCGCCCCATTCCTGCACCCATAGGCCTGCGCCGTCCGGCGCTCAACGAAAGGCATCCCATGTCACTTGCAGCACAACAATCGCTCGAATCCCACTACGTCATGCACACCTTTGGCCGCTCGCCGGTTGAGTTTGTCGAAGGCTACGGCATGAAGCTCACCGGCGACGATGGTCGCGAATACCTCGATTTTCTTGCAGGTATTGGCGTGTGCAGTTTGGGCCACGGCAACCCAGCAGTGCTGTCGGCGCTCGAGGCTCAGACCAAGAAGCTCTTGCATGTCTCCAACTATTTCTACATCGAGCAGCGCGGCCAGGTCGCGGCGCTGCTGTCCAAGCTCGCTAACGATGATGCGGATGGTGTGCGCGTGCTTGCCGACGCGATTGCCGCTGGCGACGAGACCACGGCGGCGGCGCTTGGCGCTCCGGCTGCGGGCGAGCAGGTGTGGGAGACGTTCTTTGCCAATTCCGGTGCCGAGGCCAACGAGGGTTCGATGAAGCTCGCACGTCTGTACGCCAAGCGTGCCGGCAACGGTGGCAACACCATCGTATGCATGCGTGGCGGCTTTCACGGTCGTACGCTCGAGACCATTGCCGCTACCATGCAGGATTGGCTGCAGGACAGTTTCCGCCCGCTGCCGGGTGGCTTTGTGGCCTGCACGCCCAACGATATCGATGAACTGCGTGCGATCTTTAAGCAGCTGGGGAGCGAAATTTGTGCCGTGATGCTCGAGCCGATTCAGGGCGAGAGCGGTGTGCACCCCATGACTGAGGAGTTTATGGCAGCGGCGCGCGACTTGGCGCACGAGGTGGGCGCCGTGCTTATCGTCGACGAGGTCCAGTGCGGCATCTTCCGCTCCGGCAAGCCGTTTGCATTCCAAACCTATGGCGTGGAACCCGACATCATGAGCCTTGCCAAGGGCATTGCTGATGGCGTGCCCATGGGTGCCGTCGTGGCAAAGAAGGAGATTGCCGACGTGTTTAAGCCGGGCGACCACGGCTCGACCTTTGGCGGTAGCTGCTTGGCCGTCGCGGCGTGTGCCGCGACGCTCTCCGCGCTCGTGCGCGGCGATTATGCCGACCACGCTGCCAAGGTAGGCGCCTATATGGAGGCAAAACTCGCAAAGTTACCGCATGTTACCGATGTGCGCGGTCGCGGCTTGATGCTCGGCTGCGACCTGGATGATGCCGCGGGCGACGCGCATGATATTGTTGCCCGCGCGCTGACCGCCGGTGCCGTGATTAACGCTACGGGTGCCCATACGCTGCGTTTCCTGCCGCCGCTCGTCTGCGAGGAATCCGACGTGGACAGTCTGATCGAGATCCTGTCGGGTGTCTTGGGCTAACGCGGCGCAATAACTCAATTTTGACCGGGTTCCGGACTGCGGACGTGCCATATGCGGCACGATTCGGCGGTCTGGAGCCCGTTTTGCCATAAATCTGCAATGGCCAGGAGAGCCTTTGGACAAAAAATGCCAAATATGAGTACTGTCACCAGTTGAATCTCATATGAAACCGACTACTTAGGATTAGTTAGACCACACATGTTCAGTTATGTTAATGGGAAAACAGCTAGTAAAGGCTTCAAATCGCTGATTCAGAGGTAGATTTATCCAGCGAAACCCAAAAATCGCTGCTACAAAATTGGTAACAGTACTCATTTTTGCCATTTTTTGGCCACGACCTTTGTGACAGACGTGCTGGCGGGTTCGAATCCCTCTGCGATGGGCCCAAAAAAGAAAGGCCCCCATAGCTGGGAGCCTATCAAATCAGTGGTGGGCGATGAGGGATGTCGCGTGCGGCTGACGCCGCCCGCTCTCGCTTCGGGCCTACGGCCCTCGCGTGCTGCGCTGGAAAACGCTTTGCGTTTCCTCAGCTCCGCACCCTTCCGGGTTCGAATCCCATGAAATAGGCCCAAACAAAAAACGGTCCCCTTTCGAGGACCGTTTCCAAATCAGTGGTGGGCGATGAGGGATTCGAACCCCCAGCCTTGTGCGTGTAAAGCACCTGCGCTAACCGTTGCGCCAATCGCCCGTGCGGAGAGAGTATAGCAAAACAATTGGGTTGTTCACCTCATATCCATTAAAGGTAACCGTCGCGTGTCGGCGCGGAGCTGATTCAGTTGAGATTGCCTGAACATTCCGCCCCTCTTTACGCCCTCGGGTATACTCAAAAGCTACTGATTCGATTTGATGCCCAGCAACAGCAGAGGGGATAGTATATGTGCGGTTTTGTCGGTTTTGTCGGTGGGACGGATAACCAATCCGAGGTGCTCACCAAGATGATGGACCGCATCGTCCATCGCGGTCCCGACATGGGCGGTCAGTTTATCGACGGCCGCGTTGCCCTCGGCTTCCGCCGCCTGTCGATCCTCGACCTGACTGAGGCCGGCGCCCAGCCCATGGCAAATGAGGACGGCAGCGTCGTCATCGTCTTCAACGGCGAGATCTACAACTTCCAGGAGCTTCGCTCCGAGCTCGAGGCCAAGGGCTACAAGTTCCACTGCGGCGCCGACACCGAGAGCCTCCTGCACGGCTACGAGGAGTGGGGCGAGGCCGTGCTCGACCGCCTTCGCGGTATGTACGCCTTCGTCATCTGGGATAAGAAGAAGAACAAGCTCTTTGGCGCCCGCGACATCTTTGGCATCAAGCCGCTCTACTACTATCCCATGGCCGATGCGGGCGACGGTGCGCCGGGCGTGCTCTTTGGCTCCGAGATCAAGAGCTTCCTGGACTACCCGCACTTCCACAAGGCGGTCAACAAAAAGGCCCTGCGTCCGTATATGACGCTGCAGTATTCGGCGACCGAGGAGACCTTCTTCGAGGGCGTCTACAAGCTGCCGCCGGCGCATTACTTTACCGTCGATATCCCGACCGGCAAGATGAACATCGAGCGCTACTGGGATTGCGATTACTCTGCCGTCGAGAAGCCGTTTGAGGAGTACGTCGACGAGCTGGACGAGGTCGTGCACGAGAGCGTCGAGGCCCATCGCATCGCCGACGTCAAGGTCGCTTCGTTCCTCTCCGGTGGCGTCGACTCCAGCTACATCGCCGCTTGCCTCATGCCCGACAAGACCTTCTCGGTAGGCTTCGATTACAAGAACTTCAACGAGACCGACTACGCCAAGGAGCTTTCCGATAAGCTCGGTGTCGAAAACGTCCGCAAGATGATCACCGCCGACGAGTTCTTTGGCGCGCTCGAGGACATTCAGTATCACATGGACGAGCCGCAGTCCAACCTGTCGTCCGTGCCGCTGTGGTTCCTGGCCGAGATGGCCCGCAAGGACGTCACCGTCGTGCTTTCGGGCGAAGGCGCCGACGAGCTCTTTGGCGGCTACGCCTATTACGAGGACACGGTTCCGGTGCGCAAGTACAAAAAGATGGTTCCGCTGCCCATCCGTCGCGCGCTCGGTAACCTGGCGCTGCATATGCCGTACTTTAAGGGCCACAATTTCCTGGTCAAGGGTGCCGAGATCCCCGAGAAGTCGTTCCTGGGACAGGCCCTGGTATGGCCGGAGCGTGAGGTCGACGGCGTGCTCAAGCCCGAGTACAACACCGGCGACGGCGCCTTCGAGCTCGCCGCCCCCATCTACGCGCGCGTGAAGGGCCAGCCCGAGCTGGTCAAGAAGCAGTACCTGGACATGAACATGTGGCTCCCGGGTGACATTCTGCTCAAGGCCGACAAGATGTGCATGGCGCACTCGCTGGAGCTGCGTGTGCCCTTCCTGGACCGCAAGGTCATGGAGTTCGCCGAGCACATTCCCGACCGCTATCGCATCAACGAGAATGGCAACAAGCAGGTGCTCCGCCACGCCGCCAACAAGTCGCTGCCCGACGAGTGGGCCACCCGTCCCAAGGTGGGCTTCCCGGTGCCGATTGTCTACTGGCTGCGCGAGCAAAAGTGGTACGACTACGTCAAGGAGTACTTCACCGCGCCGTGGGCAAGCGAGTTCTTCGACACCGACGAGCTCATGCACCTGCTCGACCTGCACTTTGCGGGCAAGGGCGATTTCCAGCGCAAGATTTATACGCCGCTTGTGTTCCTGGTGTGGTACAAGCGCTTCTTTATCGATGAGGACCAGCCCGCTGTTCAGGCTGCCTAGCCTCGGCTTACGAACGCCTGCGCGTAACGGCTCCTCCGGGAGCCGTTTTTGCGTGGGTGCGTTTCAGTTACTATAAAACCGTCCCTGCCAAGTGGCTGAGAAAGGTGAAAGATGCACCATTCGGATTCCGCGACCGTGACCACGGTCGATACGCTTGCCAAGCTTCTCGATGTGTGCGGCGAGCTGCGCGCATCAGAGCAGGTTGACGAGCGTGCCGTGACCGGCTGCTCGTTTGATTCGCGCGCGGTCTCGGCAGGTGACGTGTTCTTTTGCAAAGGTGCTGCCTTTAAGCCCGCGTTTCTGAGCATGGCGCTCGATGCGGGCGCCGTCGCATTTGTGTGCGAAGAGTCGCTGGTCGAGTCTCTGGAGCCGCTGGCGCAGGAGAGCGGCGCTGCGATGCTGGTTGTTGATAGCGTTCGCACGGCCATGGCCCTGTTGCCGCCGGAGGTCTACGACCGTCCCGACCACGACGTCAAGATCGTGGGCATCACCGGTACCAAGGGAAAGACCACAGCCGCTTTTATGCTCCAGTCGATTATCAAAGCGGCGGGCGAGTCCTGCGGCATGATCGGCTCGGTGAGTACCGACGATGGCATCGAGTGCTACGAGAGCACCAATACTACGCCCGAGGCCCCCGAGGTCTGGCGCCATATCGCCAACTGCCGTGAGTCCGGTCGCCAGTCCATGGTCATGGAGGTCTCGAGCCAGGCGCTCAAGTACCAACGCGTCGAGAATCTGCCATTTGACGTGGCGTGCTTCCTCAACATCGGCCGTGACCACATCTCGCCGATCGAACACCCCACGTTTGAGGATTATTTTGAGAGCAAACTCAGGATCTTTGACCAGGCAAAGACCGCCGTGGTGAATCTGGGCACCGAAGAGGTTGACCGTGTGCTGGAGGCAGCGTCGACGGCCGAGCGCTTGGTGACCGTTGGCGTCGAGCATCCCGAGGCAAGCCTGTGGGCGAGCGATGTGCGCATGGTCGGCTTTAGCATCGAGTTCAACTTGCATGGCCTGTGTGCCGACGAGTCCGAGGCGGGGGAGAAGATCCTGCTGGGTATCGCGGGAGACTTTAACGTGGAGAACGCGCTGGTCGCTATCGCCGCTGCGCACGAGATCGGCATCGGTATCGATGCCATCAAGAAGGGCCTCTCCAAGCTTCGTGTGCCGGGCCGCATGGAGGTCGTGGAGTCGAAGGACGGCCGCGTGATCTGCGTCGTTGACTATGCGCACAACCAGCTTTCGTTCCGTTCGCTTTTCTCGTCGGTCAAGCGCGCGTTTCCCACTAGCCCAGTCATTGCGGTGTTTGGCGCTGCTGGCGGCAAGGCGCAGGAGCGCCGCGAGCAGCTTCCGCGCGAGGCCGCACCATATTCCGACCTGATGATTTTTGCCAACGAGGACCCGGCTCACGAGGACCCGATGAAGGTCTGTCGCGAGCTTGCCGAACATGTTCCCGACGATACGCCGAACAAGATCATCCTCGACCGCGAAGCCGCTGTGCACGCGGCGTTCAAGGCGGCGCGCGAGGAGTACGTCAACCCCAATGCTCCCACCATTGTCTTGCTGCTGGCAAAGGGTGACGAGGAGCTCATGCACGTGGGCGACGAGTTCGTGCCCATCGAGAGCGACCTTTCGTTGGCCAATCGCCTGATCGATGTTGCCCAGTTTGACTAATGAACCATGATGGCGAAGGCGCCCTGAGTGCGCTGTCGCCATAAACGTGTTCCCTCAATCAAAACATGCCGTCCAAGCCCAAACCCTTCTACGTAAACGGAGTGACCATGTCCCACAATACCCTGCCGACCGTCGCTGAGCTTTCGGGCGAGATGCGCGAGCGTCTTGCCAAGGTCAAGTACGTCTTTACCGACCTGGACGCCACCATGCTCGCGCCTGGCTCGTGCGTGCTGCGCGACAACGACGGCAACCCTTCGACCAAGCTCGTCGAGGCTGTCGTGGCGCTCGCCCGCGCCGGCATCCAGGTGGTCCCCACCTCGGGCCGCAACCGAACCATGATCCACGAGGACGCGCGCGTGCTCGGCCTCAACTCCTACATCGGCGAGATGGGCGGCCTGGTCATGTATGACCTTAAAGCCAACGACTGGGAGTATCTGACCGGCGATATGCCCTACGACCCAGCCTGCGGGCTCACGCCGCATCAGGTGATCGAGCAGACCGGCGTGTGCGAGAAGATCCTCGCTCGCTGGCCGCACAAGATCGAGTACCACAACGATATGTCGACCGGCTACAAGTACCGCGAGGTCACCGTCGGCATGCGCGGCGATGTGCCCGACGACGAGGTCCAGGCTATCCTCGACGAAGCCGGTTGCGGCCTGGTCTGGGCTTGCAACGGCCATCTGACGCACCTGTCCAAGCCGACGACGCTCGAGCTCGATCGCGTCGAGGACGGTCGCGCATTCAACATCAACCCCGCGGGCCTCAACAAAGGCGTCGCCATTGCGCGCTTCTGCGAGCACCTGGGGATCGAGCGCGAGGAGACGTTGGCGCTCGGCGATTCCGAGTCCGACTTCTACATGGCCGATCACGTGGGCACGTTCTGCCTGGTCGAGAATGGCCTGACGAGCGCCGGTGCGCCCGAGTTCTTGGCTGCTTGCGAGAACGCTTTCGTTACGCGCGGCAAAATTGTCGACGGTTGGGCGGCGACGGCAGAGCTGCTGGTCGCGGCGCGTTCGTAGCGCGGCGTCGCCGCACTTGGACATGTCTTTTCGAGAGAGACTGGTGAGGTAATGTCCGATATCGAGAATCCGGCAGGCGACACGCGCCCGATTGGCGTGTTCGATTCTGGTTTGGGCGGTCTGACGGTTGCGCGCGCCATCGCGACGGCGCTGCCGCACGAGTCCGTCTACTACTTTGGCGACACCAAGCGCTGCCCCTACGGCACGCGCACCGAGGATGAGGTGCGCTCATTTGCGTTGCAGGCGGGTCGTTGGCTTTCGAAGCACGACGTCAAGATTATGGTCATCGCCTGCAACACGGCGACCGCCGCGGCCTTGCGTCTGGCCCAGCAGGTGCTCGACGTCCCCGTCATCGGTGTGATTGCACCGGGCGCACGCGCGGCAATCAACAGCACCCGCACGCGCCGGGTGGGTGTGCTCGCCACCAACCTCACCATTCGCTCGGGCGCCTACACGCGCGCCATCCAGGACCTGGATGCCGGCGTGGATGTGTACGGCTGCCCTGCTTCGAGCTTTGTCGAGGTCGTCGAGCATGAGCTCGCGTCGGGTGCGCACCTGCAGGAGCAGTGGCTCGAGAACGAGGACGTCTTCGATACGCCTGCCGTGCGTGCGCTGGTGGGTGCCACGGTTGAGCCGCTGCGCGATCGTGGTATCGATACCGTGGTGCTCGGCTGTACGCATTTTCCGCTGTTGGTGGGACCTATCCGCCATGCGCTGGGGCCTGGGGTGCGCGTCGTGAGTTCCGCCGAGGAGACCACGCGCGAGCTGACCGATATCCTCACGCGCCGCGAGCAGCTGGCGGGCGACGCCGCCGAGCCGCAGCATCGTTTTGCCACGACGGCCGATAACATTGCCGAGTTTGCGGTGGCGGGCAGCTTTATCTTTGGTCAGCCGCTCAAGAGCATCGAACATATCGATATCGATGAGCTGAAGTAGATGTAAGGCAGCCGCCAAAGCCTTCGCCACACCTTTTGCCGAAAGGATTTTTCTATGGAGTACATGCAGGTCAACCGCGCCAACGGTCGCGCCGCCAACGAGTTACGCCCCGTTAAGCTCACCCGTGGCGTCATGAAGCACGCCCACGGTTCGTGCCTGGCCGAGTTTGGCGATACGCGCGTGCTGTGCGCCGCCACCATCGAGGAGGGCGTGCCGGGCTGGCGCAAGGGCGCCAAGGCCGGTTGGGTAACGGCGGAGTACGCCATGCTGCCGGCGTCGACCGGCAAGCGCTGCAAGCGCGAGCACGCCAACCGCAAGGGCCGCTCCATGGAGATCGAGCGTCTCATTGGCCGCAGCCTGCGTACCGTCGTCAACATGAAGGCGCTCGGCGAGTACACCGTCACCGTCGACTGCGATGTGATTCAGGCCGATGGCGGCACGCGTACAGCGAGCATCACCGGCGCCTGGGTGGCGCTGCACGACGCCCTCGCCATGTGGGTCGAGGCGGGCAAGATCGAGCGCATCCCGCTTACCGGCCAGGTGGCTGCCATCTCCATGGGCGTCGTCGACGGCAATACGCTGCTTGACCTCGATTATTCCGAGGACAGCCATGCCGAGGTCGACATGAACCTCGTCGCCACCGATACCGGTGAGATGATCGAGCTCCAGGGCACCGGCGAGCAGGCGCCTTTCGACCGCAAACGCCTCAACGCCCTGCTCGACCTGGGCGATAAGGGCATCGCCGAGCTCATCGAGCTCCAGCGCCAGGCCCTCGCCTAACCTACCAAAAAGTGACAGGTTTATTTTGGCAGGTTTTATCTGGGAAAACGTCGAAGTATAAGACTGCCGTTGATTGAGAGGGGAGAGGCGGAGGCCCTCGTCGCCCTCGGCGCGGCATTGCTATAGAGACAAGGAGGCCACTCATGGCACTTGAGAAGATCGACATCGACACCCTCGACCCGGCGGCGACCATTGTCGTGGCAACGGGCAACGCCCATAAGCTCACCGAGATCGAGGCCATTTTGGGCAAGGTCATGCCCGAGGTTCGCTTTGTGGCGCTCGGCCAGCTGGGCGATTTTGAGGACCCCGAGGAAAACGGCACGACGTTTTTGGAGAACGCCATCATCAAGGCGCAGGCTGCCGTCGAAGAGACGGGGCTCATGGCCATTGCCGACGATTCGGGCCTGGTCGTCGACGCACTGGACGGTGAACCTGGCGTGTATAGCGCGCGCTACGCGGGCGTTCACGGCGACGATGCCGCCAACAACGCCAAGCTGCTCGTGAATCTGGAGGGCGTGGCCGACGAGGACCGCACTGCGCGCTTTATGAGCGTCGTCGCGCTCATCGACACGGACGGTTTGGTCACCTATGGCGAGGGCGCCTGCGAGGGCGTTATCGCGCACGAGGGTCGCGGCGATTACGGCTTTGGCTACGACCCGCTGTTCCTGCCGGTCGATACGCCGGGCAAGACTATGGCCGAGCTCACGGCGGACGAGAAGAACGCCATCAGCCATCGATTCCATGCGCTCGAGCACCTATCCGCCAAACTGACGGGCGAGGAGTAAGCCGTGCGTGCGGTGGTGCAGCGCGTGCTCAACGCCGGCGTGACAGTCGACGGCGAGTGCGTGGGCAAAATTGGGCGCGGCTATCTGGTGCTGTTGGGCGTGGGCCACGGCGACACGCGCGCCGAGGCCGATAAGCTGTGGGGCAAGCTCCGCGGCTTGCGCATTAACGAGGACGAGAACGGCAAGACCAACCTAGCACTTGCCGATGTCGACGGCGAGGTTCTCGTGGTGTCGCAGTTCACGCTGTTCGCCGATTGCCGTCACGGCCGCCGTCCGTCGTTTACCGATGCAGGCGCCCCCGATGTTGCCAACGAGCTCTACGAGTACTTCCTGACGCTCGTTCGCCAAGATGTCGAACACGTGGCGCACGGCATCTTTGGCGCCGACATGAAGGTCGACCTCGTCAACGACGGTCCATTCACCATCGTTCTGGACACAGACAATCTGTAAGTAGTCAATTTGGGACGGGGCTTATTTAGCTACTTGCGTATGGCGGCAGCAGAGTGCTATAGTATTAGAGTTTTGTCTATCTTAGGGGTATTATCCCCTTTTTGAATTGCACCTTCTGGAGGCCCTGTTCATGGAAGAGATGGAAGTCAATCACGTCGACGACATCCACGAGAAGCTGACCGATATGGTGGGCGATCGCGTCAAGGTGAAGGCCAACATGGGCCGCACCCGCGTCGTCGAGCGCATGGGCACCATCAAGAGCGTCCACCCCGCCGTCTTTATCGTCGAGGTCGACGAGCGCCGCGGCCGCAAGTCGCGTCAGTCCTACCAGTATATCGATGTCCTCACCGGGCAGGTCGAACTGTTTGACCCCGAGAGCGGCGAGCATATCTTTACCCCGCTCGGCAACCAGCTCGAGGAGCACTAGCGGTGACCGATCGGTCCCTCACCCTTTCCGCGCCGGCAAAGATCAACCTCTATCTGGGGGTTCATACCGAGCGTGACGACCGCGGCTACCATAAGGTCGATTCCCTGATGGCAGCCGTCGGTCTTTCCGATACCGTGACGGTTACGCCGGTACAGGCGTTGACCGTCCAGACGGTTCCGGCATCAGATTTTCCCATGCAAAAGAATACGGCGTATCGGGCTGCGGTTGCTATGGCCGAGCATTATGGTCGCGAGGCAAACATCTGCGTGACGATTGAGAAGCGCATTCCATTGTGCGCCGGCTTGGGCGGTCCCTCGACGGATGCGGCCGCAGTCATTGTTGCCTTGGCGGAGCTCTGGGGAATTGATCGCACCGATCCCGCGCTGGACAACATCGCGCGCGGTATTGGCGCCGACGTTCCCTTCTTTTTGCACGCGAGCCCTGCGTTCTACGTAGGTGGGGGAGACGTGCTGGCAACCGAGTATCCCGCGCTGCCCGCGACACCCGTCGTGCTGGTCAAGCCGCGCGAGGCAAGCGTTTCGACAATTGAAGCCTATCGACGTTTTGACGAGGCCCCGGTGCCTGCAGACAAGCCCGGCGCGATAGCTTCTGCCTTGCGTGCTGGTGATGCCGAGACGGCATATGCGCTCATCCATAACAACCTGGGTGTCATTTCCGCACAGATGGAGCCGCAGATACAAACGGTTCTCGATTGGCTGCGTAAACAAGACGGCACCGTTGCTGTAGATGTGTGCGGATCGGGCGCCTGCTCGTTTGCCATTTGCGACACCGCCGCCACGGCCGAAACGCTTGCCGACGCTGCCCAGCAAAACGGCTGGTGGTCCTGCGCGACGGAGCTCATTCCCAACACGGTTCGCATCGAAGTGCCAAAGAAGTAAAAATTTCTCTAGCACACGATGGAAATCTTTGTTACTATAGTCGAGCTAACGGGTTGTGGCTCAGTTTGGTAGAGCACTGCGTTCGGGACGCAGGGGTCGCTGGTTCAAATCCAGTCAACCCGACCAGAGCATGAGGAGGGACCGCTTCTTGCGGTCCCTTTTTTTAGCTATTGTTGTGATACCGCGATACCCGCGGTATACTCATTCGAGCTTGTCTCGCTGTATTGTGGAGGTCTACATGTTTGGACTGAGGGCTCCTGAGCTCATCATTATTCTCGTCGTTGTCCTGATTATCTTCGGGCCCAAGAACCTGCCGAAGCTCGGCAAGTCCCTCGGCTCTACCGTCAAGAATATCCGCGAGGGTATGGAGGGCGACGATAAGGCCGAGACCAAGCAGGCCGAGGAGGTCGTGGTCGAGCAGTCCGAGGAGGACAAGGAGATCGCTGAGCTCGAGGCCAAGCTCGCTGCTGCCAAGAAGAAGCAGGCAGAGGACAGCGACGCGGACGCAGAGTAGTCCCATCCCTTTGGGGTGAGCACCTGACCGGCTTGCCCGCAGGCTAGCCGGTCTTTTTCGTTTTGTTGACAGTTGATTGTTTGATCAGAGTTGGGGAGATATCCGTATGGACGCAAGCCAGATCGTACTGACCGCTGAGGGCCGCCAGAAGCTCGTCGAGGAGCTCGCTTGGCGTGAGGGCGATTACGCCAAGGAGATCGTCGAGGACATCAAGGAAGCCCGCGCGTTCGGCGACCTTTCGGAGAACTCCGAGTACGACGCCGCTAAGGACAAGCAGGCCCAGAACGCCGCTCGTATTGCCGAGATCCAGGCCATCCTCGCCAACGCTCAGGTTGCTGCCACCACGGGCGACCTGACCGTCTCCATCGGTTCCACCGTTTCGCTGATTGATCCCAACGGTGAGGTCATGGAAGTCACGCTCGTCGGTACCACCGAGACCAACTCGCTCGAGCACAAGATTTCCAACGAGTCTCCGGTCGGTCACGCCATCATCGGTCACGGCGAGGGCGACTCCGTCGAGGTCGTTACGCCTTCCGGCAAGACTCGCGTCTACACCATCGCCAAGATCGCACGCTAGACCACGGTCCCGCGTAAAGGTATGTTTTCGCTCCCTGGGACCGAATCCTGGGGAGCGTTTTAGTTTGAGGAGCTAACTTATGGCAGAGAACCAGAACGCCGCCGATCAGGCATCGACGCTCAACGACGAGCGCGCCACCCGCCTGGCCAAGCGCGCCGCCCTGTTCGAGGCGGGCCAGAACCCCTATCCCGAGCACTCTGAGCTTGAGGACTACGTTGCCGATATCGAGGTTAAGTACGCCGAGCTTGCCGATGGCGAGGACACCGAGGACGTCGTGAAGATCGCCGGCCGTGTGGTCGCCAAGCGCGGTCAGGGCAAGATCATGTTCATCGTCGTGCGCGATGCGAC
Organism: uncultured Collinsella sp.; assembly: GCA_934643145.1. Taxonomy (GTDB): domain Bacteria; phylum Actinomycetota; class Coriobacteriia; order Coriobacteriales; family Coriobacteriaceae; genus Collinsella. Next base: position 73,123 of record CAKUBM010000004.1, on the reverse strand, counting down.
TGCCGAGATTCAGCTGTTCTGCCGCATCAACGACATGGACGAGGCTGCCTGGAATACGCTCAAGGCCCTCGACCTGGGCGACATCCTGGGCGTGACCGGCGTGGTCGTGCGCACCCAGCGCGGCCAGCTTTCCGTTGCCCCTAAGAGCGCGACCTTGCTTGCCAAGGCCGTTCGTCCGCTGCCCGAGAAGTTCCACGGTCTTTCCGACAAGGAGACCCGCTATCGCCAGCGCTATGTCGACCTGATCGCCAACGACGACGTTCGCGAGACCTTCCGTAAGCGTTCGCAGATTCTTTCCACCTTCCGTCGCTTTATGGAGTCCGACGGCTACATGGAGGTCGAGACCCCCATCCTGCAGACCATCCAGGGCGGCGCTACCGCCAAGCCGTTCATCACGCACTTCAACGCGCTCGATCAGGAGTGCTACCTGCGCATTGCTACCGAGCTGCACCTCAAGCGCTGCATCGTCGGCGGTTTTGAGCGCGTGTTCGAGATCGGCCGTATCTTCCGTAACGAGGGCATGGACCTTACCCACAATCCCGAGTTCACCACGATGGAGGCCTACCGTGCCTTCTCCGACCTCGAGGGTATGAAGGCGCTCGCCCAGGGTGTCATCAAGGCGGCCAACAAGGCCATCGGCAACCCCGAGGTTATCGAGTACCAGGGCCAGACCATCGACCTTTCTGGTGAGTGGGCCAGCCGTCCCATGACCGACATCGTCTCCGACGTGCTCGGCAAGCAGGTCACCATTGACACGCCGGTCGAGGAGCTTGCCGCCGCCGCGCGCGAGAAGGGCCTGGAGATTAAGCCCGAGTGGACCGCCGGCAAGATTATCGCCGAGATTTACGATGAGCTGGGCGAGGACACCATCGTCAACCCCACGTTCGTGTGCGATTACCCCATCGAGGTCAGCCCGCTTGCCAAGCGCTTTGAGGACGACCCGCGCCTGACGCACCGCTTTGAGCTGGTTATCGCCGGTCACGAGTACGCCAACGCGTTCTCCGAGCTCAACGACCCGGTCGACCAGGCCGAGCGCTTTGCCGCCCAGATGGCCGAGAAGGCTGGCGGCGACGACGAGGCCATGGAGTACGACGAGGACTACGTGCGCGCCCTCGAGTACGGTATGCCTCCCGCGGGCGGCATCGGCATCGGTATCGACCGCGTGGTCATGCTGCTCACCAACCAGGCTTCCATCCGCGACGTGCTACTGTTCCCGCACATGAAGCCCGAGAAGGGTTTCCAGTCCGGTGCCGCTGCCGCCAAGGCTGCCGAGGCCGGCAACACCGCGAGCCCGTTCGTCAAGCCGCTCAAACCCACGGTTGATTACTCCAAGATCGCCGTCGAGCCGCTGTTTGAGGAGTTCGTCGACTTTGATACCTTCTCCAAGAGCGATTTCCGCGCTGTGAAGGTCAAGGCGTGCGAGGCCGTCAAGAAGTCCAAGAAGCTGCTGAACTTTACGCTCGACGACGGCACCGGCACCGATCGTACCATCCTCTCCGGCATTCACGGTTATTATGAGCCCGAGGACCTGGTCGGCAAGACCTTGCTCGCCATCACCAACCTGCCTCCGCGCAAGATGATGGGCATTCCCAGCTGCGGCATGCTCATCAGCGCTATCCACGAGGAGGATGGTGAGGAGCGTCTCAACCTGATCCAGCTCGACGCCTCCATCCCCGCCGGCGCAAAGATGTGCTAGGGAGTTACGCGGTTCTACGAACCGCGTAACCAGTTGACGCTGCAAGCCCGCCAGAGCGGCAATCTGCCTTTCAACTTCGGCGGCATGACCAGAAGGTCAATGCCGCCTTGTTTCAAGGCACCTTGCTCGCTCTGGCGGGCTTTCGCTGTCGTTACCAAGGCATCGGCGTTGCCTTGGTTGACACTTAGGTGGCTGGCACTTAGGGACGTTCCTTTTGTGCCGGCACTTGGGGACACTCCTTGTAGTCATTGGGGACGGTCTTAAACGACTACCCAACGGCTATTGTGCACATGGCTCGCATGACAGCCGTCTCTTTTATGTTTCCTTTAGCCGTCGCTGCCTAGGATGGGGGTTAGTCGGCAGGAAGGGAGCGTCTATATGGACGACGCGAGCGAGCGCGCAATCGAAGAGGACATGCTCGATCAGTTCAACTATTTTGATGATGAGGACGAGGAATTGATCGATCGTCGCGAGCCAGCATCGATTGACTCATTTGACCTGGTGGATGAAGAGCCCGACGAGGACGAGGCCGATTCAGCGGAACCCCCACAGCCGTCGCACCATGATTCGTTGCTCTCAAGAGTTCCCATGCACCACGGCGTTCGTGCCGGCGCGCTCCATATGAAAACTGACTGGCGCCAGATCGTGACGTCAGGCGATGAGCTTGCCGTCGATGCGCCGCTCACCGATAAGTCATCCATCATTTGCCGCACCGGTATGCTTATGCTGGCAAGCGGAACAGGTGCCTGGCGCGTGCGCGATACCATGAATCGTGTTGCTGCCGTACTCGGCGTCACGATTCACGTTGACCTGAGTCTTCTGTCGTTTGAGTGCACCTGTATCGAAGATGGCCACTGCTTTAACGAGGTTGTCAGCCTGCCCACAACGGGAGTCAATACCCATCGCATTTGGATGATGGAGAGCTTCTTAAAGGAAATCGAGACGTATGGGCGCCGGTTTACCGTGCATGAGTACCACGAGATGCTCAAGACCGTTGAGAGCTCGAAGCCTGATTACGCTCCCTGGCAACAGGGCCTTGCGGCAGCCTGCGCTTGCGGCGCCTTCGTCTTTTTGCTCGGCGGCGGCCCTATCGAGATGGCCTGCGCATTCGTAGGCGCTGGTGTTGGCAACTTTGCTCGCTCCCATATTCTCAAGCAGGGTCTTGGCCAGTTTAGCGCGCTGACGACCGGCGTTGCGCTCGCTTGCGTTTCGTATCTGCTGGCATTGCTCGGCCTTGGCCAGGTTATTCCGGGGGCAATGTCGCATCAAGAAGGCTATATCGGCGCCATGCTCTTTGTGATTCCCGGCTTTCCCCTCATTACGGCGGGCCTCGACATCGCTAAGCTCGATATGCGAAGCGGCATTGAACGTCTTTCGTATGCTGTGTCTATCAGTGTGATGGCGACCCTCGTAGGCTGGATGGTTGCCGAATGTGTGGGGCTGGCGCCGGATGACTTCGCCCCGCTCGGTCTCTCGCCGTTGGCCCTCACGCTTTTGCGCATACTGATGAGCTTTGTCGGTGTATTTGGCTTTTCGGTTATGTTCAACAGTCCGGTAAAGATGGCAGCGGCGGCAGGGCTCATCGGCGCCGTATCCAATACCTTGCGCCTTACGCTCGTCGATGCGCCGGCGCTGTTTCCCTTCCTGGGCCTGAGCGTAGGTATGCCTCCCGAGGCAGCAGCGTTTATCGGTGCGCTGGTATCGGGCCTGCTCGCGAGTTTAGCCGAAATCAAGCTCACCTACCCACGTATCGCCCTCACGGTGCCATCGATTGTCATTATGGTGCCGGGCTTGTATCTGTATCGCTCGATGTATTACATGTGCACCTTCGACACGGTCAATATGCTCGGCTGGTTTGTGCGTGCAGTACTCATCGTGGCGTTTTTGCCCGTTGGTTTGGGCGTGGCACGTACACTCACCGACCCTCGCTGGCGCCACACCAGCTAATTGGTGCAAGGGGGACAGGTTACTTTGCACCAAATGAGTTGCGGTGAAATAGGGACTGAATTGCTGCTTAAAGGGTCAAAACAGTCCGTATTCCACCGCAACTTATGGGGTCGGGGGATTATTGGTGCCCTGCATCTCCATAAACTCAACGCTTACGAAGCGCGGGGTTTTCGTGCTAGGCTGGTTCCACCACATAAGTAGTCGCAGACGCACGTATCACGGGCGGGCGAGATGAAGTCCCAACAGCTCCATCTTGCCCGCCCGTTTTTGTTGCGTGGTGCCGCGGCGTAACACAGAAAGGATTTTGCCCTTTATGCCTATCAACAAACGAGAGAGCCTGCTGTTCACCTTTATCATGTGCTTTTGCATGGTGCTTTGGATGAGCATCTACAACGTTGCCCTGCAGCATGGGGCCATCAACGGCGAGGTTGTTGCCGCCGCGTGGCTCGGCTTCCCCGTTGCCTACGTTTTTGCCATGTGCTGCGACTGGTTTGTCGCCAGCCCGCTCGCCAAGGGTTTCGCCTTTAAATTCCTGGTCACGCCGGGCAAGAGCTCGCCGCTTGCCATGACGCTCGCCGTCAGCTCCTGCATGGTCGTTCCTATGGTCATCATCATGTCGCTCTACGGTGCGTGCGAGGGCCTGTTCCACATGCCCGGCGGCCCGCTCGCCAACCTGCAGCTGCTGCCGATGATGTGGCTCGTCAACATTCCGCGCAACTTTATCATGGCCCTGCCCTGGAACCTGCTGGTGGCCGGTCCGGTTGCTCGCTTTGTCTTCCGCCGCGCCTTCCCTATGGGCACGGTCTTTGCCGAGCCGCACATGGAGCTCGTGCACATGCCGGGCGCTCCCGTTGCCGATGCCGTCAATGATGTTGCCGAGAGCATGGACGCCGAGCCCGCCTGCTAGACAGCAGCTCAAAACCAAACCGCCAAACGGACCCGAGCAATTCCTTTTTTGTAGACGTTGTCGCGCGGCTACGGGCGGGAAAGGTCCCAACGGTTAACATATACTCCATATGGGTAAAGAGACCAAAGCGCTGCCGCGGGGCGGCGCTTTGCGTTTGAAAAAAACTAGCTCGTCTAAGAGGAACTAGCATGTTAGACCGTTTTACCGATCGCGCGCGCAAGGTCATGTCCATGGCCAAGCAAGAGGCGCTCGATCTTCACTCAAATAAGGTGGGCACCGAGCACCTGCTGCTCGCGCTTGCCAAGGAGGACGAGGGCATTGCCGCCGAGGCACTGCGTTCGCTCGACATCTCCTACGATGACATCATGGATACTCTCAAAGAGGTCCAGACCACGGTTCCCGAGCCCAGCGAGGAGACCGAGGCGGCCAAGCTCGCCTTTACGCCGCTCGTCATTAGCGTGATGGAGCGTTCATTCCGCGTGGCGCGTGAGAACAACCAGACCTACGTGTCGACCGAGCACTTGCTGATCGGCATCGTCGAAGAGGGCAACGGCATGGCCATGGACATCCTCATGCGCCTGGGTGTGTCGTCCGCCTCCATCAAAAAGGCTATCGAGAAACTCACCGCCAAGGACCAGGATAAGAAGCGTCCGCTCGCTGGCGCCGGTGCTGGTCGTCCCGGTACGGGCCTGCCGTTCTTTAGCGGCTCGGATACCTCCCAGCAAAAGGGGGGCGGTACCGATACACTTAAGCAGTTCGCGACCAACCTTACGCAGAAGGCGCGCGACGGCGAACTCGATCCGGTGATCGGCCGCGAAAAGGAAGTCCAGCGTATGATGGAAATTCTTTCGCGTCGCACCAAGAACAACCCGCTCATTCTGGGCGACCCCGGCGTGGGCAAGACGGCCATCGTCGAGGGTCTGGCCCAGCAGATTGCAGCCGGCAACGTGCCCGAGAACCTCATGAACCAGAATATCTGGACGCTCGACCTGCCGGGCCTCGTGGCGGGCGCCAAGTATCGCGGCGAGTTTGAGGAGCGCCTCAAGAACGTAATCCAGGAGGCAACCGAGGCCGACGACGTCATCCTGTTTATCGATGAGATGCACACCATCATCGGTGCCGGTTCCGCCGAGGGCTCCATCGACGCGAGCTCCATGCTCAAGCCGGTGCTCGCGCGCGGTGCTTTCCAGATTATCGGTGCCACCACGGCCGAGGAGTTCCGCAAGTACCTCACCAAGGACCCGGCCTTTGAGCGCCGCTTCCAGACCATCGATGTCGAGGAGCCGAGCGTCGAGGATACGGTCAAGATCCTGACCGCGCTCAAGCCGCGCTACGAGGAGCACCACCACGTGCGCTATACACAGGGTGCCATCGAGGCCGCCGCGAACCTCTCCAACCGCTACATCCAGGATCGCTTCCTGCCCGATAAGGCCATCGACCTCATTGACGAGGCCGGTGCCCGCGCTCGCATCGCCGCGAATCGCGCGCCCGAGCCGGTGCGCGAGGCCGAGCATCGCATCGAGGAGCTCAAGGCTGCCGCACAGGAGGCTACCGAGAGCGACGATATGAATAAGGCCGCCGAGATCACCGAGCAGCAGAAGGCTGCCGAGATCGAACTCGCCGAGGCCAAGGCTGCCTGGACCGCTGAGCTCGACGCCAGCCCGCTCACCATCGATGTCTCCCAGATCGCCGATATCGTGTCCGTGACCTCGGGCGTGCCGGTGTCCTCGCTTACCGAGAGCGAGAGCCGTCGCCTGCTGCAGGCCGAAAGCGTGCTCAAGACGCGCATCATCGGTCAGGATGAGGCTGTCGAGGCAGTTGCCAAGGCCGTGCGCCGCAGCCGCTCACCGCTCAAGGATCCGCGTCGCCCCGGCGGCAGCTTTATCTTCCTGGGTCCCACCGGCACGGGCAAGACCGAGCTCGCCAAGACGCTCGCCGAGTACCTCTTTGGCAGCAAGGACGCACTCATCAGCTTCGACATGTCCGAGTTCGGTAGCGAGTTCGAGGTCTCCAAGCTCATCGGCAGCCCTCCGGGTTACGTCGGTCACGATGAGGGCGGCCAGCTCACCAAGGCCGTTCGTCGCCACCCGTACTCGGTCGTGCTGTTCGACGAGATCGAGAAGGCGCACCCCGATATCTTTAACATCCTGCTGCAGGTGCTGGAGGAGGGCCGCCTGACTGATAGCCAGGGCAAGACGGTCGACTTCCGCAACACCGTGATCATCATGACGTCCAACGTGGGCGCCCGCGAGATTGCGCAGGATGCAAGCGTTGGCTTTGGCACCACCGGCGAGCAGGGTCTCACGTCGAGTGAGATCCGCGGCCGCGCGATGGGCGAGCTCAAGCGCCTGTTCCGCCCCGAGCTGCTCAACCGCATCGACGACATCGTGGTGTTCCAGAAGCTCTCGGGTGAGAACCTGACCAAGATCGCGCACCTGCTGGTGGACGACCTGCGTCAGCGTTTGATTGCCAACGGCATGAACATCAAGCTCACCGATGCGGCCTATGACAAGATCGTGGCCGAGGGCACCGACCTCACCAACGGTGCGCGTCCGCTGCGCCGTGCTATTCAAAAGCTCATCGAGGACCCGCTGTCCGAGGAGCTTCTGGCCGGTGAGTGGGGCGAGGGCGATACCGTTCTGTGCGACGTGGCCGATGGCAAGTTTGTCTTTAGCCACGGCACGGGCGAGATCCCGGCACCGCGTCCGGCGGGCACGCTCGGTGGTGATACCGCCCCGGCGGCACCGCACACCGGAAACGCTGCTCCTGTGGGAGGCGGCGTGACCTCGGGCCCCGGCGGCATGATGCAGGCTGGTTCCGGCGCACTGTAGGGATTGAATATAACCTTGCATGATGGGGGGCGTTTCCGATGGAGGTGCGCCCCTTTTCTTGTAGAGAAGAGTTTCCGGTAACGATAAAATAATTGAAAAAGTTCTGCTGGATGGCAAAAGGAGTTACTATGGCGAATAGCGCTCAAAGAATTGAGATGTCGTTCGATAACATGAGAAAAATCGGAATGGTTCTTTGTGCCGTGCTGGTACTTATAGCCATCGCTACCATCGCCGTCTTTGGTTCGGCATTTGTTGTTGCATACCAAAGTATTTTGAACGGCGCAGTGGTAATCGAGGGGGTCGTTGAGCTTGGTAAGGGCGGCAGCATCGCGCTCCCAAACTTGGCGCTATGGGCGGTTTTGCTCCTTGCTGGGGAGTTCACATTGTTAAGCATCAGCTTCGATGTCGCCCGTCGTCAATCGCCTTTTACTATTCGACATGCACGGATGATTACCGTTATTGCTTGCCTATTTGCAATCAATGCCGTGATGGGCTCTCTACAGATTGGTAGCGATTTAAAAATAATGATGGGCAATTGTATGTTGAGCTGTCGTATGAATTCCGCTCTCCTTCAGATTGGTGACTCAGGCATCACTTTGGATGTGGGATCCATCATTGCAATGATGGTCGCTTTCGCTTTGTCGATCTTCTGGCGCTATGGGGCGCTTTTGCAGTCCCAGTCCGATGATTTGGTCTAGGTGATTGACCATGGATTATCTCATTATTGAGGTTGAGACGCTTTTACTTAAGACCGGGAAAACAAATGCCGATCTAATAAGAGCGACTGGGCATACGCCAGCCAACATTTCTAAAATCCGTAATGCAAAAATCAAGGCCATACGCTTGAAGACATTGCTCGATATCTGTGTTGAGTTGGATTGTCAGCCGGGAGATTTGATCCGTCGCGTGAGTGAAACAGAACTTGAGGAACTTACCATCGCGCGTGCGCGGAATAAGATTTTGCAAAGACGCAATCCCGACACCTCCGAGATATTGCCCACAGAGGTTTACGTAGTAGATCTTTCTAAGGAATAACAAAACAGAATAAGAAGACAAGAAGACAAACACGTATACATGCAAGGCTCCTACCGCAAACGATCGGTAGGAGCCTTAATTTATTTGAAAACAGTTCTTGAAATCATAAGGTTATCGATATACGATAACGAAGTATTAAAACAGACGATAAATCGAAAGGAGGTAACTATAAACTGCGTAATTGATCCGTGCTGCAACGTGCAGGGTGGTGGCGGTGGCTGCCGCAATTACCACCCGTGTTCCCGCTGTAGCTGTTTTGGCGTATATGTTCATTTCTAGCAACGCGAACGTTAATGCTGGTTAAGACAGCAGAGGGTAAGCAGCGTGGTCGATAACTGCCATCCGTCGGCCGCGCTGCCTTTTTAATGAGGTTCATGAGATATGGGTAATGCGATTTCAATCAAGGATCTATCAAAGCGCTACGGCAAAAGTTGGGCGTTGTCTGATATTTCATTTGATATAGATGAGGGCGAAGTGTGCGCTCTCGTTGGGGAGAACGGCGCGGGGAAGAGTACGTTGATTGATATTCTTCTTGGCTTGCTTAAAGCAACGAAAGGTTCAATCAGTTTTTTCGGCGAGTCTGGGAGAACAGGCCTGGCAAGAGCACGCAGAAATATCGGATTCGTCCCCGACGGCTGTGGGGCATTCTTGAACTTAACCGGTCGAGAAAACTTGATCTCACGCTGTATCGAGTGGGGGCTGCCGAAAAGTGAAGTTAATCGAGTGCTCGCTGCCGTTGGCCTAGAAAATGCGGCGGATGCATCGGTAAAACAATACTCGCTCGGTATGAAGCGTCGCCTGGATATCGGCACGGCTCTTCTGGGCAATCCGCAACTACTCATCATGGATGAACCCATAAACGGGCTCGATCCAGTGGGTGTGATTGAGGTGCGTGATCTCCTGCTGTCGTTGAAGGACAGGCGGGATAAAACGGTGCTCATTTCAAGCCATAACCTAGATGAATTGGAGAAAGTCGCGACATCTTTCGCTTTTCTCCATCAAGGCAGACTTCTCGTTAAGGAAGAGAATTCCTATAAAGACAGAAGTCTGGAAAAGCGGTTTTTGGATTTGATCAGGGAGGCAGATAATGCAACTTCTGCGACTGATTAGATGCGAAGCCCGTCGGTTGCTCAGAAATCCAGCCTATTTCGTGTTGTTGATCTGGGGGATTTGGATTGTTAAAGATGTCTGTAATCCAAATATGTATGGGACCTATGGAACATCTGATTTAGGGGGAGTCGGCAAACAGATCGGTTTCTTTGCGAACATCCTCGACAAGACTGACCCGGCTGGTTCGGCGGTTCGGACGGCACTATTCATGACCTACGAGTGGTTTTTCGTTCTGGTCGGATGCATTGTTATTTCCTGTGCGATGGATTATCAAAGCAGGTCTTCTGAAGTGACGTATGCAAAGGGTACGGGTATAGCAAAGGCCGTTGTCGCAAAGTGGCTTGTTCTGACGATTGCAACTTCAATAGCGTTCAACCTGTTTTCGGGATTTACTCTCTTCAAATCTCCGCTTGGCTGCTATGTGGATGGGCGGGTGTTTCTTGATAGATACCTGCCCGTGTTGCTTTTGATTGATGCTATTTTGGCTGCATTAGTAGCTCAGTCGATGGCAGTTTTCTATTTACTTAGAAATGCACCGCTTAGCATTATGTTGGTGTTGGTCGGGACGCTGCTCGCCTCCGATGAATATACGCTGGTGGTCTTTTCCAATCACGCATCGACGCAAATTCCCTGGTGGCTCTCAGTCGGACCATACTTACGCCATCTTGGAAATCTGTGCTTTCAAGGCCTGGCCATTAATCAGATCATTCTTTTCTCTGTTATTTGCACCGTTGTTTCGTTGCAGCTCGGGGTCATGGGAATCAAAGCGAGGAGGGGGTAGAAATGCGCTGCGGAGATATGATTAAGGCTGAAGCCTATCGAGTTATGAAGAGCAAAGCGCCTCTTCTGCTGATTGCGGCAGGTTTCGTGCTCGCATTGCTTTATTCTGCGTCTTATGAACCATGGAGAGCCTACGGAACGAGCGATTGGCTTGGCGACGGTGTTATGGGCTTCTTTCCAAACCCACAATATGGTTTTGGGGGAATTCCGGGAGACCTCGTTAAAGATGGAGCTCGCTACCTTTCCGATGTGGCACCGCTTGCCCATTCTCTGTTCTTTCCTATTGTTGCTGTTCTCGTCATCGGCTATGCGTTTCGAACTCCGATAACGGGATCTCAATGGCTTGTTTCCTATGCAAGGGGAATGAAAACAGTACAGTTGTTGGTTGCAAGGACTCTTGTTTCGATTGTCACGCTTGTCGGTGGCTTTGTCCTCTTTTCGATACTCGTTAGTGTGGTCCAAAGCGCGAGTGGCATAGGAATGACGATGGATATGATCGGAGAGTTTCTTCTTCGGCTGTCTCTTGCTGCCTTGATTTGCACAACGTTATGCCTGCTGCTCGTCCTGGCCATCTCGCTCTTTGGAAATGGCGCGTTTGTTCTATCGTTCATCATCCTGCTGCTTTATTTGGGGTACGGGAATCCAAATATGCCACTGCACTTGACATGGCTGGCGACCCTTGCGTCCCCGCGACCAATTCAATTCATCGTGCCGGGGACGTTGCTATTTGTGGCGCTGGCAACAGTCGTTCCCATTGTCATCCTCGGACTTTGTTGGGCTATCAAGGGCGCTATCAGAAAACGGAGCATATAAATGAAAGAGTGCTAACGGCTTCGCCTGTTTTCAAAAGTTATATATTGGTATTACCGCTCATCCAGCAGATATGTGACTAATCCCACAACGGCAAAACCGGTCCAATGAGTGCTTCTGTGTCGAGACATCCAGTTGCTTGACAACTTGCTATACTTAATCCAAGAGATTTGTATAGCAAACAGGGAGGCAGGGTTATGGCGACGACGTTGCTCGACAGGCATTCCGCCCAGATGAATGTGCGCATGGATCGTCAGCTCAAGGAGGCGGGAGATGCGGTGCTCGCAAGCCTCGGCATGACGCCGTCGCAGGCCGTTCGGGCGCTTTGGGAATATCTGGTCATCAACGAACGCATGCCTTCAAAGGAGGGGAGCGCAGAGATTCTCTCCGACGAGACGAACCAGCGATTCGTGGAATCAAGAGCAGCACAGGGTAGCCATATCATTCGCGATTCGTGCCTCAAATACGGCATCCCCATCCCTGAGTTCTCGGGTGACTACGACGACCTCTATGAGGAGGCCATGGCCGATCGCTATCCCGAGTGGGTGGAGCTATGAGTGCGGGCGGAATCCTCAAGTTGCTGATCGATACCAACGTATGGATGGATTATTTTTCTGGCAGGTCTGACCGTACGGCAAACGTCGTCCATCTGATCGAGATCGCCGACGCTTCGGAGCTGATTGCCCTGTTTGCCTCGTCGCTTTCGGTCAAAGATGTCTCGTATCTTGTCTCGGCGGCAATCAAGAAGGAGTGCCGAAGGAAGAATGGCTCGCTGAGCGATAGCGCCATTGCGGCGGCGGACGAAACGGCCTGGGCATGCGTTCGGCAGATGCGCGAGCTCGCCCTTATCGCGCCGGTGGGAGCAGACGAGGTCTTCGACTCCTTTGTGTTCAAGTATCATCACAACGACTTTGAGGACGACCTGATGCTGGGCGTCGCCAATCGTATCGATGCCGATTACGTCGTGACAGAGGACAAGAATCTCATTAAACATACCAATGGCGTATGCATAAACGTTGATCAAGCGTTGAGGTTGGTCGAAGGGTCCAACGTCCCTTCGGCGCGGCCCGTCTAAGCTGCTTTATCTTGATAAAGTGGCATTTCCTCGCCGTTAGCCGATGATGCGAGAGCGCTCAGCGTATTCGACTGGTTTATGCATGCAAAGTCTGGGAATATACAAGACGCATGTCTTACTGTCTAACCAGTTGCGCCAAGGAGGCACCATGGACTACAAGATCACCGGCTACGAGCCCGCCCAGCTGTTCCATTTCTTTGAGGATATCAGCGCGATTCCCCGCGAGTCTGGCAACGAGAAGGGCATCAGCGATTTCCTGGTCGCGTTTGCCAAGGAGCGCGGCCTCGATGTGTATCAGGACGAGGTCTACAACGTCATCATTCGCAAGCCTGCTTCCGCCGGCGCCGAGGATGCTCCGACCGTAATGCTGCAGGGTCACATCGACATGGTGTGCGATAAGCTGGGTTCCGTCGAGCACGATTTTACGACCGACGGTATCGACCTGGTCGTCAAGGACGGCGTTCTTACCGCCAACGGCACCACCCTGGGCGCCGACAACGGCATTGCTGTGGCTCTGATGCTCACCGTGCTCAACGACGATTCGATCGCTCACCCGGCCCTCGAGTGCGTGTTCACCACCGACGAGGAGTCTGGCCTGGTTGGCGCCGAGACGCTCGACAAGTCCCAGATTAGCGCTCGCACCATGATCAACCTCGACTCCGAGGAAGAGGGTGTTGCGACCGTGAGCTGCGCCGGCGGCGTCGTCGTTACCTACACCTGCCCCATCGTGCGCGAGCACAAGACCGGTAGCACCCTCACGCTCGAAATCTCCGGCCTGCTCGGCGGTCACTCCGGCAGCGACATCCACCTGGAGCGCGGCAACGGCAACCTTATCATGGCCCGTATCATCGACCGTCTGATGGTCGCCGGCGAGCCTGCCATCGTCAGCTTTAACGGTGGCACCAAGGACAACGCCATCAACCGCGAGTGCAAAGCCGAGCTGATTTACGCCGACCATGCTGCCGCCGAGGCGGCGGCCGAGATCGCCCGTGGCATCATCGCCGACGTCGCCGCCGAGCTCGAGGTCTTCGACCCCGGCTTAACCTGCAGCGTCGAGATTGCCGACGATGTCGAGGTCGAGGCCATGGACGAGAAGTCCGCACTTGCCCTCATCCGCGCCCTGCGTCTTGCCCCCAACGGCGTGATCCGCCGCAACGTCGCCACCGACGGCTCCGTCGAGGTTTCCTCCAACATCGGCGTGGTCGCCACTTCCGACGATCAGGTCAAGATCATGCTGTCCCCGCGCTCCTCGATCACCTCGCTGCAGAACGAGTTCAAGGATCGCCTCCAGACGCTGGCAGATGTCCTGGGCTTCGACGCCAAGTTCGAGTTCGAGTATCCCGGTTGGAGCTACGCCGAGCATTCGCCGATCCGCGATATCTTCGTCGAGAGCTATCGCGAGCTCTTTGGCTCCGAGCTGCGCATCGAGTCCATCCACGCCGGCCTTGAGTGTGGCCTGTTTGCCGAGGCCCTGCACGGCCTGGACGCCATCGCCGTGGGCCCGACGCTCTCCGATGTCCACACCCCGGACGAGAGCATGGAGCTCGCTTCTTCCGAGCGCTTCTACGAGCTGCTCATCGACGTCCTCAAGCGCCTTGCTGCGTAAAGGCTGCGCTAATAGCGATCCGAGTCACGTGCTGAAAGATCGCAAATGATCCGAGAGGGGTACCCTAGCTTTAGCGACGGGCGCCCCTCTTCTCTTGAGAAATGGGATATTGTCCGGCGTCTAACCCAGTGGAGTGTGAGCGCGCAAGGAGATGCGGAATCGATGAGAGCCTCAAAAAAAATTACTGCAGTGTTATCATCTTTCATCCTCTCTATTCTTCCATTTCTGATTCTATGGGCGGCTTGGTCAGTCCTCCCTGATACGATTCCCGCTCATTGGAGTGGGGGTGTGGTTGATCGATGGGGTAATAAGCTTGAATTGCTGGTTGTTCCGCTGTTTTCTCTGATTGGTTCTATTGCAATTTCTGTGTACCTTATTGTTTCCACGCGGCGAAGAGAGTTCGCGGATTTCTCTGTTCGAATGCGACGGGACTTTGTTGCGTGCTATATTTCCAGTCTTCTTTTATCGACAACCTGCTCAGTGATAATTGCCGTTTGGGTTCAGTTGATTCTTACGCAAAACACTGCGGTTGATGGGGGGCTTGGACTGTCGATCCTGTATTCCCTTCCCGGGCTATATGTGATCTTGTGCGCTTTGCCGCCTTTTTATGCGAGCGACGAGAGCAAAAAGGCAGAGCGCCTGATAACAGTTCTTATTGGCGGCGCGGAGATTGTTCTTTGTGGAATAGTGCTTGAAGGTTCGGCTGCCTCTTATGCGATGATTGGACTGATGATTCTGTTCTGTGCGTTTGAGATTGTGTCACAGGTAAGGGATAGCCGGTCCTTATGAGTTGAATTACGCGCGTGCGGATATAAAGGTTGGCATGTTAAGCTGGTCGTATTCTCGTTCTGGGACATTTGCAGTAGGATGAGTGGGACAAGGCGCGCTGCGGTGTGATGGTGACGGTTGAGACTTGTATCGCTGCAAATCCGCTGATGCACATTTTGCTATTGGGCTTGAAGGTGGGACCGACAGGCCTTTGTTTGGGATGTCCTGGTCGTCCAACTCGTGTTGCACGGCTTTATATTGTTACGCTCGTTCGGCGCTCCGTTGGAGCATTTCCGGGTTTGCCGGCATCATGACTTGGCCAAGTGACACGCTTGCCGGGACGGTTGTAACGCCGCGCCGGTTCCGTGTGCTCCTTCGTTGTTGGCTTGTCCAGCCGGGGGCGGATTCGGCCTCATGTTGTGGCGCACGGCCTTCAGGGGCTTCCCCTGGCGAGTTATGTTTGTCCGTATGGGTAAGGGTCGGGTTGAGCTGACAATCCCGTGTCGGAAGGGGCTTGCACCATGCGCGCGATGACAGAGATTGAGTGGCTGGACGGCCGTGTGACGAAGGTGCCGGAGCTCGCCCTGGGCGATGCGTTCGGCGAGAGCGTCCAGGCGGAGCTCGATTTCGGGTTCGACGACGTGTTGGAGGGCCTTTGGGTCGAGGTGCGCCATCATGAGCCGGATGAGGACTCGGACGGCGACCCGCGCGGGAGGGGCTGCGCACTGTACGCGGACTGCCGGTACAGCCTGGTCGAACCGTCGGACCTCGACCGTGTCTTCTGCATCCTTTACGAGGGGCAGCCGAGGGTCTGCCGCGCCGCGGGGGAGTTAGGGCCCCGTGTCGGCGGTGAACGCGGCCGCTGCGTGGGAATTCGGGATGGGGGCGGGTTCCGAAACGCCTGCGGAGGGGAGAACCCCGTTGGGCGGGGACTATTCGCGATGCTTGATATCGCATCGCAGCATGGAAGCACGGATCATCTTCGCGATGGTCCGACCGGTTGATGGGCTAGGACGCGCATTCAGCAGGGAAGGGGATGGCTTTTAATGCCGCTTTTGGCTTATGCGTGCCGCGCTCCGCGTATGGCCATCCTGCGGTGCTAAAGCATTCTTGAAGCCTGCTAAGTGAATTCGTTTTAATCGCGCACGTGACCATTTGCCGATTGCAAATGACATTACGAGAGGGGACACCCGGTCTTTTGCGACGGGTGCCCCCTCTCTTCTTTTGGGAAATGGGAAATTACGGCCGCCTAGTCCATATCTGCCCTGATGAGGTCGAGGGTGCGCTGGCAGTTTTCGCGGACGGGGCCGAGCATATGCTCGCGCAGGTCCGCCATGCCGGGCAGGTCGGCGTATTCGTCCATGACCTCTTCCATGCAAATGGGTACCTCGTAGGCGAGGTCCATCATGGTCGCAAAGCAAAACTTCTCGGTCAGCCCGGCATCGGTGAGCGCCGCCTCTAGGGCGGGGTCGCCCATACCGTGGTATCGGCGGATAGCACCTGGACCGATGCGCCCAACGCGGTTCTCGCCGCCAACGCTCATGGCAAGGCGCGCTTTTCGCCGCATGCGTTCGTATGCCAAACCCGACGCGACATCGTACATTCGAGCCATCATGGCTGCGCCGTCGTTTCCAAGGAGCAGGGAATAGTTTTTCGCATGCGCATCTGGTGCGCCGATAATGGCGTTGAAGAACAGTATCTGCGTAAACAGATACAGGTTAAGTTGATGGTGACTCGTGTTTACGAGGAGCTCTTGAATGTCGCGTGTGGTCGGGCCGCCGTCTGCCGTGTACTTTTGGGCGGGCATCACCCCAAGTGCCTGACAGAGGTCTTCTTGATGTAGGCGCCTGATCGTTCCGTCTTCGACTTTCACGCGGTCATAGCGCTCAACAATGAGGGCAGGTTCGTCCTCAAACATACGATATTCGACGTTTGCCGTTGCGATACCGGCGCGCTGGGCGCTTTTCATGCAGACAAACTCATTGAGAGCCTCAAGTTTAAATCCGATAACGCCATTTTTGAAAATGTGCGTCGTGGGCGAGGAGCCCATGCATTCGCACCAGCGGCCGTTTATGAACGCGAGCGCGAACTTGCCCTGGTTGCCTCCAAGTGACCAACTTTCATCTAGACCCATCCATGATGCATCGCGGTCATCTCTGATCGACTTGAGGCGTAGGGCAATCTCGTGGTCGTCTATAGGACGGTATTCGCCGGTGCGATGCAGGACGGAAGCGATATCTTCTTCGGCGCAAAATTGCACTCCGCCCGGACAGTCGAGTCCAATATGGCTGAGCAGCGCAACAGGATTGTTGGGTCTAACGTCGAATTCGGCGGCAATCGCTTTTCGTTGGTCCTCGCTGTCGGGTAGAAGGCCAAACAGGTACGGATTCATGACCTGTTGTCCGTATGTACGATTCGATACGGGTATGTTGGTCGATAGGGCTGGCCCGTCATAGTCATGATCGTAGGTAAAGCTGATAAGACCGTTCTCATCTTGCATGAGCGTTCCCGCAGGTACGTCGCAAATAATGGTCCGAAGTGATGTTCTGGCCATTGGCTATTTCCCTTCGGGCTTGGTTTGGTTAGATGCGTTTGCGGCAATCGAGACTCCGAGATTAGACTTGGCGAAATCTGCGAAGACCTCATCGTAGAGTGTGGATGTAAAGGGGGCATCTGCAAGAGCCGGAATGGCGGTACTACGACGGTTGCGATGATGAGGACGTTGAGTGTGATGGCGCCTGGGGATGCTGCGAGACAGCGGATTGGCATGCGGGGCGTCGACTGGTCGCTCGTTTTTCGCTTCGCCGATATCCCCTTGAGCGGCGAGCGCCAGTCCAAGAGCATTGAAAATCGTCAACAGCTTGTCGAGTCGAATACCTGTGGCATCTCCTAGCTCGAGCGATGCGAGCAGACGCTCCGAAACGCCGGCTTTTTTAGCAAGGACGGCACGGGTGATTCCTTGCGCCTCGCGCGCCTGGCGCACGTAGACGCCAGCTTGGCGCGGTGTGGTGATGGGAAGGGTATCCATGACGATCTCCAAACATGCAGACTTCTGCATATTAGTATGACATGCAAAAGTCTGCACGAAAAGGTCTCATGCAAAACTCTGCATGAGGCCTTTCTATTGGCATTGAGTTTTGAGCGATTGAGTTTGGGCGCTACAGCATCAAAATCCCCAGGTGCTCCAGCAGGATCTTGAGGCCGATGAGGATGAGCACGACGCCGCCCACGATGGTGGCGGGTTTTTCGTAACGTGCGCCAAAGGTGCGGCCGATCGCTACGCCGGCGACGGAGAAGATAAACGTTGTGACGCCGATGAGCGACACGGCAGGCACGATGTCGACCGAGAGCGCGGCAAACGAGATGCCCACGGCCAGGGCGTCGATTGAGGTAGCAATGGCCAGAATCAAGTATTCACCCAGGTCAATCTTCTCGGCATCCTTGCCGTCGCCTTCATCCTCGTTCTCGTTCTCGGTAAAGGCCTCCCACAGCATTTTGCCGCCGATGAAGGCCAAAAGGATAAAGGCGATCCAATGGTCGATGGGTCCGATGATGCCCATGAATTGACTGCCGAGCGCCCATCCGATTACGGGCATGCCGGCCTGAAAGCCGCCAAAGAACAGGCCGAGCACCACGGCGACTTTAAGGTTGATCTTTTTCATGCCGAGGCCCTTGCAGATGGAAACGGCAAAGGCGTCCATCGAAAGGCCAACGGCGAGCAACACGAGCTCTGCGAGTCCCATAGTCTGGCTCCCTCTCTGCGGGCGAACCCGCGTGTACCTCTTGGGGGAGCAACAAAAAAGACCCGTGGCGTACGCGTTGCGCGCACAGCCACGAGTCTCGTTCATTAAGGCAAGCCAGGCCGCATCGGCCAGTGTGTTGACTTGCCGCGCCACCGGAGGCGAACCCGATCACGCGACTACTCCCTCATTTATGCGAATCCCGATGCTACCACATAAGCAGCTCATTTGGATTGGGGCTCTCAGCTGTGTCCGCTCATTCTGTAAGCATCGGATTTCGCGAGCGTGGCGGGGGCAAACCGTGAGAAACTTATTGACGTTTATGGAGCGTATACGATGGGAGCGATGCCTTGGATAAGAACGAGCTGCAAAAGCGTATGGAACAGGCTATTCGCCTGACTGCCCCCGGTCAGCCGATTCGCACCGCCCTCGACATGATCATTGCCGGTCACCTGGGCGCCCTTATCTGCGTCGGCGACACCGAAAACGTGCTCGCTGCCGGTAACGACGGCTTCCCGCTCAACATTTCGTTTACCTCGAACCGTCTGTTCGAGCTCTCCAAGATGGACGGTGCCATCGTCATCGACGGCGACCTCACCCAGATCCTGCGCGCCAACTTCCACCTCAATCCCGATCCCTCGCTTGCCACGAGCGAGACGGGCATGCGTCACCGCACCGCCGCTCGCATGTCGGTGCTCACCGACGCCATCGTGATCTCGGTTTCGGCTCGTCGCGCCGTCGTCAATGTGTACGTCCACGGCAAGAGTTACGAGATCCAGCCCGTCACCACCATCATGAGCTCGGTCAACCAGCTCGTCGCCACGCTTCAGACCACCCGTCAGTCGCTCGACCGCTCCTTGCTGCGCCTGACGGCCCTTGAGCTCGACGACTACGTCACGCTCGCCGACATCACCGGCATCTTCTCGAGCTTCGAGATCATGCAGCAGGCAAAGACCGAGCTTAAGGATTGCATTGTCAAGCTGGGTAACCAGGGCAAGCTCGTGCAGATGCAGCTCGAGCAGCTCGCGGGCTCCAGCATGGATACCGAGTACGACCTGATGATCCGCGACTATGCAAGTGATTCTTCCGAGGCAAACGCCGAGAAGATTCGCGCTGAGCTCGCTCGCATGACGCCTAAGGACCTGTCCGACCCGCAGCATGTGGCGGCGGTTCTGGGTTACGACGACCTGGACGAGGACTCCGTCATGACACCGCTGGGCCTGCGCACGCTTTCGCGCGTGTCCGTCGTGCGCGACGGCGTGGCCGAGAAGATCGTCGACGAGTATGGCTCGCTGCAGGAGCTCATGGACGACATCAGCGAGGATCCGGAGCGCTTGGGCGACTTTGGCGTTAACAACCCTGCCATTCTTGCGGACTCGCTGTACCGCATGAAGGGCACCAAACAGGGGAACGCATAATGGCGCCCGTATGCGCCGTGGTCGTTGCCGGCGGCAGCGGCCAGCGCTTTGGAAATCCCGGCGGCAAGCAGCTCGTTAACGTGGCGGGCCGTCCGCTCATGAGCTGGTCCATCCGCGCGTTCGACCGTAGCGACAAAGTCGGCCACATTGTGGTGGTGTGTCCTGCCGAGCGCCGTGCCGAGATGCGCCGCCTGGCCATCGACCCGTTTGACTACGACACGCCCATCAGCTTTGCCGATGCCGGCGATACCCGTCAGGATTCCACCCGTGCCGGCGTGCACGCGGTGCCGGCGGGCTTTGAATATGTCGCCATCCACGACGGCGCCCGTCCTCTCATTACCACCGAGGCCATCGATCATGCCATCGACGTGCTTGTGGGCGATCGCTCACTCGACGGTGTCGTGTGCGGTCAGCCCGCGATCGACACGCTCAAGATCGTCGACGGCGATAACATCGTCGAGACGCCGCCGCGCGAGCTCTACTGGGCTGCGCAGACGCCGCAGATCTTTAGCGTCGACGCCATGAAGCGCGCCCATGCCGAGGCAATTGCCGAGGGCTTTATCGGCACTGATGATTCGTCGCTGGTCGAGCGCATGGGCGGACGCGTCCGCTGCGTCCAGAGCCCGCGCGACAACCTTAAGGTGACGGTGCCCGAGGACCTGCGTCCCGTAACCGCGATTCTGCTTGGCCGTATGGCCGAGGGAGAGGACCTTCCCCATGTTCAGTAACCTGCGCATTGGCCACGGCTACGACGTCCACCGTTTGGTGGAGGGGCGTCGATGTATCATCGGCGGTGTTGACATTCCCTACGAGCGCGGCCTGCTGGGCCACTCGGATGCCGATGTGCTTGCGCACGCCTTGGCCGACGCCATTCTGGGCGCCTGCCGCGGGGGAGACATCGGCAAGCTATTCCCCGACACCGATCCCGCCTACGAGGGTGCCGATTCGATGGTGCTGCTCGCTCGCGTGATGGACTATGCGCGCGAGCTGGGCTTTGAGTTTGTCGATGCCGATTGCACCATTGCCTGTCAGCAACCCAAGATCACTCCGCACCGCGATGCCATGCGCGCCAACCTTGCCCATGCCCTGGGCGTCGACGTGGAAAACGTGGGCGTCGCCGCCACCACGACCGAAAAGCTCGGTTGGGAAGGCCAAGGCGAGGGAATCGGCGCCTGGGCCGTCTGCCTGCTACAGAAAACCGTTAAGGAGTAACGAATGCGTATCTACAACAGCGCTACCCATAAAAAGGAAGAGTTCCAGCCCATCGAGTCCGGCAAGGTCCGCATGTACGTGTGCGGCCCCACGGTCTACGACAACATCCACATCGGCAATGCCCGCACGTTCATCAGCTTTGACGTGATTCGTCGCTGGCTCATCGCGAGCGGCTACGAGGTCACGTTCGCCCAGAACCTCACCGATGTCGATGACAAGATCATCAAGCGCGCCAACGAGCAGGGCCGCACGGCCGCCGAGGTCGCGACGGAGTTCTCCGACAAGTTCATTGGCGTCATGCGCGCTGCCAACGTGCTCGATCCCGATGTGCGTCCCCGCGCCACCAAGGAGATCGGCCCCATGATCGCCATGATCAAGACGCTTATCGAGCAGGGCCACGCTTACGCAGCCGATAACGGCGATGTGTACTTTGCCGTGCGCAGCGATCCCAACTATGGTCAGGTCTCGGGCCGCAACATCGACGACCTTATGGTTGGCGCGCGCATCGAGGAGAACGAGGACAAGAACGACCCGCTCGACTTTGCCCTGTGGAAGGCCGCCAAGCCCGGCGAGCCCAGCTGGCCGAGCCCCTGGGGCGAGGGCCGTCCCGGTTGGCACACCGAGTGCGCCGCCATGGTGCATCGCTACCTGGGTACTCCGATCGACATCCACGGCGGCGGCTCCGACCTTGCCTTCCCGCATCACGAGAACGAGTGCGCTCAGGCCACCTGCGCCTGGCACCAGGGCTTCTCCAACACCTGGATGCACACGGGCATGCTGCTGGTAGACGGCGAGAAGATGTCCAAGTCGCTCGGCAACTTCTTTACGCTGGCCGAGGTCCTCGAGCAGCACTCCGCTGCCGCTCTGCGCCTTCTGATGCTGCAGACGAGCTATCGCTCGCCGCTCGACTTTTCTTGGGAGCGCCTGGAGGGTGCCGAGAATTCGCTCACGCGTATTGCCGGTACGGTCGAGAACCTGCGCTGGGCCGCGAACCATGCGACGGCCGATGCCGATGAGGCAGCATCCGAGGCGTTTGCCGCCAAGGCCGCCGAGACCCGTGCCACCTTTAAGGAGTGCATGGACGACGACTTTAACACCGCTGGTGCCATGGGTGCCGTCTTTGGCTTTGTGACCGAGTGCAACCAGTACCTGGAGCAGGCGGGCGACGCTGCCGACAAGGCCGCCGCGCTTGCCGCTGCCGACACGCTGGCCGAGCTGCTCGATACGTTTGGTGTTGAGCTCCCCGAGCCCAAGGTCGAGTTGCCGCTGGGCCTGCTGGGCGTTGCCGCCGGCCTGGTCGCCTACACGGGCGACGACGTGGACGAGGCCGCTGCCAAGATTCTCGAGGCCCGCGCCGAGGCCCGCGCCGCCAAGAACTGGGATCTGGCCGACGCCATCCGCGACCAGCTCAAGGACCTGGGCCTGACGATTGAAGATACTGCCGCGGGCACCCGCATCAAGACTCTCTAATCCCCGCGGGTTTCCCAAGCACCCGACCTTGCCGTTCAAGCCGTCGCTCGCGTACTCAAGTACGCGTCGCTCCTCTTTCACGGCCATCTCGGACACTTGGAAAACCCGTGCCGACCGCCCGAGCCACGGCACCTTGCCTTTCAATCGTCGGGCATGACCTCAAGGTCTATGCCCTCCTCTTTCAAGGCAATCTGCCGCACCTCGGGCGGTCGATCTATTTGTTTCGTTTGATAACTGTATTTAGGAGGTCGCTTTATGGCCGACAACCGCAAGCGTGCGCCTCGTGGTGGCAAGCAGGCTGCTTCTGGCTCGCGCCCGATTCGCCGCAATGACCGCGCTGCCGCTTCCAAGGGCCAGCGCGAGCGCTCCCAAGCCCAGGCTGCGCGTCCGCAGCGAGATCGCAACCGCGACAACATTCAGGTCCCCAAGGGCGAGTTTATCGAAGGTCGCCGTGCTGCCGCCGAGGCCCTGCGCACCGGCTTTCCCGTCAAGTGCGCGCTCATCGCCGAGGGCGGGGAGCGCGATGCTGCTTTGTCTCGTCTGGTCGATGACCTCAACGCCGCGGGTGTCCGCATTAAGTATGTGCCGCGCGCGCAGCTCGATGCGCTGTCGAGCCATGGCGCTCACCAGAGCATTGCGCTCGAGGTGGGTAATTTCCCCTATGCTGATGTCGCCGATATCCTCGATCGCGCGGGTGACGGACCGGCGCTCGTCGTCGTGCTCGACCATGTGACCGACGATGGCAACTTTGGTGCGATCGTGCGCTCCGCCGAGGTCGTGGGCGCGGCGGGCGTCATCATTGCAAACAAGCGCGCCGCCGGTGTGACCGTGGGCAGCTACAAAACCTCTGCTGGTGCCGTCATGCACCTGCCCATCGCGCAGGTTCCCAATATCGCCCGAGCGCTTGACGACCTCAAGGCCGCCGGCTTTTGGGTGGGCGGTGCTTCCGAGCACGCCGAGGGCAGCTGCTGGGATGCTCCCTTCGAGGGCCGCATTGCGCTCGTCATGGGCTCCGAGGGCGACGGCATCTCGCGCCTGGTGCTCGAGAAATGCGACTTTTTGACCAAGCTTCCCCAGCGCGGCATGACCGAGAGCCTCAATGTTGCCCAGGCGACCACGGCGCTGTGCTTTGAGTGGCTGCGCCGCAACGCCGGCGAGCTCATGGGGGAGGAGTAGCGCATGTCCAAAAAGAACCGTGCCAAGTCCAAGGCCAAGCGCTTTGGCGAAGGCTCGGCCAAGCCGATTGTTTCGGCCGCGACCTATGGCGTGGGCGGCAATGCGTTTGCGCAGGCTATCGCCGATCCGGTCTCGACGGTGCACTCCAATAAGCCCGAGCTGCTGGTGGTCGACGGCTACAACGTGATTCACTGCACGCCGCGCTACGAAAAGCTCGTCTACGACCATTCCGACGATCCATATTCCAGCGACGTCCACGATATGGCTCGTACTGCGCTTATCAACGATGTCGCGGCGTTTGCCCAGGGCCGTTACGAGGCCGTGATCGTGTTCGACGGCGCGGGCAACATCTCCAGCGAGCGCCCCAACCTACCGGCCCGCGGCGTGCGCATTGAGTTTTCGCCGACGGGCGTCTCTGCCGATACCGTGGTGCAGAAGCTCTGCATCGAGGCGCGCGAGGAAGGCCGCGCGTGCTCCGTGGTGTCGAGCGACGGCACAATTCAAGCCGTCGTCATGGGCAAGGGTGTTACGCGCATCTCGAGCCGCATGCTGGTGGACGAGATCAAGCAGATCGATAACGACGTTCACGAGGTAGAGGAAGCCCCGCAGATCAAGATGACTCTGGGCAGTCGCCTGAGCCCCGATGCCCTGGCCAAGCTCAAGGCCCTTCGTGGGAGGTAGGGGATTATCCATAGAGACCCGTTTCCCAATTGGTCAGCCCGTTGATTTGTAATCAATGGGCTGCGGGTTGGCATCGCCAGAACGAATAGTTTCTTGTTTTGGCGAACAGATAAAACTATTCGTTCTGACGAAGAGTTTTGAGATGTGGTCGGTCAAAGGGTCTGTTGCGCCTCGTCAGCAATTCCTTTATTCTTAATTGGCTTCGCGCGAAAGCGCCAAGTGTGCCAGTGTGGCGCAACGGTAGCGCAACTGATTTGTAATCAGTGGGTTGCAGGTTCGATTCCTGTCACTGGCTCCATGAGAGTTTCGGGCTCTGTTCCCCTGTGGGACAGAGCCCGTTTCTTTATTTTGTTGAGTTATCAGGCTCAGCGTCCTTCTCGTTCCCCAATTTATCTCAATCTGTAACACCAAGACGGTTAAATCGTATCTAACTGTTACAGATCGAGACAATGCCAGGTGCCAGCAGAAAAACATCTCGATCTGTAACAGATAGGGGAGGAATAACCCTCTTACTGTTACAGATCGAGACAGAAGCCAGGGCGAGGTTGGTCATCGTCATCGAGCGTGGATATTCGGACACACGAGAGTGGAAAATCTCCCGCCTGGAGAATGAGCGTGGATAATCTGCCACTTTGGGCCCAGTGGCACGTCAAAAGTGGGAGATTATCCACGCTCGATTTCAAACGGAAGAAAATCCACGCTCGATTCTGACGCGGAAGCTCGATCTTGACCTATATATAGGTGCAAATAAGCCGTTATCGAAGTTCGATCCTGAAGGTGTACTCCACTACACCAAAGTGTTACCTCGGGAAACGTCGCCTCAGTATCCAAATCCACCGTCCTTCATATCCAAACTCAACAAAACCGCAGGTCAAAAGTATATAGATACGCCCGGCCCCGTGTATCTAGAGGTTTTCGTTGACAGCCCCCAAGGTTGCATCGTATTATCTTTTTCGTTCGCGGGGGCGGTGGTCCAAAAGACCAAAGAACCTGCGGATACTTGAACGATTGGGAGTTTGCCCGAGTGGTTAATGGGGACGGGCTGTAAACCCGTTGGCTCTGCCTACATAGGTTCGAATCCTATAGCTCCCACCCGTCAAGTGCCTGTATAGCTCAGTCGGTAGAGCACTTCGTTGGTAACGAAGAGGTCACCAGTTCAAGTCTGGTTGCAGGCTCCATCCGGCGGTGTAGCTCAGTTGGTTAGAGCACACGGTTCATACCCGTGGCGTCACTGGTTCGAATCCAGTCACCGCTACCATAGGTAACACGGTGGCTTCTCAATAGTATGTTGAGAGGCCACTATGGTATAAAGGCAAAGTCCCGTCCGGGGACGACCTGTTTAGAGGAGGGCTTTATGGCCAAAGAGAAGTTTGAGCGCACTAAGCCGCATGTTAACATCGGCACCATTGGTCACGTCGACCACGGCAAGACCACGCTGACCGCCGCCATCACCAAGGTTCTCTCCGAGACCGAGGGCTGCAAGGCTGACTTCACTGCGTTCGAGAACATCGACAAGGCTCCCGAGGAGCGCGAGCGCGGCATTACGATCTCCGTCTCCCACGTCGAGTACGAGACTGCTGCCCGTCACTACGCTCACGTTGACTGCCCGGGCCACGCTGACTACGTCAAGAACATGATCTCCGGTGCTGCTCAGATGGACGGCGCTATCCTGGTCATCGCCGCTACCGACGGCCCCATGGCTCAGACTCGCGAGCACATCCTGCTCGCCCGTCAGGTCGGCGTTCCCTACATCGTCGTCTTCCTGAACAAGTGCGACATGGTCGACGATGACGAGCTCATCGACCTCGTCGAGATGGAGACCCGTGAGCTCCTCTCCGAGTACGATTTCCCCGGCGACGACATCCCCGTCATCCGTGGTTCCGCTCTGGGCGCTCTCGAGGGCGACGCCAAGTGGATGGACGCCATTCGCGAGCTCATGAAGGCCGTCGACGAGTACATCCCGACGCCTGCTCGTAACAACGACCTCCCGTTCCTGATGGCCGTTGAGGACGTTATGACCATCTCCGGCCGTGGTACCGTTGCTACCGGCCGTGTCGAGCGCGGTGAGCTCAAGCTCAACGAGCCCGTCGAGATCGTCGGCATCAAGGATACCCAGAACACCGTCGTTACCGGTATCGAGATGTTCCGTAAGTCCATGGACTTCTGCGAGGCTGGCGACAACGTCGGTCTGCTGCTCCGCGGCATCAAGCGCGAGGACATCGAGCGCGGCCAGGTTCTCTGCAAGCCCGGTTCGGTTACCCCGCACACCAAGTTCACCGGCGAGATCTACGTTCTGACCAAGGAGGAGGGCGGCCGTCACACCCCGTTCTTCGATGGTTATCGTCCTCAGTTCTACTTCCGTACCACCGACGTTACCGGTACGGTCAAGCTCCCCGAGGGCACCGAGATGGCTATGCCTGGTGACCACATCACCATCGAGGGCGACCTCATCCACCCGATCGCCATGGAGGAGGGCCTGCGCTTCGCTATCCGCGAGGGTGGCCACACCGTCGGTTCGGGCATCGTCTCCACGATCATTGAGTAAATTAGCTCTTTGATATAGCTGACTTAGAGAACCCGGCACTTATATGGGTGCCGGGTTCTTTTCTGCAATGGATATTGAGCCGTTGCTGGTGTCGAGAGGATCGATAATGGTCCTGGATGCACCGTCGATTAGCTCTCGATGGCTTCATTGATGTGTTCCAAATATGAATGGATCCACCGAGAACCAATTGACTCGAGGTTTTCGTTGACAGCACTTACGTAGAGCTGATAAAGTACCAACTCGTGCCCGTACGGGGCGGAAATGAAAGGTTCAGGATAAATGCGTACTCTAGTTACTCTTGCGTGCACTGAGTGCAAGCGCCGCAACTATACGACCACCAAGAACAAGTCGAACATGCCTGATCGTATGGAGATCAAGAAGTATTGCCCCTGGTGCCGTCACCACACGCTGCACAAAGAGACTCGTTAGTCTCTAGTCACATACGCCAGTAGTTCAATTGGTAGAGCATCGGTCTCCAAAACCGAGTGTTGAGGGTTCGAGTCCTTCCTGGCGTGCCAGTCATTATTCCGTAAGCTCCCACATGGGGGCTTACGGTTTACTCATGTATAAGCGCATTGCGCGGAGGTAACCCAAATGGCCAACAAGAAGAACAAGAAGAAGGCTCAGCAGCCGGCACCTGCCAACAACGCTGCCGCCAACTCCAAGGTTGAGGCCAAGAAGGCCGTTGCCAAGAAGAACGAGAAGGCTGCGAAGTCCAAGAAGAACGAGAAGCCCGGTTTCTTCGCCCGCACCAAGAAGTATTTCGCTTCGGTGAAGTCCGAGATGAAGCGTGTCACGTGGCCCGATAAGAAGGAGCTCGTGAACTACTCGGTCGTCGTTTGCGCTTCTCTGATTGTCGTCGGCGTCGTCATCGCTCTGCTCGATGCTGGCTTTGGCGAGGCTCTTGCTCTGTTCTCTGGATTGAGGGGCTAAACCATGTCTAAGCGTTGGTACGTCGTTCACACTTACTCTGGATACGAGAACCGCGTTAAGTCCGATCTCGAGCATCGCATCGAGACTATGGGCATGCAGGACCGTATCTTTGATATCGAGATTCCTATGGAGCGCGTCACCGAGATCAAAGAGGGTGGCAAGCGCGAGACCAAGGATTCCAAGATTTTCCCGGGTTATGTCCTGGTTCGCATGGAGATGGATGACGATGCTTGGACGTGTGTTCGCAACACGCCCGGTGTCACCGGTTTCCTGGGCGGCAACGGCAAGCCCGCTCCGCTTTCCCGCGACGAGTACAATAAGATGACTCGTCGTCCCGGTAAGGGCGATTCGCCCAAGCGCACCTCGGTTGATATTGAGGTCGGTACGTCCGTCCGCGTCACCGATGGTCCGCTTACCGACTTTGATGGCAAGGTCTCCGAGGTTAACACCGAGGCAGGCAAGCTCAAGGTCACGTTGATGATCTTTGGCCGCGAGACGCCGGTCGAGCTCGACTTTAACCAGGTCGCTGTCATCGCTTAAGTTTTCGTCCGTTCGCGCGAGCGTGCTTCTTCTGTGACTGCTCATCTCAGAAGTGCTTCTAACACGTGCGTGCTTACGATATAGCAAGTACTTCACACTCGTGATTCGAAAGGAATGACCATGGCTGAGAAGAAGGTTGCCAACGTCATTAAGCTCCAGATTCCTGCTGGTGCAGCTAACCCCGCTCCTCCCGTCGGCCCCGCCCTGGGCGCTGCTGGCGTGAACATCATGCAGTTCTGCCAGGCCTTTAACGCCGAGACGCAGGACAAGAAGGGCGACATCATCCCCGTTGAGATCTCTGTCTACGAGGATAAGTCCTTCTCCTTCATCACCAAGACCCCGCCGGCGGCTCACCTCATCAAGAAGGAGCTGAACCTCAAGTCTGGTTCCGCTAAGCCTCAGGCCGACAAGGTCGGTCAGCTCTCCCAGGAGCAGCTCACCAAGATCGCCGAGATCAAGATGCCGGACCTCAATGCCAACGACATTGACGCCGCCAAGAAGATCATCGCCGGTACCGCCCGCTCCATGGGCGTCACCATCGCTGAGTAGCGATTTCTTTAGGTAATGACGGGTGCTCCGACCGGGGCGCCCGTTATATGTGTGCAATAGGGCACACGATACGATGTGGGAGGGCTCACGCCCGTTTAACCACAGGAGGTAATGCACATGGCTAAGCATGGTAAGAGCTATAACGCCGCTGCCGAGAAGATCGACCGCGCCACGCTCTACACCCCCCTTCAGGCTGCCAAGCTCATCAAGGAGCTCGACACCGCCAAGTTCGACGAGACCGTCGAGGCCCACTTCCGTCTGGGCATTGATACTCGTAAGGCTGACCAGAACATCCGTGGTTCCATCTCCCTGCCCCACGGCACCGGCAAGACCGTTCGTGTTGCCGTCTTCGCCGAGGGCGAGAAGGCCCGCGAGGCCGAGGCTGCCGGCGCCGACATCATCGGTTCCGACGAGCTCGTCGCCCAGATCCAGAAGGGCGAGATCAACTTCGACGCCGCTATCGCTACGCCGAACATGATGGCCAAGGTTGGCCGCATCGGTAAGATCCTTGGTCCCCGTGGCCTCATGCCGAACCCCAAGCTCGGCACCGTGACCATGGACGTCGCCAAGATGGTCTCCGAGCTCAAGGCCGGCCGCGTTGAGTATCGCGCCGACCGCTACGGCATCTGCCACGTGCCCCTGGGCAAGAAGTCCTTCTCCGAGCAGCAGCTCGTCGAGAACTACGCTGCCCTGTACACCGAGATCCTGCGCGTCAAGCCCTCTTCTGCTAAGGGCAAGTACGTCAAGTCCATCTCCGTGTCTTCCACCATGGGCCCTGGCGTCAAGGTCGATCCCGCTATCCAGCGTGACTTCCTGGCTGAGTAACTAACGGTTACTGCCTGAGCAAAGCAAGCATTGCTAAAGAAACCCGGTTCTGCCTCGTGCAGGACCGGGTTTCTTACTATCTCGGGCCAAAACCACCACAAAGGGGACAGGCACCTTTGTGGTGGTCTGATGCGATGCCCTCGTAGCTTAAGGCTGCGGGGGCATTTTAACCGTTCACGGCATAAAGGCTACCGCCCACGCCTTAATATCTAAGATGGCTAAACAAGGCGTATCATCCAATCAAATATGGAATTACTGTGCCGAAAGGCGCAGTGGAAATTGCAGTTGATGTATTGCCTTGCAGCATTGATTTGCCGTGATTGTTTTGTTGGTGCGCTAGAAGCATAAGCAACTCGTAAACGCTTCGGCAGCCGAACAGCAGCATCGATGGGAATGAGAGGGCTGCTAACTCTCGACTGAACTTGCATGAGGCAACGCCTTGGCTGCGCGCCGCGACACACCGCCGCGGCGGGACGAACGTGCTCGGGGGAGTCATCATGTTCAAGCACGCAGACCGAAAAGACGGGGACACCGAATTTGCCAAGGGAACGGGGGTCGCCTCGACGGAGATGCCCCGGCGTCGTTGCTTTCGCAGGACACGCCTGAAGGCCGCCTTTGCTGTCAAGATTGCTCTGGTTACCATTGCTTCGGCTGTGATGGTCATGCAGACGATGCCCGTTTCCGCCATAGCCGAAGCGGTCGAGCAAGAACAGCAGGACCAGCAACTGCTCGCAGAGGTCCAGAGTGCCAACGAAGGCTCCACTACAAATGTGGGCGAAGGCGACAATACCGGTAGCAACGGTAACGCCACGAACGATTCTACGTCTCAGGGCGATGCCGCACCCGGCCCCGATACTTCCGACTCCTCCTCGATCGACGACTCCGCCAAGACTGATGTCGCTACGGCGCCCGCAGCCAACGCCGCCGACAGCACAGACGCCGACTCAACCGGCGTCGTCGACGCTTCCAACTTCGACAGTCCGAAC
Source organism: uncultured Collinsella sp. (assembly GCA_934643145.1). Classification (GTDB taxonomy): domain Bacteria; phylum Actinomycetota; class Coriobacteriia; order Coriobacteriales; family Coriobacteriaceae; genus Collinsella. The sequence goes on along the minus strand of CAKUBM010000004.1, from coordinate 42,483 downwards.
GTGAAGCTCGTTGCCCCGCCGGCACAGTCTGAGCAGGCACTTGCAACGCAGGCATCTCCCTCGGCCTTGCGTGCGGCGAAAAAACAGGGCAAGCAAGAGCCCCAGACAAATAATCAGAATCCTATTTCGGGCGACGACCAACGCATCGAGAACATCACCGTTGCATGGGCGACGCCCGATGATGCCGAGGACAACAGCCCGGCGCGTCTTTCCCTTGTGCCCAAAGCCGACGAGTTCTCGGTCAAGATGAAGCTCTCGGTCGCACTCTCGGGCCAGTACAGCTATAAGGAGGGCGAGATCCAGATCGTCGTTCCCAAGTACATTTTCTCCGACCGCGACGGCAAGCCGGCGGGCGAGCTGGAGGCGGCGGTCCCCGAGGCGCCGAGTCAGCAGTCCACGTTTGCCTACACCGAGATGGACGACAGCTATGTGCTGAGCAACACCTGCGAGTTCTCCGCCGCCACGCAGGCGAGCTTTGAGTTTGCCGTGCGTAAACTCGACCCCATCGAGCTTGTGGGCAACGGTCAGCTCGCCGACGGCGAGAAGGCGCATGCTGCTGACGCCCTTCCCACCGAGGTGGAGAAGTACGTCACCGACAACTTCTACGGCACGGTCAACCTCACCACGCACGCCGGCAACGTGCTTTCCATGACATCCAATAAGCTCGATGCGAGCGTGGACACGCAAGAGGCCATCAGCGGTGCCGAGCTGCGCGGCCAGAGTCTCTCCGAGAACTGGCCTTCCAATTGGCCCGAGGAGCTCAAGCCCGCCGATGCCGACAAGTACATCTATATTGACTGGTACTCGTGGACAAGCGCGCGTGGAAACCAAAAGTACGTGCTGCAGGGATCGACCGACGGCGCGACAGCGGTTACGAGGCGAAGCTTTTGGGCGTGAGCTATAACGGTAAGACGGTCGGCAACAAGGGCGACGATGCCACGCAGGATATTCGCTTTACCGCCGAGAACTGCCTTGATTATGTGAGCTCCAATAACAGTACGGGTTATCTGCACACCTACATGGCATACCCCAAGGACCAGTTTAAGCTGGGCGGGCACTATAAGCTTAAGCACAAGGTGGGCTACACGCTCACCTCGGCGGATGATCACGAGGTCACTTCTGCCCCGGCAACAGCGCAGCTTACCTACTCTCCCATCAAGTTCCAAGACCCGCACGGGCATTTTAACGTGTTCAAATATTCAAACGGCTCGTACTCGAGCAAACGTGGCAAGTGCGATAACTACCCATATGCGCTCGATAGCCTGCGTTTAGGGCGCGATGCCGTGTGTAGCTACGATGTGGAGACCGTGGGCTTTACCGGACCCTGGACTACGGACAAGGGCGGCAAGACCGACTATAACCAGTTCCTCGCGGGCGACTACGGCAAGCAGGCCGTGCGCATGGAGACCCCCGATTACTCGGTGCGCTTCGACCATACCGACGACGACCTCACGGCGGACGACTTTGAGTTTGAGGGCGTGAGCGTCGACAAGCCCACGGTCTACGGCTACCAACGCTACACGCAGACGGGTTATGGCTATTACGAGGACTCCGACGGTGCTGTTCACTATGGCAGCATCGGGGCGGGCAACTACGGCTATGTGGTGGACGGCGATAACGCCAAACAGCCCGATATCGAGATCTGGGGTTCGGTGAAATCCGGTACCGAGGAGGGCGACAACTGGGTGCGCTACGGCACCGTCAGCTACCGTTCCGGTGCAGTTGCCGTGGAGCCGCAAAATGGTGCGAGTGTGAGCGCAGACGGAACGCGACTGCTGTTTCCCAAGGACGCCGGCGTGACCGATATCAAGACCTGCTTGAGCACCAAGACGGCGGGCGTCACCTATATCATGCACCCCTACGTGCGCCTTAAGCCCACGGAGCGCATCCGTGCGCGCGTGGACCAGCTCTTTAAGGACTCCGATACGCCCGAGACGATCCTGCGCAATACCGCAAAGTCGTACAACTACGACTTCAACGGCGACCTCATCGTGGAGTGCGGCCCCAAGAGCGATGATGATTTCCTGACGGGCGCGGCATCGGGCATCAGCATGGACAAGGGCGTGAAATACGATACCGACAAGGACGGTCAGACAACCACGCTCCACTACACGGCCAATGTGTACGAGCAGACCAACCTCACGACCCTTACCGACTACAACGAGGCCGCGGCGGCGGGCATCTTTACGCCAGATACGGCCGGCACTTTCTACGATCTGCTGCCCAAGGGCGTTGAGCCCAAGCTGGGCACCGTCAAGCTCAATGGCGACAACGCGGTGGAGAGCGTGGGCCTCAAGCGCAACTATAAGGGCACCGGGCGTACGCTCATGACGGTGAAAACGCGCGTTGCCCCCAATCCGGAGTACCGCAGCAGGTGGAGCGCCGGTAACCAGCCCTACGACGGCTACGGCGATAAAATCACGCTGAAGTTCGACGCCGTCTACTCGTTCGACACCGAGCGCGACTATGGATCCACGCTCGTCAACAACATTGCCTACGAAAGCGCGGAACCCCGCTGGGGTACCATCGCCGGCTACAAGGGCGAGCCCGACAATCCGCTTGCGGGCAACAACCAGGCGTCCAAGGATGCGGTCAAGGGCGTCGAGGATGCCATGACCGACCTTGATCCCGAGAGCGATAACTCGTCGTTCGTATATGCCCGCGTATCGGTCAAGCTCGACCACCTGTCGTGGTCGGTGGCGCAGCTCGACAAGAAGGTTGACACTAATGACGAGGGCGCGTGGAGCTCGGGCCTCGACAAGGACGGTGCTCGCAACGTCTTTGAGAACGGCGTGTACAGCTATCGCATCTCGCTCAACAACCCTGACAACTCGAGTGCCAAGGACATTCGCTTCTTCGATGCAGTCGATGCGTTCGACCCGGCAAGCAAGACCATCCAAGGAGACAAGCCCGATGCAGGCGATGCCATGTGGAAGGGCCACCTGCTGGGTGTGGACGTGAGCGTTCTCGAGCGTGCGGGTGCCGATCCGCATGTGTATTATTCGACGGTGCCGGCAGACCAGCTTACACTCGATTCCGAGAGCAAGGAGGCTCAAGCCGACCTCAAGGATCGCTCCATCTGGACGCCGGCGGAATCGTATGAGGGGAGCCTCGATGACGTGACCGCGGTTGCCGTGGACGCTACCAAAAAGACCGACGGCAGTGACTTTGTGGTGGACGAGGGCGATACGGCGGCGTTTACGATTCGCATGCGGGCGCCCGAGGTCAAGGACCTTGAGCAAGATCCCACCGCGTACGGTAGGTGGTTCGATACCGACCTTACAGAGGGGGAGAGCGAGTCCGGTCTCACCGGCGGCGCTCATGCCTACAACAATGCCATCTTGCGCTGCACGACAATCAGTAACGTGGGCGTGGAGTCGCCCAACCAGGTGATCCGCAAAGACTACACCAAGGTTGGTCTCAAGCCTTTTGGCATCACGATAAAGAAGGCTTGGTCCGACAGCGATGACCGGGACGGCAAGCGCCCCCAGAGCGTGACGGTGCATCTGTACGCCGATGGGCAGGACACGGGCAAGAGCGCCGTGCTGAGTGATGTTAACAATTGGCAGGCAAGTTTTGGGTCTGATGACGGACTGTGCGTTCTCAATGACGAGGGTGATACCATCGCCTACAGTGTCAAGGAGGAGACGCCCGAGGGCTATCTGGCCGACGTGCGCATGAACCCTACCGATACGGGTTATGAGTTTACGGTCACCAACAAGCATAGGGTCGAGACGGTCGAGATCGCCGGCCGCAAGATTTGGGACGACGCCAACGACGCCGCGGGCAAGCGCCCCAAGGAGGTCAAGATCGACCTCTACGCCGATGGCGAGCTGGTCAAGAGCAAGACCGTCAAGGCTGCGGACTCTGGCGATTGGAACTACAGCTTCGGTAGCCTACCCAAGTATCGCGACCATGGCATAGAGATTGCATACGAGGTACGCGAGGAAACCTACTATGAGGGCTACGTGACGAGCATTGCCGGCATGGATGTCACCAACACGTACAACCCTTACGGTACGCTCAAGATCAGTAAGGCCGTACAGGATGCCACGGACGTGAGCGCACAGAAGGAGTTCTCGTTTAAGCTGGCGCTGACCACCCCCGAGGGCGAGCCCGAGGGCGGCACGTTCGCCTACGCGGTGACCGATGCGGCAGGTGCGCAGGTCGCCACAGGTACGGTGGGCAACGGCGACACCATTAAGCTGCGCGGCGGCCAGACGGCGACCATCACGGGTATTCCCTCCGAGACTACCTATGAGGTGACCGAGGCCAAGGCCGCGGGCTTCAAGAAGACCGATTCCACGGGCGCTACGGGCACGATTCGTGCCGGCGAGGAGCGCGCCGCCACTGCGAGCTTCACCAATACGTATAACGCCACCGGTAAGGCGTACCTCAGTGCCACGAAGGTGCTCGAGGGGCGCAAGCTCAAGGCTAAACAGTTTACGTTCGACGTGCTGGACGAGGCCGGTAACATCGTGGTTACCGCGCGCAACGCCGCCGACGGTGCGGTGAACTTCGGGGCTATTAAGTATGGTCTGGCCGACGTGGGCAAAACATACACCTATACCATCCGTGAGCGAAATACCGGAGCCGCGGGCTATACCTATTCCGATGCCGCCGCCACGGCTACGGTCTCGGTGACCGACAACGGTGACGGTACGCTTGCGTGCGACGTCTCCTACGGGGATGGTTCTGCGCCGACGTTCACCAACGCATACCATGCGTCAGGAACTGTCGACCTCAAAGCATGGAAGACGCTCGAAGGCCGTGACCTCAAGGACGATGAATTCACCTTTAAGCTGGAGAAGCTGACGGGCGAGGGCGACAACGAGCAGGCCGAAGCGGTCGGCACTACCACCAACTCGGCCGACGGCAAGATTGTCTTTAGCCATGAGAGCGTCCAGGCGCTGCAGTTTACCGAGGCGGACGCCGGTAAGACCTATCGCTTCCGTGTGAGCGAGGTTGTGCCCGCGGGCGAAGGTGCCGATTCCACAGTGGACTACGACAGCCAGCGTTCGTTCGTCTATACCGTGAAGGTGGTGGACAACGGCGACGGCGCGCTGGGTTTTGACGTAAGCTCCGATGCCAAGCCGGTCTTTAAGAACAAGCTCAAGGACGGTAAGCTGCGCATCGCTAAAACGATGGAAGGCGACAACCCCGATCCCAACAAGGAGTTCACGTTCCGCGTGCAACTCACCGGCAAGAACCTGCCCGAGGACGGCTCGTATTCCTTTAAGCGCGAGGCCTATACCGGCGAGGGCGACGCCGCGGACGAGGCGGCGACTGCCGCCGCCCAGTCGAGCGAGCCTCCTGCCGCAGAAATGGTTTTGAGTTCGGACGGACGGTCGCTGAACGCCCTCCTGGGCGCAGCTGCCGTTGCGGCAAAGCCTGTTGAAGCATCCGCGAGCGCGGTTGAGCCGCTGGGAGCGCAACTTGCCGCCGCCGGCACTAACAATGAGGCCGGAGAGGCTGCCGAATCCGGGCAGACTTCTGCAGGAGTGGACGATTCATCCACGAATATGTCAAAGGCCCCCGCAAGGGCAAGGGCAAAAGCAAAAGCGGCTGCCGCCGAGGACCCCAATATCAATATCAAGAACTGGTACGAAGATTTCCAAAACGGCCTCTACAAGGACAAAAAGGTAATGCTGCCTGACGCTTTGGTGCACGGCACGCTCAGGGAAAGCGGCATCGTGGGTACCAGCAAATGGGACCTCTATGAAGACGGCGCCATGCGCGTGCATGCGGGAAAGTTTAATTGGCTCGATTTGAGAAAAGTCATTAGGGCAAAAGGGTATGTTGTCATGTACCTTGAGCTTGAGAACGGATGCGAGACGGACGACTGCAACTGCTGGTCTGACGTCACTGAATACGCAGAGCTGGGTAATCTCCGTTCAATAGTGGGCTACTTGTCAACTTCCGAGGCAACCAGCATGCGCGCTATGTTCTACGGCTGCTATGACCTGACGACTCTTGAGATCTCGGGTCTGGATACTTCCAACGTGACGGACATGCACTCCATGTTCAAAGGCTGCAATGACCTGACGTCCCTCGACCTCTCCGGCCTCGACACCTCGTGCGTGACGGACATGGTAGCCATGTTCAGCGGCTGCTCGGCCCTCAAGTCCCTCGACCCCTCCGGCCTCGACACCTCGTGCGTGACGGACATGTGCTCCATGTTCCGCGACTGCTCGGCCCTGACGTCCCTCGACCTCTCCGGCCTCGACACCTCGTGCGTGACGGACATAAGCTACATGTTCTACGGCTGCTCGGCCCTCAAGTCCCTCGACCTCTCCGGCTGGAACACCTCGAAGGTGACCGACATTAACTACATGTTCTACAAATGCTCGGCCCTGACGTCCCTCGACCTCTCCGGTCTCGACACCTCGTGCGTGACGACGGACATGCGCTCCATGTTCGAGGGCTGTTCGGCCCTCAAGTCCCTCGACCTCTCCGGCTGGAACACCTCGAAGGTGACCGACATGGGCTGGATGTTCCGCGACTGCTCGGCCCTGACGTCCCTCGACCTCTCCGGCTGGAACACCTCGGAGGTGACGGACATGCGCTCCATGTTCAGCGGCTGCTCGGCCCTGACGTCCCTCAACCTCTCCGGCTGGAAGACCTCGGAGGTGACCGACATGAGCTCCATGTTCAGCCGCTGCTCGGCCCTGACGTCCCTCAACCTCTCCGGCTGGAACACCTCGAAGGTGACCGGTATGAACGGCATGTTCTACGGCTGCTCGGCCCTGACGTCCCTCGACCTCTCCGGCTGGAACACCTCGAAGGTGACCGGTATGAACGACATGTTCGGCGGCTGCTCGGGCCTCAAGTCCCTCGACCTCTCCGGCCTCGACACCTCGTGCGTGACGGACATGGGCCACATGTTCAACGGCTGCTCGGCCCTGACGTCCCTCGGCCTCTCCGGCTGGAACACCTCGAAGGTGGCCGACATGGGCTGGATGTTCTACGGCTGCTCGGCCCTGACGTCCCTCGACCTCTCCGGCCTCGACACCTCGTGCGTGACGGGCATGCGCGAAATGTTCTACGGCTGCTCGGCCCTGACGTCCCTCGATCTCTCCGGCTGGAACACCTCGGAGGTATGGTATGCGCTGAATATGTTTTCCTTATGCAAAACGCTCAATGAAGTAGTTTTGGGGGGAGAGACCAGACTGCCTGAGGGTTCAAACTTTGGGTCCTCCTATGATAATCTCCTGTTTACCGATACGTGGGAGTGTGTCGAAAACGGTGATCAGCTGGCTTCGTCAGAGCTTGCCGACGGTTTCGCTCATCCTGGCACCTGGCGCCGTGTGCCGATTAATTTTTCGTATACCGTGAACTATGCTGCGGACTCCGATGACGCCACTGGAGAAATGGCCTCCGCGACATCCAAGGAGGGCGATGCCTTCACTTTCCCAAAGTGCATGTTCTACTCGTTGAACTATGAATTTGCGGGCTGGAAGGTCGCTGGCGACAAACTGAGCGCGAGCGTCGACCCGTCCAAGATCTATCAGCCGGGTGACGTGGTCGAGGGGGGCATCAGCCGCAGGGGCGGCACGGCGACCCTCACCGCACAGTGGAAGCCCATCGACAACAGCGTCGATATCAAGGACGGCGCGTTCGACATCACCCTGCGCGCTGGCGAGGCCGGCGTGATCGACGGCCTGCCGGCGGGCACGGGCTACAACGTGTACGAGAAGACGCCCGCGGGCTACAAGCTCGTGAGCTCGTCCGATACGTCGGGGACTATCGATCCTGCGGGCATGAAGACCGCGGTGTTCACCAACAAGGTCTCGAACGGCGAGAAATCTGCGAACGCGTCGATCACCGCGCTCAAGACGCTCGACGGCGAGCCTGCCGCAGGCGACGCCTTCAGCTTCACGCTCGCCGCGGAGGGCGAGGCTCCCATGCCCGAAGGCGCCGCAGGCGGCAGCCTGACGGTCGCCAACGGCGCGGGCGGTGCGGTGGACTTCGGCTCAATCACCTATGACAAGGCGGGAACCTATACCTACACCATCTCCGAGGTCGAGCCCGAGGGTGCCGTCGACCATGTTAAAGATCACATCACCTATGACGGGACCGCGCGCAACGTCACGGTTAAGGTAACCGCTGCCGACGACGGCTCCCTGAGCGCGGACGTAACCTACGACGGCAAGTCCTCGCTGCCCGTGTTCGCCAACAAGACGAAGACCGTTGAGCCTCACTACGGCTCGCTCACCTTCACCAAGAAGGTCAAGGGCGCGCCCGAGAGCGATGCCGGCAAGAGCTTCAAGTTCCGCATCGACTGGGATACCGCGCGCGAGAGCGAGGAGTTCACCCTCACGGCCGGCAAATCCAAGACCTGGAAGGACTTGGAGCCGGGCCTGGGCTACACCATCACCGAGCTCGACGTCCCCGCGGGCTACAAGGCGAGCGGCGCGGTGACGGGCTCGATCGAGGCGGGCAAGCAATCCAAGGAGAGCATCACCAACACCTACACCGTGAAGCCCAAGGGCAGCTTTACCGTGAGCGCTAAGAAGAAACTCGAGGGCCGTGAGCTCAAGGCCGGCGAGTTCACCTTCGAGCTCGTTGAGGCCGGGGCGGACGGCACGGCCGGCAAGACGATCGCGACGGCCACCAACGACGGCGACGGCAACGTGGCGTTCCCGAGCGTCACGCTGGCCTCCGCCGGCGAGCACCGTTACCTCATGCGCGAGAAGGCTGGCACCGAGACGGGCGTTTCCTACGACACCGGTAAGCACTATGTGACGGTGACCGCTACCGTTGCGACCGATGACCCCGCCAAGCTCGACTGCTCCGTCAAGTACGAGGACGGCGGCATCCTCAACGCTTCGCCGACGTTTACTAATACGTACAAGGCGCCCGAGGGCAGCTTTACCGCGAAGGCGGTCAAGAAGCTCGACGGCCGCAAGCTCACCGCGGACGACAAGTTCACCTTCGAGCTGCTCAAGGTGAAGGCCGACGGCTCCGACGGCGAGATCGTCGCGACGGCAGAGAACGACGCTGACGGCAATGTGACGTTCCCGAGCGTCACCGTGGCCTCCGCCGGCGAGCACCGCTACCGCATCCGCGAGAAGGCCGGATCGGCGGCCGGCATCACCTATGACAAGCGTGCGTACGACCTGACGGTGACTGCGCGTGCGTCCCAGGCCGATGACAGCAAGCTCGAGTGCACGGTTGCCTACATCGGCACCGACGCCGCTGCGGAGCCTCCTGTGTTCACCAATAGCTACGAGGCGAAGGGCACGTTTGCCGCCCATGCGACCAAGAGCGTGAAGGGCGCGGACCTCAAGAAGGATGCCTACACGTTTGAGCTGCTTGAGGTGGAGACCGACGGTTCCGACGGCGAGGTCGTCGCCACCGCGAAGAATGACGCCGAGGGTAACGTGACGTTCGGCGACGTGACCGTGACCTCGCTGGGCGAGCACCGCTACCGCATGCGCGAGGTCGCCGGCGACGAGGCCGGCATGGCCTACGATACCGCGGCGCGCGACCTGACAGTTACGGCGACGGACGCCGGTAACGGGAAATTGAACTGCGAGGTCGCCTACGAGGGCGGCGCCGAGCCCGAGTTCGTCAACGTGTTCCAGAAGCCGGGGACCTTCGTGGCCCGCGCCCACAAGGCGCTCGACGGCCGCAAGCTCAAGAAGGACGAGTTCGAGTTCGAGCTCGTGAAGGTCAAGGACGACGGCTCTGACGGCGAGGTCGTTGCTTCCGCAAAGAACGACGCCACGGGCAACGTGGTGTTCGGCAAGCTGAGTGTCGACGCCAAGGGCCGCTATAAGTACCGCATCCGCGAGAAGGCGGGCAAGGACGGATCCGTAATTTACGACAAGACCGAGTACGACCTGGACGTGGTGGCAACCGACGACACGGATGGCAACCTCAGCTGCCAGGTGGTCTACGGTACGCCCGACCACGTTGTGCCGACGTTTACGAACAACATCAAGACGCCCGAGGGTTCCTTCAAGGTCAAGGCGACCAAGAGGCTCGAGGGGCGGAAGCTCAAAGAAGGCGAGTTCGAGTTCAAGCTCGTCGAGGTCGAGGCCGACGATTCCGACGGCGACGTGGTTGCCACCGCGAAAAACGATGCCGACGGCAAGATCTCGTTCGGCAAGGTCGAGCTGAAGGGTGCTGGCGAGCGCAGCTACCGCATCCGCGAGGTCAAGGGTTCCGAGCGCGGCGTTGCGTACGACGCCGCGGCGCGCGACCTGACTGTCAAGGCGACGGATAACGGAGACGGCACCCTCAAGTGCGTGGTCTCCTACGAGGGCGGCTCTGCCCCGGTGTTCACCAACAAGTACACGGCGCCTAAGGGCTCGTTCAGGGTCGAGGCGAGCAAGGTCCTCGAGGGCCGCAAGCTCAAGGCCGACGAGTTCGAGTTCGAGCTGGTGAAGGTCAAGGCCGACGGTTCGCTCGGCAAGGTCGTCGCCACCGCGAAGAACGGCGCTGACGGCAAAGTCGAGTTCCCGACCGTCGAGCTGACGGGCGAGGGTACGCGCAGCTACCGCATTCGTGAGGTCAAGGGCGACGCCGGCGGCGTAACCTATGACGAAAAGTCGTACGGTCTCACGGTGGACGCGCGCATGTCCGAGGGGGATGACGCTAAGCTCGACTGCACGGTCTCCTACGACGGCGGCTCGGCCCCGACGTTCACCAACGCCTACAGGGCAGAGGGCGGCTTCAAGGTTAGTGCGAGCAAGAAGCTCGAGGGCCGCGAGCTGAAGGCGGGCGAGTTCGAGTTCGAGCTGGTCGACGCTGACGGCAAGGTCGCGGCGACCGCCGAGAACAAGGCCGACGGCAGCATTTCGTTCCCCGAGGTCGAGCTGACCGCCGCGGGCACCTACGCCTACTCCATCCGCGAGAAGGCCGGATCCGTGCCCGGCGTGAGCTACGACTCGAAGGGGCACGGCCTGACCGTGGCCGCGACCGACAACGGCGACGGCACCCTCAGTTGCGACGTCTCCTACGACGGCGGCGAGGCCCCGACGTTCACCAACCGCTACGAGGCCAGGGGCTCCTTCAAGGCCGAGGCCACCAAGGTGCTCGACGGCCGCGACCTCAAGGATCGTGAATTCTCCTTCGAGCTCGTGAAGGTCAAGACCGACGGGTCCGACGGCAAGGTCGTGGCCACCGCGGAGAACGGCGCCGACGGCAAGGTCTCCTTCCCCGAGGTCACCTTGGATGCCGCCGGCACCTACGGCTACCGCATCCGCGAGGCAAAGGGCGACAAGCCCGGCGTGGCCTACGACAGAAATGAGTACGGCCTGACCGTGGCCGCGACCGACAACGGCGACGGCACCCTCAGTTGCGACGTCTCCTACGACGGCGGCTCGGCCCCGACGTTCACCAACCGCTACGAGGCCAAGGGCTCCTTCAAGGCCCAGGCGACCAAGAGGCTCGACGGCCGAGAGCTGAAGGCCGGCGAGTTCGAGTTCGAGCTGATCGGTCTCAATGACGACGGTACCGAGGGCGACGTTGTCGCCACGGCTGAGAACGACGCCGCGGGCAACGTGGTGTTCCCGGCCGTGGAAGTCGCCTCTGCCGGTACGTATCACTACCGCGTCCGTGAGAAGGCCGGGTCCGAGCCTGGCGTCACCTACGACATCGCGACGTACGATCTGACAGTGACGGCCGTCGACAACGGTGACGGCACGCTCACCTGCAGCATCGCCTACGCGAATGAGTCGGAACCGCAGTTCGTGAACACGTACACGCCGCCGACCAACCCGCCTGCTAACCCGCCATCGACCACGAAGACCACGCAGACGACGACTACGCACAAGCGGAAGCGCGGCACGATGCCTTCGACGGGCGACGATACATGGGCGCTCGCCTGTGGCATGGCGCTTGCGGGCTCCGTGACCTGCGCGCTCGGCGTTGCCTCCCGCCGTCGCAAGCGTCGGTAGAATCTGACCGGCGGGCGAGTCGTGCGAGTGTACACGCCTGCCCGCCGGCTAACCGGTGCAGTTGCCAAAGAAAACCCGGTTCCGTTGCTGCGGAACCGGGTTTTCTATTCCCTCCGCCTCATCACAAAGATGTTTGTCTGCGAGGCTCTGTGCTTCGAACCGGCAAACATCTCGATCTGTAACACCAAGCGCGCAAAACCGCCCCTAACTGTTACAGATTGAGATTTTCGATTTCGTTACCGTGGTTAATCTCGATCTGTAACATCTAGCAGAGTATTTGGGCTCTAACTGTTACAGATCGAGATGAACCGGCAAAACGATCTGGACAAGCCGGTCAAAACCACCACAAAGGTGCCTGTCCCCTTTGTGGCGGTTACCAGGGGGTTCTGGCGGTTGAGGATTCGATGGCTTCGTGGCGCTTGAGCTCGCGGCGCATGGTTTGCGAATTGAGCCAGGCTGCCTGCCAGCCGCGGATGGGGTAGCGCGTCTGGTCGAGCTCAAACTGCGTATAGCCGCAGGCATTGATGATTGTCGTTCCACACACATGCTGCCGCTCGCGTTGAAAGTCGCGACCATAGCTTTGGTGTACATGCCCATGCACCATGTAGTCGGCCCCCCAGGACTCAAGCGCCGTGTTAAAGCACTCAAACCCTCGATGCGGCAGATCGTCCAGATCACCCATACCGGCGGCGGGTGCATGGGTAAGCAGAATGTCGCAGCCGCCGACCATCCTCACTTTGCGGGACAGCTTGCGCATACGCTTGGCCATCTCGCGCTCGGTGTACATGTTGGCGCCGTCGCGATAACGCATGGACCCGCCAAGGCCCGCAATGCGAATCCCTCGGTACGTGTACACGCTGTCTTCCACGCAGATACATCCGCCCGGTGCATGACGTGCGTAGCGATCATCGTGATTGCCGCGCACGTAGATGAGCGGCTTGTTGATGACCGTAACCAAAAACTCAAGATAGTCCGGGTCCAGATCGCCGGCTGACAAAATCAGGTCGACACCCTCAAAGCGTTCCTTGCGAAAGCACTCCCAAAGGCATCGTTCTTCGGTATCTGCTATGGCAAGGATCTTCATAGGGCGGTAACTCCCGGCTCATCGTCGAGCTGCGGAATGGTGCCCACCACGTTGTCCGCCAGCCAATTCATCTCGACAATCTGCGTGCTCGGCAGCGGAGGGAAGCCTTCAATCTGTACCACGCCGCTCTGGCTGTGGAGCTCGCCGCCAAAGGGGTTAATGGAGCCCTCGACAATGCCGTTGCGGAGCAACTGCACGAGTTTGCGCGTCTGGTAGGGTAGGCCCGGAGCGTAGCGGATGTCGATAACGCCGGAGCTCATGCCGTACCAGTAGTTGACGGCGCGCACTTGGTTGTCGTCGCTGGTCTCGTCCCACGTGCCGTGCAGCAGGCTGCGAACGATGAGCTCGTAGTAACGGCCCCAGTTCCATACGGGCATGGCGATGCCGGTGACTTTGCCGTCGACCAAGCGGTGAAGCCCGTAGGCCGTTGGGTCTTCGAGCGACTTTGACATGTCAGCGCCGGTCATAACGCTCACGCCTTCGCGGCACATGGCCTCGGCAAGACCACCGGCGGGCACATCGCCCCAGGTCAGGATAATTTGCGCACGGGGGTCGAGCAGCGAGGCCCCAATCGCAAAGGCGTTGATCTCGCTGAGCGCGCCCGACGCGAAGACCGACGCGTGGTAACCGATGCGATGGTTGTCCGCCATGCTGGCCGCAAGGGCGCCCAGCAGAAACTTTGCTTCGTACATCTTGCCAAAGTACGAACGGACGCTTTGATGGGGAAGGCCGATAGAGCAGTTGAGGAATCGCACCTGGGGATACTCAACGGCTGCCCTAAGCGTGTATTCCATCAGGCGGTGCGAGGTCGAGAAGATGACGTTAGCTCCATGTTTGACAGCCGTTTCCACGGCGGCGTAGAACACGTCCGGATTGTGACAGTCCTCGAACGCCTCGGTGCGCACGATACCGCCAAAGTGCTCATCGAGATACTGACGCCCTTGGTCGTGCAGGCTGTCCCAGCTCGACGTCGCACAGGGGAACTCATGGATAAAGGCGATGCGCAGGGGGTTGGCCGCCGAGTAGACGGTCTTGCCCATAAAGAAGTTGAGCACGCCGGAGGTGGACTTGGCGAGCGCCTCTTCCTCATCGACGCTCGGCGCTTCGACGAGATCGACCTTGTCCTCGTCATTTTTGCCGGCAATGACCAGTTCGCGCCAAATCTTGCACAGGCGGTTTACGACGATATCCGTCGGCGTATCCAGCAGGCGGTCCTGGTTGTACACATTGAGGTAGACGAGCATGGCGTCGGCAGGCGTAATGTCCAGGTGGTCGCCGCCTGCGCGAAGGTAGGCGCGCTTAAAGAGCAGGAAGGTGTGGCGCAGGTAGTCGACCTTTTTCTGCGGCCATTTTTCGATAAGGTCCTGACCGAGCATCTTTGCGAGCGTCTCGTAGCTTCCCTCGCGCGAGAACTCGATCTCGTATAGGGGGCAGACGCGCCAAAACGCGCAGAACTCACCGTACAGGCGGCTTTCGACGGAATCCCATGTGCCGGGGTAGAGACGGGTGACCTTGGCCGAAACCGTCGGGGCGTCCAGGAATTTGAGGACACTGACGCGCTTGTTGCCCTCTTGGACGTAAAACCGATGCATGAACTCGGTGACGATGACGGGATCGCGATAGCCCTCGGTCACCTGAATGTCGTAGAGGTTGGACCACTTGCGGGCGAACTCGGTGCAAAATGGCAACAGGGGCATAAAGTTGCACGAAAAGGCGGACTGACGGCCCTTGGTAACCGTGCCGACGACCATTTCGAGTGGAATGTCCCTCAGGCCGACGCTCTCACGCTGGCCTAAGGGGAGCTGGGCAACCAAGCTATCGAGGTCCGCAAGGTACGGATGCTCGCTTTGACTAATGGCGCGTCGACGTCCTTGCTCGCCGCGCTTGCGTGCTTGACGATAGGCCTCTTCCATGGTGTCTACTCCCTTAGTCGTTTAAACAACGATATGAACCATGGTACCACGATGCGAAAGCCCCACAAAGGCGCCTGTCCCCTTTGTGGTGGTTTTAGGCGATGATGGGGGCGATGGCGCGGATGCAGGCGTCGGCTGCCGTGAAAGTGGTGCTGTCGTCGCTGACGATAAAGATGATTTTGCCCTTAATGCCAAAGTCGCCGATCTCGCTAAAGAGCACATACGGCTCCTTGTCAAAACCCGAGACGGGCGAGACAGCCGTTTTAGTGGCGCTGACGAGCTCGTCTGCTAGTGCATCGAGCGACGCCCATTTTGAGGGGTCTTTCACCGCGACGGGGACGGCTACACGCCCAAAGGGCATCAAATGCACGAGCGTGTTCTTGGAGATGTTGGAGTTGGGGACGATGATGGTCTGCCCGCAGGCATCTTCGATGGTCGTATGGCGCCAAGTGATGTCCTGGACCACGCCGGACACGCCGCCGACCTCGATATTGTCGCCGGGTTTGATGATGCCCATAAAGGTCACCTGCATGCCGCCGATGAGGTTTGAAAGCGTGTCCTGAAAGCCGAGCGAGATGGCGATGCCGCCGACGCCAAGAGCGGCGACGAGCGCGTTTGCGTTAATGCCAAAGCAGTTGTCGAGGATAAAGCTGCCGCCGATCATCCAGATGACGGCGCGCGCGATGTTGATGAAGATACTCGATGCCGGAAGCGGGTTATCGTCTCGGTTAAGCAGATGGTGCAGGGTCTTGGATGCGACCTTGACGGCGACGGCGGTGCCTATCGCCAAGATGACGGCCCAGATGATGTTGTGGACCCACCGTTGCTCAAAGAAATGAAGAATCGGCTCAAACAATTCCATGTGGGGAAAACCTCCTAATGATCATTCAACCATGATACCCACCAAAAAGCCCGTCCGATCACATCGGACGGGCCGATAACTTGAGATGGGGTGGCCGCGGTGGCGTAAGCTGGGGCGTCGGTGAGCACGCCGGCAAGAAGTGCGGCGGTCAAGTAAGACGGGGAAGAAGCCTTCTCATGGCAGTTCCTTAGTTCTTAGCCAGCGGTCCCTGCTGACGCTGGATTATCGACATAATATGCGAAAACCGCCGCAAAGGTATCTGTTCCTTTGCGGCGGTTTTGACGTCTGCGCAGGCAAAACCTGCCAAAATAAACCTGTCTCTATTTGGTAGGTTTAGCTCAGCAGCATGCGGTCGTTGGCGAGCTCGCCGCCCGAGACCTCCTCGAACTTCTGCAGCAGGTCGGCAACGGTGAGCGACTTCTTTTCGTCGCCTGCCACGTCGTAGATCACGTGGCCCTCATGCATCATGATTAGGCGATTACCCAGACGGATGGCGTCGTTCATATTGTGCGTGACCATGAGCGTGGTCAGGTGGTGCTCGTCGACGATCTCCTCGGTCAGATTGAGCACCTTAGAGGCCGTCTTGGGGTCGAGGGCCGCGGTGTGCTCGTCGAGCAGCAGCAGGCGTGGCTTGGTGAGCGTGGCCATGAGCAGGGTAAGTGCCTGGCGCTGACCACCCGAGAGTAGGCCGACCTTGGCGTTGAGGCGCGTGTCCAGACCGAGGTCCAGGCGCTTGAGCAGCTCAACGTACTCGTCCTTCTCGGCCTTGGTGACGCCCCACGAAAGACCGCGACGCTGGCCGCGGCGCTTGGCGAGGGCCAGGTTCTCGGCAATTTGCATGTCGGCTGCGGTGCCGCGCATGGGATCCTGGAACACGCGGCCCAGGTACTTGGCGCGCTGCGACTCGCTCAAACGTGAGATATCGGTGCCGTCGAGCTCGATAACGCCCGAATCGAGCGGATATACGCCGGCGATCATGTTGAGCAGCGTGGATTTGCCGGCGCCGTTGCCGCCGATCACGGTTACAAAGTCGCCATCGTTGAGGGTAAGGTCGACGCCGGTAAGAGCGCGCTTCTCGGTGACGGTGCCCTTGTTAAAGGTCTTCTTGACGTGTGAGAGCTTAAGCATCTGCCTCATCCCCCTTCGTGTAGGAGCTGCGGAGCTTATAGCGCTCCCAAACCACGGGCACACACAGGGCCACGGCGACGATCACGGCGGAGAGCAGCTTCATGTCGTTGGCGTCCATGCCCAGCTGCAGCACGATGGCGCGGATAAGGAAGTACACCACGGAGCCAAAGACGGCGGAGGCCAGGCGAACGCTAAACTGCGTGAGACCGCCGGGCAGCAGGCGGCCGAGCACCTCGCCGATAACAATGGCGGCAAGACCGATAACGATGGCGCCAGTGCCCATACCAATGTCGGCGTACTTCTGGCTCTGGCAGATGAGCGCGCCCGAAAGGCCGATGAGGGCGTTGGAGAGCACGAGGGCGATCATCTTGGTGGAGTTGGTGTTGACGCCCAAGGCGCGGATCATGTATTCGTTGTTGCCGGTGGCGCGCAGTGCCGAGCCGATCTCGGTGCCAAAGAACCAATACAGGATGGCAACGATAGCCACAGCGAGCAAGATGCCCAGGATGATGGCGACGGTGGACTGCGGCAGGCCCGTCATGTTGCTGACAGACGAGAAGATGGTGCCTTTGGCAAGGATGGGCGTATTGGATTTGCCCATGATGCGCAGGTTGATGGACCACAGGCTGATCTGCGTCAGGATTCCGGCGAGGATCGCGGGAATCTCAAAGACGGTGGTTAAAATGCCCGTGACGGCGCCCGCGATGGCACCGGCACACATGCCGGCCAAAACGGCGAGCAGCGGGTCGACGTTGTTATTGACGATGAGCACGGCGCAGACGCAGCCGCCGAGGGCAAAGCTGCCGTCGCAGGTCATATCGGGGATGTCGAGCAGGCGGAACGTGATAAACACGCCAAGCACCATAATGCCCCAGAGGACGCCCTGCGAAACGGCGCCTTGCAATGCAATAAGCATGCTTTATACCTCCTAGGATAGGGTGGACACGTGAGTCACCATGATAGCGGTAACAATGCATAAAAGAGCTGCGGCCGGATGTTTTGTCTCATCCGTAACAAGCAGGGCGAACGCCGGTCTTTGGCGTTCGCCCCTGTGGCTCACATATTGAATAACACGACAACGGCACGAGCGCGTGCCCTAGACGCGTTACCGCACATGGCGCTACTCGTCCAGAACGGAAAGGTCGATGCCCAGAGCCTCGGCCATCTCGTCGTTCTTGACGACGACCAGGTCCTTGCTCGAGAGGTGCTTAATCGGCATATCCTCGGGCTTGGCCTCGCCCTTCAGGATCTTGGCGGCCATCTCGCCCGCGGCGTAGCCCAGGTCCTCGTAGTTGATGGAGAGGGTGAACAGACCGCCGGCCTTGCACATGCCCTCCTCGCCAGTCACGAAGGGGAGCTTGTTCTCCTTGCAGATCTGGCCGACCTGCGAGGCGCCCGCGGCGATGGTGTTGTCGGTGGGGGAGTACAGCGCGTCGACCTTGCCCACGGCGGACTCGACGACGGACTGGATCTCATTGGAGCTCGAGACGGTGAAGTCGGTGTAGTCCAGGCCCAGCTTGTCGAGCTCCTTCTTGGCGGCCTTGATCTGGACGTCGGAGTTGGACTCGGCGGTGCAGTAGAGCAGGCCGACCTTCTTTACGTCGGGCAGGACCTTCTGCATCATCTCGAGCTGCTCGGCGACCGGGGTGAGGTCGGAGGCGCCAGTGACGTTGGTGCCGGGCTTATCGTTGTCCTGGACCAGGCCCGAGGCAGCGTAGTCGGTGATGGCGCAGCCCACGACGGGGATATCGGCGGTGGCGCCAGCGGCGGCCTGCGCGGCGGGCGTAGCGATGGCATAGATCAGGTCGACGCCATCGCCCACGAACTTGTCGGCGATGGACTTACACGTGGACTGGTCGTTCTGGGCGTTCTTCTGATCGATCTTGACCTTGAGACCGCTCTTCTTGATGGCCTTGACAAAGCCGTCGTTGGCGGCGTCGAGTGCGGAGTGCTCGGTGAGCTGCAGAACGCCGACGGTGTAGTCGGAACCGGCGGCAGCAGAGCCGGAACCAGAGTTGCCGCCGCATCCGGCGAGCGGAGCGAGCGCGAGCAGGCCAGCAGAGACCAGAAGGCTCCTGCGGCTGATGGTGATGTCCTTCATATCGTTACCCCCAAGTATAGAAATGGCTGGAAACACTGCACTCAAACAAAGTGCAAGTGGAACTATAGTAGCGCGGATGTCCATTTTTACAATAACCTGGCGGGTTTTTTAATACAGAACCGGATGGGCGGTACGGGTAGTCGAATGGACGGCGGGGGTTCTTATGCGGCGGAGGCGGCGTCGTCCTCGTCGAGGGCGGCGAAGAGCTTCTTGCCGTCGAGGAGACGCGTGGTGACGTTTCTCATGCGGCCAATCTCTACGGTACGCAGCGTGTCATCGGCGCCTCGGGCGTCATAGACCGTTCCCAGCAAATACGAGATGCCGTCTCGTTGCTTGATGGCAAAGGGGCGGAGTGTCATCCGTGCTACTTCGGTTTCGCCACGTGCCGTGACGCTCGAAATATCAAAACTCACCGTGGTTCCGTGGTCGATGGCCTGCTCGATGAGCTCGCAGGTGTCGATGCGCTTGATGAGCGTGCGCGTGGCCTTGGTGGATTTGCTGCCGGCGCTTGGAGCAGGCTCGGGTGCATCGAGGTAGCCGCGAACGTCGGCGCTCGCCATGGCGACCAAATGCTGCGCCATGCTTTTTCGAATGGCGATGGGCGTAGAGCGGTTGCGCATGACCATGCCGTGGAGCCGGATGATCTCTTCGTCGGTGAGCGGACGGGACAAGAGCCGATACCCCACGCCGCGCTTGTACTCAATTTCGTATCCGGCATGGCGAAGTGCGGAGATGGCGGTGTAGATGCTGCGCCGCGCCGCCGAGATGGGCATGCGGGCGGGGTCGTCGGGATGGGCGAGGCACCGGATCAACTCATCAGAAAGCATGGCCTTGTCCTCGCCGGTGTTCTCGCTTAATAGTTGCAGGATGCGAACGGCGCGATAGGCTGCCATCGAGGCGGCGCCTCTAGTCGTGGTGTCGTAGGTTTCAACAGCGGTTTCGGTCATGGTGCCCACGTCCTTTCCGTTTTGGGTGGCGACGGTATGGAGCCTAGGACGTGGGGCTTTCCCAGGGGCGCAGGGCGCTCTGGGCGGTCGGTAGTCGTCGGCAAACGGCGGTTCGAGTTTTCAACAGCCATGCTCAACTGACCAAAAGCTTGCCAAAAGCTTGACGGATGCTGTTGAAAAAAGCGTCTCTCGACCGATGCCGAGAGACGCTTGTACGATGAGCGTTGGCGTGTGGCGACGCGAGCTAGCGTCCGACGATTAGAAGTCGGCGTTGCCCACGGTGCGCGGGTGCGGCAGGACGTCGCGGATGTTGCCCACGCCGGTGAGGTACATCACCAAGCGCTCGAAGCCCAGACCGTAGCCGGCGTGCTTGCAGGAACCGTAGCGGCGCAGGTCAAGGTAGTACTTGTACTGCTCGGGGGCCATGCCAAGATCCTTAATGCGACCCTCGAGCAGGTCCAGGCGCTCCTCGCGCTGGGAGCCACCGATGATCTCGCCGATGCCCGGCACTAGGCAGTCGGCGGCGGCGACGGTCTTGCCGTCGTCGTTCATACGCATGTAGAAGGCCTTGATCTCTGCCGGGTAGTCGGTTACGAAGGTCGGGCGCTTAAAGTGCTCCTCGGTCAGGAAGCGCTCGTGCTCGGTCTGCAGGTCGATGCCCCAGCTGACGGGGTAATCAAATTTGTGGCCAGCAGCGACTGCCTGCTCCAGGATCTCGACGGCCTCGGTGTAGGTAACGCGGGCAAAGTCGGAGTTTGCCACGTGGTCCAGGCGCTCGACCAGGCCCTTGTCCACAAACTTGTTGAGCATGTTGAGCTCGTCGGGGCAGGTGGCCATAACGTCCTTAAGGACGTACTTGAGCATGGCCTCGGCGTTATCCATGTAGTCGTTCAGATCGGCAAAGGCCATCTCGGGCTCGATCATCCAAAACTCGGCGGCGTGGCGCGTGGTGTTGGAGTTTTCGGCGCGGAAGGTGGGGCCAAAGGTGTACACGTCGCCAAAGGCCATGGCAAAGTTCTCGGCATTGAGCTGGCCGGACACGGTGAGGCTCGCATGCTTGCCAAAGAAGTCCTGGCTCCAGTCGACCTCGCCGGACTCGGTGAGGGGCGGATTTTTGGGGTCGAGCGTGGTCACGCGGAACATCTCGCCGGCGCCCTCGCAGTCACTCGTGGTGATGATGGGGGTGTTGACGTAGACAAAGCCCTGCTCCTGGAAGAAGCGGTGGATGGCGGCAGCCGCGACAGAGCGGATGCGGAACACGGCGCGGAACAGGTTGGTGCGCGGGCGCAGGTGCTGCTGGGTGCGCAGGAACTCGACGGTTGCGCGCTTCTTCTGCAGCGGGTAATCCGGGGCGCTGACGCCTTCGACCTCGATGGAAGTGGCAGAAAGCTCGAAAGGCTGGGGCGCATCGGGGGTCAGCTTGACGGTGCCGGTGCAGATGAGGGCGGCCGAGACGTTTTGGTGGGCGATCTCGTCGTAGTTGTCGAGTGCCTCGCGGTTCATGACGACCTGCAGGTCGCGGAAGCAGCTGCCGTCGTTGAGCGTAACAAAGCCAAAGTTCTTCATGTCGCGGACGGACTTGACCCAGCCGGCGACGGTGACGGTCTGGCCGCCGAGCGACTCGGCATCGGCGTAGAGCTGCGCGATTTTGGTGCGGTTCACGTATCCTCCCATAACGGTTGAATGATAGTTATCCATACAGTTCGATATTCTAGCAGCTCGGCTCATTTGGGCTATACAGATAAGGCATTGACGGGATGGTTTTCAAACGAAAAGCGCCCGCGGCCAAATGGTCGCGGGCGCTTGGCGTGGTGCCTTTTGGCTGTGCGGCGTGCGGCTCGACTACTTGGTCTTGGCCACCAGCAGCGGGTCGCCAAGCTTGACGAGCGGGTTGCCGCCGATAAGCGTTCCGGACTCGCCGACATGGTCGATGCTCTTAAGACGATCGAGCTCGGAGACGATGACGGTCACGATGTCATCGTGGCCGGCGGCCTTGATGGCCTCGCGGTCGAAGCTGATGAGCGGCTGGCCTGCCTTGACCACATCGCCCATCTCGACAAAGCGGGCAAAACCCTTGCCGTTCATTTCCACGGTGCCCAGGCCGACATGGATGAACACGCGCAGGCCGTCCTCGGTGATCATGCCAATGGAGTGGTTGGTGACAGTGGTGGCGCCGATGCGGCCGTTGGCGGGCGCATAGATGGTGTCGGTGATGGGCTCGATGCCATAGCCCTGGCCAAGCATGCCCGAGGCGATCGTCTCGTCGGGGACCTCGTCCAGGTTGACGAGCACGCCGTTGACGGGGGCATAGATGACGCCTTCGCGGGTGGCGAAGCTTGCTGCGGGCGGAACGGACGCCTCGCCCGTCGAGGTGAAGGTGGACTTAAGCGAATCGAGCAGACCCATAGTTGCCTCCAACTTAAATAGGCGCATATCGCGCGTTTGGTTTGCCGGGAACGTTTCATATGTGTTTCTCGGCTTGGTCAACGCCCCCTATTCTACGCTGCTCAGCGATACCTCTGAGCTGGGAATATGTGATATATCAGTTGAAGGGAAACTTATTGCGGGAGCGTTTCTGCGCCGTGGGTCCAACTGGGGTACGCTTGAAGGCGAAAACAGGGGCGCATAATTTGCGTGAAGGGAGCACATATGATTGTCGAGAACCATGCGCTGTGGGGCGAGGAGCCGACCGAGGAATATCCGGCGACGTTTACGTATTTGGGTGCCGAACCGCTGCCCGATAAACCGAATGGCCGCCGTCCTGCCGTGATTATCTGCGGCGGAGGCGGGTTTACGCATATCGCTCCGCACGAGCAGGATCCCGTGGCGTTTGCGTTTTTGGATCACGGTTACCAGGCCTTTGTGCTCAACTATGTGACGAGTTCTACGGGCGACGTGAGCTTTCCGCACCCCCAGGCAGATCTAGCCAAGATGGTCGCTACGGTTCGCGCGAATGCCGACGAGTGGCATGTCGATCCCAAGCGCGTGTGCGTCGTGGGCTTTTCTGCGGGCGGTATGATCTGCGCCTCGCTGGCAACGCAGTGGAAGACTGGTCCCTTCGCGGCACTTGCCGGGGCGCGTCCGGACGACATTCGTCCCGATGCCGTGGTGCTGGGCTATCCGCTGCTCGACTTTGCCTATGTGCGCGACATGCAGACGCGCGACCCGCGCATCGACCTGCGCGTGCCCAAGACGGGCGGCAAGACGGGGCGCGATCTGCTCAACGACTACCTGTTGATGGTGACGGGTGGCGAGGCAACTGACGAGCATCTGGCCGACATCTGCCCCACCATGCATGTTTCGCGTCAGATGCCGCCGACCTTTGTGTGGGGCGTGTCCGACGACAAGACGGCGCCGATCGCGCAGGTCTATCCGTTTGCGCAGCGCATGGCCGAGGAGGGCGTCGCTTGCGAGATGCACGTCTTTGACCAGGGCGGCCACGGCCTTTCGCTCGGCAACGCCAACACCGCGGTCGACAACGAGGACAAGCAGGTGGCTGTCCGTCCTTGGATTCGCCTAGCCTTCCGCTTCCTGGAGCGCCACGGTTTCTGGTTACGCGGTTTTACCAAACCGCGTAACCAGCCGACGCTGCAAGCCCGCCAGAGCGGCAATCTGCCTTTCAGCTTCGGTGACATGACCAGAAGGTAGATGTCACCTCGCTTCAAGGCACCTTGCTCGCTCTGGCGGGCTTTCGCTGTCGGTACCAAGACATCGGCATCGTCCTAGCTGCCAAAGGCTTGGTGCAAAGTGATCCGTCCCCCTCGCACCAATCTGTTAATTGAACGTCACTGTGTGTTCGCGCTATCATGCATGGTTAAATTGGTTAGCCGTGGCAAACGGTTAGCCATGGTGAACATAAATGCAACGCCCTGTGGGCGCCGGGGGAGGAACACGGACGTGAGGCTCGATACACTCGAGATTGGAAAGGACGCCGTTGTCGCATCGGTGACATCCGACGACCAGGCACTTCGTCAGCATATTTTGGACATGGGCCTAACGCCGGGCACCGAAGTCACCATGATGAAGTACGCCCCCATGGGCGACCCGCTCGAGATTCGCCTGCGTGGCTACGAGTTGACGCTGCGCAAGGACGATGCCGCTCGCATCGAGCTCGTGGGTGTTCACGACACAGATACGGGTCCGCGCGCCAACGCCGCAATCGGCACGACGGAGCACCCGGCACTCGGCGAGGGGACGTATTCGCCCCGTGCTGCCAAGACGGCCGTGCCCGAGGGCGCGCCTCTGCATTTTGCCCTCGCCGGCAACCAAAACTGCGGCAAGACCACGCTGTTCAACCAGCTGACGGGCTCCAACCAGCATGTCGGCAACTTTCCCGGCGTGACGGTCGACCGCAAGGACGGTACCATCCGTAACCACCCCGAGGCGAGCGTTACCGACCTGCCCGGCATTTATTCGCTGTCGCCGTACACGGGTGAAGAGATCGTGAGCCGCCAGTTTATCCTGGATGAGCATCCCGACGCCATCATCGACATCATCGACGCTACCAACATCGAGCGCAATCTGTACCTGACGCTGCAGCTTATGGAGCTCGACCGCCCCATGGTCATCGCGCTCAACATGATGGACGAGGTGACGGCCAACGGCGGCGCCGTGGACGTCAACCTGCTCGAGAGCCTGTTGGGCGTGCCGGTCGTCCCCATTAGCGCCGCGCGCAACGAGGGTATCGGCGAGCTGGTGGACCATGCCCTGCATGTGGCGCGTTTCCGCGAGCGTCCCGGCCGCCTGGACTTCTGCGCACCCGATGGCCCAGACGGCGGTGCACTGCACCGCTGCATCCACGGCATTGCCAACCTTATCGAGGACCATGCCGCGACGGCGCACATTCCCGTGCGTTTTGCGGCGACCAAGCTGGTTGAGGGCGACGAGCTGGTAACCGAGGCGCTTCACCTGGATCGTAACGAGCTTGACGCCATCGAGCACATCATTACCCAGATGGAGGGCGAGGCCGGCACCGATCGCCTGTCCGCGCTGGCCGATATGCGCTTTAGCTTTATCGGCGACGTGTGCGGGCGTTGCGTCGTCAAGCCGCATGAGAGCCGCGAGCACGTGCGTTCCGTCAAGATCGACCGCATCCTGACGGGTCGCTACACGGCCATTCCGGCGTTCCTGGTGATCATGGGCCTTGTCTTTTGGCTGACGTTTGGCGTGATCGGCGCAGCGTTGCAGGGACTTATGGAGGACGGCATTGCTGCCATCATCGCTTCGGCCGATGCGGGTCTCAAAGCGTTCGGCACCAACGACGTGGTGCGCTCGCTGGCTGTCGACGGCGTGCTTACGGGCGTGGGCAGCGTGCTGACCTTCCTGCCGATTATCGTCGTGCTCTTCTTGTTCCTCTCCATTCTGGAAGACTCCGGCTACATGGCGCGCGTGGCCTTTGTCATGGATAAGGTATTGCGTCGCTTTGGTCTGTCGGGCCGCAGCTTCGTGCCCATGCTCGTCGGTTTTGGCTGCACCGTGCCGGCTATCATGTCGACCCGTACGCTCCCATCCGAGCACGACCGCAAGATGACGGTCATGCTCACGCCGTTCATGAGCTGTTCGGCCAAGTTGCCGGTCTACGGTCTGCTGTGCGGAGCGTTTTTCCCGCAGGCGACAGTTCCCGCCATGGTTTCGCTCTATCTGATCGGCATCGTGGTCGGCTGCATTGCCGCCCTGGTGCTCAACCGCACGGCATTTAAGGGCGACCCGGTGCCCTTTATCATGGAGCTCCCCAATTACCGCCTGCCGAGCGTCAAGACGACGGTGATGCTGGCATGGGATAAGGCCAAGGACTTTATTACCAAGGCCTTTACCATTATCTTTGCCGCTACCGTGGTTATCTGGTTCCTTCAGACGTTCGACATTCGCTTTAATGTGGTCGCCGATCAGTCGCAGAGCCTACTTGCCGGTCTGGGTAGCATTATCGCACCGGCGCTGGCGCCGCTTGGGTTTGGCGACTGGCGTGCATCCACGGCGCTCGTCACCGGACTTATCGCCAAGGAGAGCGTCATCTCGACGCTCACGGTGCTTTTGGGCGCAACGTCGCCCGTGGCGCTGTCGACCATGTTCTCGCCGTTTACCGCTTACGTGTTCCTGGTCTTTACACTGCTGTACCCGCCTTGCGTGGCGGCAATCGGCGCCGTCAAGAGCGAGTTGGGCGCGCGCTATGCCGTTGCCGTGTTCGCGTTTCAAGTGACTGTCGCCTGGATCGTGGCGTTTGTCGTGCATTCGGCGGGCATATTGCTGGGGTTGGCTTAGTTTTTTATTGACGGCGCAGCCTCTGTGTATCGAATTGTTTTCGGCCCCGCATCTGTTGCTGACGGATGCGGGGCCGTTGCTATATAATCGCCTCCGCTCAAAATGATTGGAGACGTTATATATGAGTCGGGCAAGGCAAGACGGCATCACGCTCAGGCAGTGGCTCCCGCTCGTCGGGCTCACCTGCTGTGCGTTCGTGTTCAACACGTCGGAGTTTATGCCCATCGGCCTTCTGACTGACATCGCCGCGTCGTTCTCGCTCACCGAGTCCCAAGCCGGCATCATGATCTCGGTCTATGCCTGGGGCGTCATGTTGCTGTCGCTGCCGCTCATGGTGTTCGCTTCGCGCTTTGAGTTCAAGCGGATGTTGCTGGGCGTGCTGGCCGTGTTTTCGCTGGGCCAGTTTCTGTCCGCTGTGGCGCCGACTTATCCCATCCTGGTCTGTGCGCGCCTGGTGGTCGCTTGCGCACATGCCGTGTTCTGGTCGGTCGCTTCGATTATGGCCTCGCGCCTGGTCGACACTCGCCACGGGGCGCTCGCCATCAGCATGATCGCTACGGGCTCGTCCATCGCGCAGATCTTTGGTCTGCCCCTCGGTCGCGCTATTGGCTTGGCCGTGGGCTGGCGCATGACGTTTGCCGTGGTCGGGGTCCTCTCGGCCATCGCGGTCGTCTACCAGGCGACCGTGTTCCCGGCCATGCCGGCGGGCGAGCGCTTTACCGTCAAACAGTTGCCCGAGCTGCTCAAGAACCCGCTCCTGATCGCGCTCTACGCGGTCACGGTTTTTATGGCGACCGGCTACTACGCGGGTTACAGCTATATCGAGCCCTTCCTGGCACAGGTCGCGCACGTCGACGCGGGCGCCATCACCATGACGCTGACGGCGTTTGGCTGCTCTGGTCTGCTCGGAAGCTGGCTGTTTGGCCGCCTGTTCGATGGGCATCGCTTCCCGTTCTTGGCTATTACGCTCTCCGGCGTGCCGGCGGCCCTGCTGCTCATGGGTCCGGCCGCATCGTCGCTCGCGGCAGTGCTTGCCGTCTGCGCACTGTGGGGCTGCTGCGCCACGGCCTTTAACGTGGCGTTCCAGGCCGAGCTCATCAAGAACACGCCGGCGGATTCGTCGGCTGTCGCTATGTCGATCTTCTCGGGCCTGTTCAATCTGGGTATCGGCACGGGCACCGCAATCGGCGGCGCCGTGGTGTCGGGCCCGGGCATCGCTTGGATCGGCTACGCGGGCGGCACGATCGCTGTCGTGGGCGTCATCCTCGCCATTACCGTACTGTTCCCGGCCATACGCCGCGCAAAGCCCGTCGCCTAGCCACATCCCCTCATCAGTTGCGGTGAAATAGTTCCTGTTTAAGGCCTCTGAACGCCCAAGCAGGAACTATTCCACCGCAACTTATTTTGGGGAAGAGGATGCAAGCTGGGCATACAATGGATGTCGTTGTGTTGAGCTTACCGGGAGGTTGCTATGTGGGCATACCAGACGACGTTCTACCAGATCTATCCGCTGGGCTTTTGCGGAGCTCCGCGCGAGAACGCCGCACCCGTCGCCGAGGACGAACTCTCTCAAGCTGCCGGCACTGCACCCAACCCCGATGCCCCCATCATGAAAATCGCCCAATGGGCCGACTACCTGCAGGAACTCGGCGTTGGCGCCGTGCTCATCAACCCGCCGCTCGAGTCTGATAGCCACGGCTACGATACGCGCAGCCTGCGCCATCTCGACCGTCGCCTGGGCGGGGATGCCGATTTTGCCGCCGTGTGCGAGACGCTGCATGCCCATGGCATTCGCGTGGTACTCGATGCCGTTTTTAACCATGTGGGCCGTGGCTTTTGGGCCTTCCGCGATGTGCAGGAGCGTAAGTGGGACTCGCCCTACAAGGATTGGTTCCACATTAGCTTTGACGGCGACTCCTGCTATGGCGACGGCTTTTGGTACGAGGGCTGGGAAGGCCATTTTGAGCTTGTGAAGCTCAACTTGCAAAATCCCGCCGTGGTCGATTACCTGCTCGAGTCCGTGCGCCGTTGGGCCGACGTCTTTGGTGTCGACGGTCTGCGCCTGGACGTTGCCTATATGCTCGACCGCGACTTTATGCGCCGGCTGCACGCCTTTGCCCGTGAGCTCAAGCCCGACTTCGTGCTGATCGGCGAGACGCTCCACGGCGACTACAACCAGATCGTCAACGACGAGATGCTCGACTCCTGCACCAACTACGAGTGCTACAAGGGCCTGTACTCCAGCTTTAACTCGGTCAACATGTTCGAGATCGCCCATTCGCTGCATCGTCAGTTTGGCGGCGATCCGTGGTGCATCTACCGCGGCAAACACTTGCTGTCGTTTGTCGACAACCACGATGTGCCGCGCCTGGCGAGCATCCTTACCGACAAGTCCTGCCTGCGCCCCGCCTATGGCATGCTGTTTGGCATGCCGGGCATTCCGTGCGTCTACTATGGCAGCGAGTGGGGGATTCCTGGCGAAAAGGGCGGCCCCGATGGCGACTGGGCGCTGCGACCTGCGCTCGATGAGCCTGCGCCCAACGAGCTGACGGCCTTCATCAAGCAGCTCGCGCACCTGCGCTCGACAGACGATGCGGCGGCACGCGCTCTCAACTACGGTGCCTATCGCAACGTGGTGATCCAGAACAAGCAGCTGCTGTTCGAGCGCGCCTGTGACGGCTCGACGGTGCTCGTGGCGGTCAATGCCGTGGATGAGAGGTATACTTTCACCGCCGGCGAGCTCAACGGCTCCTTTGTCGACCTGCTTGCCGACGGCGTGCCCACGGTCGAACTGACGGGCGTCCTTGAGCTTGCGCCCTACGAGGTGCGTTATCTGCTGAGGGCCTAGGCCATGGCAACGTCTGACGAGGGCTATCAACATATTGAGCATGGGTTTGAGCCCGTGTTCGACCAGCACTCGCGCGTTTTGGTGCTCGGGTCGTTTCCCTCGGTGCTTTCGCGTGCCAATGCCTTTTATTACGGCAACCCTCAGAATCGCTTTTGGCGCGTGATGGCCGCGTGTCTCGGTGTGCCCGTGCCGCCCAACGAGGGCGACCCTTTGGCAGACAGCGAGCCTGCGACGCTCGACGCCTCGATTGCCGCCAAGCGCTCCATGCTGTTGAACGGCGGCGTGGCCCTGTGGGATGTGATCGAGAGCTGCGACATCAAGGGCTCGAGTGACGCCAGCATCAAAAACGTTGTGCCGGCGCATGTTGAGCGCATTGCCGGCGCAGCTCCTATTGAGCAGGTGATATGCAACGGTGGTACAGCTGGCCGGCTCTACAAGCGCTATCTACAAGAACGCACCGGGCTGTCCGCCATCGTCCTGCCCTCGACAAGTCCCGCCAATGCGGCTTGGCGTCTGGAGCGCCTTGTCGAGCGCTGGCGCGAGGCAGTTGACTGGGGCGCTCTGTAATTTAGATATCTGATTGAGCATGGGCGCTGAGGCGTTTGATGATGGCGCGCCAGATTGGTGCGGGCACGGCGGGCCTGGCGCGCACCATGCCATCGGCGTCGACGCTGCCGGCATTGCCGCCGCCAAGCAGCTGCGCATGCTCTATGGAGCAGCCCATGCGCACGGCGCCCACAAGCTTATCCATCGCTTCCGAAAATGGTCGGCGCAAGAGGCCCATGCGTGGTGAATGGCGAAGCGCTGCGATGCCGCTGCAGGCACAGATGACAACGCCGTCGCACCATGGCAGGTCACGTAGAATACATGCCCGGTACAGGCGGTCGAGGACTTCGTCTGCCTGCTTGTTGTTTTTGGACGCGGCCTGGACGACGACATAGATGCGTGTCTCTGTATTCCCAAGGCGATCGAGTATCTGCTCGCCAGCGATCATAGCCTCATCATCAAATGCATCGTCAACAGCGAGCACCATTCCATCGACTGCACCGGCATCATTCGTCTCCAAATCGACCGGGTGGGGGAGCGCGGTGCCGGAAAGCTGTGCATAGGCCGCGATGGCATCCTGCAGGTCCCAGAGCAAGAACTCAAGATCGGCGCTACTGGGAATGCTGATATACGCAATGGTCTGCAACGTTTTTGGTACATCGCCGCGCGCGATTGTCTCCATGCCGCCTCCTTTCCGGTTGGTTTCCGTTTAGGTTACACCGTCTGACGGCGCTCCGCCGCGCTATCCTAGTGCAACCCTTACGAAAGGAACGCCATGCGTCTGCCCATGAATACCTCGCTTGCCACGCTCAAGCCCTCCGGCATCCGTCGGATCAACGCGCTCGCCGCCCAGCACCCGGGGTGTATCGCGCTCGCGCTCGGCGAGCCCGATTTTCCCACGCCCGATGTGATTAGCGCCGAGGTGACCGCCGCGCTGGGCCGCGGCGACACGCACTATCCGCCCAACAACGGCCGTCCCGCCCTGCGCGAGGCGCTGTCTGCCTACATGGGGGACGCGGGCCTGGCGTTTTCGGCCGACGAGGTCATCCTGACCGACGGCGCGACCGAGGCCCTGTCGGCAACACTCATGGCTATGCTCAACCCCGGCGACGAGGTTATTATCCCCACGCCGGCCTTTGGCCTGTACGAGAGCATCGTCGTGGCCAACCACGCCAAAGCGGTCTTTTTGGATACGGAGCCTGCGCAATTCCAGATTGACGAGGACGCACTTCGTGCTTGCGTGACGCCGGCGACTAAGGCCATCGTCATCTGCACGCCCAACAATCCTACGGGCTGCATTCTCAACGCGGCATCGCTCGACGCCGTGGCACGCGTGGCAGACCAGGCGGGCATCTACGTAATCTGCGACGACGTATATAACCGCCTGGTCTACGTGGGCGGCTACGAGCGATTTGCCCAGCGCCACCCGGAGCTACGCGAGCAGACGGTGGTCATCGAGAGCTTCTCCAAACCCTGGGCCATGACCGGCTGGCGCCTGGGCTGGCTCGCAGCGGCAGCCCCCGTCATCGCCGAGATCGCAAAGGCCCACCAATACCTAGTATCGAGCGCCGTCTCCTTCGAGATGGACGCCGCGGCCCGAGCCCTGACCGTCGACCCAACCCCCATGCTCAAAGTCTACCGAGCCCGCCGCGAACGCGTACTCGCAGCCTTAAACGCCATGGGCCTCGACGTCGTAGAACCTGCAGGAGCCTTCTATGCCTTTCCCAGCATCAAACAGTACGGCCTAACAAACGAAGCCTTCTGCATCAAAGCCATCAAAGAAGCCAACGTAGCCCTAGTCCCCGGAGACTGCTTCGGAACCGAAGGCCACATCCGCCTCAGCTATTGCGTTTCCGACCAAGATCTGGACGAAGGCCTAAATCGCCTGTCCACCTTCATTTCAACCTTATAGCCCAACGGGACGCAACACATCAGCCCGCCGACATAAGGATTATGCGTGGGGGGCGTCGCTCAACGGAAAACCGGGCTGCCCCAAAGTCACCGCAGGCCGCGCCGCCGAAGGCCGGGCGCAAGGTTTTCGTAGATTCCGCACGAGCCGGAAAGCACTTAATGTCCTTTCCGAGCGAGCCCAGGACCTGACCGAGCGAAAACCTTGCGCCCGGCCTTCGGCGGCGCGGCCGGATGGTGGAATTGTGTGCAGCCCGGTTTTCCGTTGACCGACGCCGGGGTCCCCGCCATAATACTTTCGGTTCACGCACGAATCCGCTGCCAGAGACAGCCGGTGCAAACGGGCATCGCCCGCGAGCTTAATGGGATATCCCGCCAGCCGAGGTGGTCGAGTAGATATGTCTTCTCGCCCCCGTCGCTCATGCAGCGCGGGGGCTTTCTTTTTGGACATGCCCCCGTCACGTCCTTGTGGCGGACCGTGCCCGGAAAGAATTCGAGGAGGTGTAATTCATGCCCCAGCAGTACAAAATCGACAAGGTTGCAGAGATTGAGTCCCGTATCGCCGAGAACGCCGGTCTGTTCGTCGTCAACTACAACGGTCTGACGGTTAAGCAGGCTCAGGAGCTGCGTCATCAGCTTCGCGAGTGCGGCGCCGAGATGAAGGTCTACAAGAACAACCTGGTCAAGATCGCCCTCAAGAACCAGGAGCAGCCCGAGCTCGACGAGATCCTCGCCGGCCCCGTCGCTTATGTGTTCTACGAGTCCGAGCCGGTCGAGGCCGCTAAGGCCCTTAAGGACTTCTCCGCTAAGTCCAAGGGCGTCCTTGAGATCAAGGGCGGTATCTCCGACGGCAAGGCCGTTTCCGCTGATGATGTTAAGGCTATCGCCGAGCTGCCCACCAAGGATCAGCTTCTCGGCCAGATCGCCGGTCTCATCTCCGGTTTCGCTCGCGACATCGCTGTCTGCGTCAACGGCGTTTCCTCTGGTCTCGCTCGTTCGATCCAGCAGGTCTCCGAGCAGAAGGCAGCCTAGTCGCTGTTTTCACCCGCGGCGGCAACGCCGCACCCCTGGCGCATTCGCGCCGTGTTTTAACTGATCTCCGTGCACAGACACGGAAACCGAAAGGACTTAGAAATGGCTAAGCTTACCACCGATGAGATCATCGATGCTCTTAAGGAAATGACCCTTCTCGAGGCTTCCGAGCTCGTTAAGGCTATCGAGGACACCTTCGGCGTTTCCGCCGCTGCTCCTGCCGCTGTTGTCGCCGCTCCCGCTGCTGGCGCTGCTGAGGCCGAGGAGAAGACCGAGTTTGACGTCGTGCTCGAGGGCTTCGGCGACAACAAGATCCAGGTCATCAAGGCCGTCCGTGAGCTCACCAACCTTGGCCTGAAGGAGGCCAAGGAGGTCGTCGAGGGCGCTCCCAAGGCTGTTCTCGAGGGTGCCAAGAAGGAGGACGCCGAGGCTGCCAAGGAGAAGCTCGAGGCTGCTGGCGCTGCTGTCACCCTCAAGTAATCAGGCTTTCTCGCCAGATTTCTTTGCAGACGGGGTTCGCATTGCGAGCCCCGTCTTTTTTGTTATGACCCCTCTATTTTGCTGGCTCGGCATGCAAATTGCTGTCGTTTGCGGTGCTTTGGGATCGCTACCGTTGGTCGATAAAATTGCACCATTCGAGCAATAATTTGCGTTGACCTGCTGAAGAATGGCGCTTGCCTGCATTAACGTTAATTAACGGCGGTAAGATAATTCGGTATCGCAATTTGGTCTGCGGCCGCCGTGCCGCACGCACAGGGCGCATCCTGCGCCTGCGAAAGGATCCTTGAATAATATGAAGGCAATCATCCCCGCCGCCGGTCTTGGCACGCGTTTTCTGCCTGGCACCAAGTGCACGCCCAAAGAGATGCTGCCGGTGCTCGACAAGCCGGTCATCCAGTATGTCGTCGAGGAGGCGCTCGACCCCGAGGAGGTCGACGACGCCATCATCGTTACCTCGCCCGGCAAGCCCGAGCTGCTGAACTACTTCCAGCCCGACCGTTCGCTCGAGAACCTGCTTCGCGAGCGCGGTAAGGACGCCTACGCCGACGCTGTCGCCCATGCGGGCGGTATGCCGGTCGACTTCCGTTATCAGTACGAGCCCAAGGGCCTCGGTCACGCCATTCGCTCTGCTGCCGACGCTGTGGCAGGGGAGAACTTCCTGGTTCTTCTGGGCGATTACGTTGTGCCCAACCGTGACATCTGCGACAAGATGCTTGCCGTTTCCAAGGAGCACGGTGGCGCTTCGGTTATCGCCGTCGCTGCTTGCTCGCCCGAGGAGGTCAGTCGCTACGGCGTTATCGCCGGTGAGCGCGTCGGTTCGCTCGAGGGTGCCGAGGACGTTGCCGATGCTGAGCCGGGTGCCGTGTGGCGCATCGGCGGTCTGGTTGAGAAGCCCGCTCCCGAGGCGGCTCCGTCCAACCTGTACATCGTCGGTCGCTACCTGCTGAGCCCGCTGGTCATGGACCTGCTGGCCGATCAGCAGGCCGGTAAGGGCGGCGAGATTCAGCTGACCGACGCCATGGCCCGCTCGCTCGACCGTGAGGCCATGTACGCTGTCGTCATCGACCCGCTGTCGGGCTACGATACCGGTACCCCGTCTGGCTGGATGGCCACCAACGCCCTCATGGCTGCAAGCGATCCTCGCTTTGCCGGTGCCTTCTGGGACGCCATCGACGAGCGCGGCGGTTTGATGCGCAAGTAGGCCTTCGGGCAACGATATTTACGGGCGCGGACCTCGGTTCGCGCCCGTTTTTTATAAGAGCTGCGATTGCTGACTCTCTGTTCACAGAAAATATATGAACAGATGTTCGGTATACCACTATTTACCTGCATGTTTTCTGTCGAAAAAAATTGCTACTCCAAAAACTCAATCGCGTCAAGGCTTTTCTTGCCCAACGGTCGGTACCTGATAAACTATTAGGTTGCGATAACTGGCGAAGCTATGCCTCGCCAACCCACCGAGCATTTCCGTGAAGGAGGAAAAACCTGGTGACCTACGCATACACTGCCACTGAGCGCAAGCGCGTCAGCTTCGGGAAAATCCCGGAGGCCATGGAGCTCCCCAACCTTATCTCTGTTCAAAGGGAATCCTTTGAGCGTTTTAAGGACGAGGGCCTTCGTGAGGCGTTCAAGGAATCCAGCCCCATCCAGAGCCAGAACCATGTTCTCGAGGTTACCTTCGGCGAGCATCAGTTCGGCGACCCCGCGCACACCGTCGAGGAGTGCCGCGAGAAGGATATGACCTATCAGGCTCCGCTTCTGACCGACGTCCGTCTTACCAACAAGGAGACCGGCGAGATCAAGGAGCAGCTCGTCTTCATGGGCGACTTCCCCATGATGACTGATCAGGGCACCTTCATCATCAACGGTACCGAGCGTATCGTCGTCTCGCAGCTCGTCCGCTCCCCGGGCGTGTACTACAGCTCCGAGATGGATTCGGGCAAGCAGATCTACAAGGCCCAGATCATCCCGTCCCGCGGTGCCTGGCTTGAGTTTGAGGTCGACAAGCGCGACCAGCTCATGGTCTCCATCGACCGTAAGCGCAAGCAGAGCGCCACGATGTTCCTGCGCGCCCTTGGCATCGCCGTCACCAACGACGACATCATCGAGCTGCTCGGCAACTCCGATGTGATCAAGCGCACCCTCGAGCGCGATACCGCCCTCACCCGCGAGGACGCCCTCATCGAGATCTACCGTCGCCTGCGCCCGGGCGAGCCTCCCACCGTGGATGCTTCCCGCAGCCTGCTCGAGGGCCTGCTCTTCAACCCGCAGCGCTACGATCTGGCCCGCGTCGGTCGTTACAAGGTCAACAAGAAGCTCAACCTCACCACCGAGGAAGAGGTCACGGTGCTCACCGACGAGGATATCGTCGCTACGCTGCGCTACCTGCTGTCCCTCGCCGCCGGCGAGCAGGGCTTCAAGGTCGACGACATCGACCACTTTGGCAACCGCCGCATCCGCACCGTCGGCGAGCTCGTCGCCAACCAGTTCCGTATCGGCATGAGCCGTATGGAGCGCGTCGTCCGTGAGCGCATGAGCTCCCAGGACATCGACGAGATCACCCCGCAGTCGCTCATCAACATCCGTCCGATCGTGGCCTCCATCAAGGAGTTCTTCGGTTCCTCGCAGCTCTCGCAGTTCATGGACCAAGCGAACCCCCTGACCGGTCTGACCCACAAGCGCCGTCTGTCCGCACTCGGCCCTGGCGGTCTTGCCGGCCACAAGTCGGGCTCCAGCCGCCGCACCAACGTGCCGACGGCCGTCCGCGACGTTCACAACTCGCACTACAGCCGCATGTGCCCGATCGAGACCCCCGAAGGCCCCAACATCGGCCTGATCGGCTCGCTCGCCCTCTACGCCCGCGTCAACGAGTACGGCTTCATCGAGGCCCCGTTCCGTCGCGTCGAGAACGGCGTTGCCACCGACCAGATCGACTGGATGACCGCTGACGAGGAAGAGAAGCACGTCATCGCGCCGGCCAACACGCCGCTCGATCCCAAGACCAACGAGTTCATCACGACCGATGCCGAGGGCAAGCTTGTCCGTCCGCACACCGTGATCGCCCGTACCCGCGACTTCGACGGCTCCTTCGGCGCTCCCGCCGACGTGCCCGTCGAGGACGTCGACTACATGGACGTCTCGCCGCGTCAGATGCTCTCCGTCGCAGCCACGCTGATCCCGTTCCTGGAGCACGACGACGCCAAGCGTACGCTCATGGGCGCCAACATGCAGCGTCAGGCCGTGCCGCTGGTTCACCCCGCCGCTCCCTATGTCGGTACCGGCATGGAGCGTCGCGCCGCCCTGGACTCTGGCGAGGTTACCCTGGCCAAGAACGCCGGCGAGGTCATCTTTGCCGACGCTTCCAAGATTATCGTCAAGCATGCCGGCGGCATGGACGAGTATCACCTGGCCAAGTACCAGCGCTCCAACCAGTCCACTTGCATCAACCACCGTCCGCTCGTGCGCGCCGGTGACACCGTTGAGCAGGGCGAGCCTCTGGCCGACGGTCCCTCGACCGATCATGGCGAGCTCGCACTGGGCCAGAACCTCACCGTGGCATACATGCCGTGGGAAGGCTTTAACTACGAGGACGGTATCGTCGTGTCCGAGCGCCTGGTGGCCGAGGACCTGCTGACGACCATCAACATCACCCGTCACGAGATCGACGCCCGCGACACCAAGCTCGGCCCCGAGGAGATCACCCGCGAGATCCCGAACCTCTCCGAGGATATGCTTGCCAACCTCGACGAGGACGGCATCATCCGCATCGGCGCTGAGGTCGGCCCTGGCGACATCCTGGTCGGCAAGGTCACGCCTAAGGGCGAGAGTGCTCAGACCGCCGAGGAGCGCCTGCTGCGCGCCATCTTCGGTGCCAAGGCTCACGACGTTCGCGACACCTCCCTTAAGATGCCTCACGGCGCTTACGGCCGCGTCATCGACGTCGTCCGCTTTAGCCGCGAGAACGGCGACGACCTGGCCCCCGGCGTCAACGAGCAGGTGCGCGTCTACGTCGCTCAGCGTCGTAAGATCCAGCAGGGCGATAAGATCGCAGGTCGCCACGGCAACAAGGGTGTTATCTGTAACGTTCTGCCGGTCGAGGACATGCCCTACATGGCTGACGGTACCCCGATCGACGTTATCCTCAACCCGCTGGGCGTTCCTTCGCGTATGAACGTCGGCCAGCTGCTCGAGTGCCACCTTGGCTGGGCTGCTGCCTGCGGTTGGGACACCGAGGATGCCGACTCCGACAAGTATGTTCCCGGTCCGTTCTTCACCGCGACGCCCGTCTTCGATGGCGCCAAGGAGGACGAGATCGCCGAGGTCATCCGTCGCGCCAACAAGAACATGCTCAACAAGGCCACCGCTGCCTTTGGCGATCAGATGCGCCCCGAGTTTGTCACCCAGCTTGATGAGCGCGGCAAGACCCGTCTGTTCGACGGCCGCACCGGCGAGGAGTTCCGCGAGCCCATTACCGTGGGTACGTCCTACATCCTCAAGCTCGGCCACATGGTCGACGACAAGATCCACGCCCGTTCGACCGGCCCTTACAGCCTGGTTACCCAGCAGCCGCTGGGCGGCAAGGCTCAGTTCGGCGGCCAGCGCTTCGGCGAGATGGAAGTTTGGGCACTGTACGCATACGGCGCTTCCAACGTCCTGCAGGAGATCCTGACCGTCAAGTCCGACGATACCGTGGGCCGCGTCAAGACCTACGAGTCCATCGTCAAGGGCGAGAACGTCCCGGTTCCGGGTATCCCCGAGTCCTTCAAGGTTCTCGTCAAGGAGATCCGTTCCCTCGCGCTGGACATCGAGCCCATGCACGATGCCGACGAGGACGCCTCCGCCCCTGTGACCGCCGAGGAGACCTCCGCTCTCGACGACCTGGCTGCGCTCGCCGGCGTTGACGCCGACGTCGAGGCCCAGGATGCCGAGACCGCCGAGGCACCCGAGGCTGTCGCCGCCACGACCACTGATAAGGAGTAGTTGACTGTGGCAGATTTCGAAGCTACTGATTTTGACTCGGTAAAGATCTCCCTTGCCTCCGCCGACCAGATCCGTTCCTGGTCGCACGGTGAGGTCAAGAAGCCGGAGACCATCAATTACCGTACCCTCAAGCCCGAGAAGGACGGCCTGTTCTGCGAGAAGATCTTCGGTCCCGCCAAGGACTGGGAGTGCTCCTGCGGCAAGTACAAGGGCATCCGCTTTAAGGGCATCGTCTGCGAGCGCTGCGGCGTCGAGGTCACCTCGGCCAAGGTGCGTCGCGACCGCATGGGCCACATCGAGCTCGCCGCTCCCGTGTCCCACATCTGGTACTTCAAGAGCCCCACGAGCTTCCCGATGAGCCGTATGCTCGACATCAAGTCCAAGGACCTCGAGAAGGTTCTGTACTTTGCCAGCTACATCATCACCGAGGTCGACTACGAGGCTCGCGAGGCCGACGCTGACGACCTGCGCGAGGAGCTCGCCGCCGATCTGGAAGAGATCGATGCCGAGTGCGCCCGCCAGATCGAGTCCCTCAAGGAGCAGGGCGACCCCGAGAACTTTGACGAGTTCTCCGACGAGGAGCCGCTGACCCCCGAGGAGATCGCCTCTGGCATCGTCGACATCGAGGAAGAGTGCAAGGACGAGAAGCAGCTCCGCACGGACGCCTTCAACGCCTTCATGAAGCTCACCGAGCGCGACCTCATCTCCGATGAGCCGCTGTTCCGCGAGATGACCCGTTACTACTCCATGTACTTCAAGGGTGGTATGGGTGCCGAGGCCGTCCGCGACCTGCTCGCTGCCATCGACCTCCCCTCCGAGGCCGAGAAGCTCAAGGCCATCATCGCCGACGAGGACTCCCAGAAGCAGAAGCG
Organism: uncultured Collinsella sp.; assembly: GCA_934643145.1. Taxonomy (GTDB): domain Bacteria; phylum Actinomycetota; class Coriobacteriia; order Coriobacteriales; family Coriobacteriaceae; genus Collinsella. Next base: position 3,597 of record CAKUBM010000004.1, on the reverse strand, counting down.
CGAGAAGGCCGTCAAGCGCCTTGAGGTCGTTGACGCCTTCCTGAAGGGTGGCAACAGCCCCGCGAACATGATCCTGGACGTCATCCCGGTCATTCCGCCCGATCTGCGCCCGATGGTCCAGCTCGACGGCGGCCGCTTCGCCGCGTCCGACCTCAACGACCTGTATCGTCGCGTGATCAACCGTAACAACCGACTCAAGCGCCTGCTCGACCTGGACGCCCCTGCGATCATCGTGAACAACGAGAAGCGCATGCTCCAGGAGTCCGTGGACGCCCTGTTCGACAACGGCCGTCGTGGTCGCCCGGTCTCTGGCCGTGGCGGTCGCCCGCTCAAGTCGCTCGCCGAGGCCCTCAAGGGCAAGCAGGGTCGTTTCCGTCAGAACCTGCTGGGTAAGCGTGTCGACTACTCCGGCCGTTCGGTAATCGTTACCGACCCCAAACTGCTGCTGCACCAGTGCGGTCTGCCCAAGACCATGGCGCTGGAGCTCTTCAAGCCCTTCGTCATGAAGCGCCTGGTCGAGCTTGGCAAGGTCGAGAACATCAAGGGCGCCAAGCGCGCTATCGACCGTGGCGCCACCTTTGTGTGGGATATCCTCGAAGAGGTCATCGACGGCCGCGTCGTGCTGCTCAACCGTGCACCGACCCTGCACCGTCTGTCCATCCAGGCCTTTGAGCCGGTGCTGGTCGAGGGCAAGGCTATCCACCTGCACCCGCTGGTCTGCTCGCCCTTCAACGCCGACTTCGACGGCGACCAGATGTCTGTCCACGTGCCGCTGTCCAGCCAGGCTCAGGCCGAGGCTCGCGTGCTCATGCTCTCTGCGAACAACCTGCGCTCGCCGGCATCCGGCAAGCCGGTCAACATCCCCTCGCAGGACATGATCATCGGTGTGTACTACCTCACCCAGGTCCGCGACGGTCTGCCGGGCGAGAACCACGTGTTCTCGAGCTTCGACGACGCGCTGCACGCCTATGACTGCCGCTCCGAGGTCGACATGCAGGCCAAGATTCAGGTCCGCGTGTCCGCCGAGAGCGCCAACGTCATCAACGAGGACGGCACCCGTATCTTCCGCGTCAAGAACGGTAAGAACGAGTTTGTCGACTACGACGTCACCGGCAACAAGACTGCTCGCTTCGAGACCTCTATCGGCCGCATCATCTTCAACCGCCAGTGCCTGCCTGAAGACTACGAGTTCATGAACTACAAGATGGTCAAAGGCGATGTGGCCAAGCTGGTTGCCGACTGCTGCGATCGTTACCCCGAGGCCAAGGTCGGCCCGATCCTCGACGCCATCAAGTACTCTGGCTTCCACTACGCTACCCGCGCCGGCCTCACCATCTCGGTGTGGGACGCTCTCATCCCTGCCGAGAAGCAGGAGCTGCTCGATCGCGCCCAGGCCAACGTCGACCAGATCAACGAGTACTTCGAGGAGGGCTTCATCAACGAGACGGAGCGCCATATCGAAGTCGTTAACGAGTGGACCGCTTGTACCGACAAGGTCGCAGCGCTCATGCTCGACATGTTCGACGAGGAGAACCCGCTCTACATGATGGCCGACTCCGGCGCCCGTGGTTCTAAGACCCAGCTGCGTCAGCTCGGCGGCATGCGTGGCCTGATGGCAGACATGTCCGGCGAGACGATCGACCTTCCCATTAAGGCGAACTTCCGCGAGGGCCTGCTGCCGCTCGAGTACTTCATTTCGACCTACGGCGCCCGTAAGGGCCTGGTCGATACCGCATCCCACACCTCGGACTCTGGTTACCTGACCCGTCGACTGGTCGACGTGGCCCAGGACGTCATCGTCCGCGAGGAGGACTGCGGTACGCACGAGGGCGTCACCTACAACCTCATCATCCCCGGCACCACCGACCTCAACACCGACCTCGTCGGCCGTTGCTTCATTGAGGACGTCGTGGCTCCCGATGGCACCGTGCTCTTTGAGCAGGACGGCTACATCGAGAAGGTCGCCGACATCCAGAAGATGGTCGATGCGGGCCTCAAGAAGGTCAAGCTCCGCGCGCTGCTCACCTGCCGCTCCAAGTACGGCGTGTGCCAGAAGTGCTACGGCTGGGATCTTTCCACCCGTCGTCCGGTCGCCATCGGTACTGCCGTCGGCATTATTGCCGCCCAGTCCATCGGCGAGCCCGGTACGCAGCTTACGATGCGTACCATTCACTCCGGCGGCGTCGCTGGCGTCGACGATATTACGCAGGGTCTGCCTACGGTCAGCCGTATGTTCGATATTGTCGGCAACGTCAACGAGAAGATCCTTGGTCGCGAGGCCGAGCTGGCTCCGTACTCCGGCCACCTCTCGATTAAGCCCGAGAAGTCCGAGTACGTGCTGACGCTCACCGACTCCGAGGACCACACCCGTGTCCTCGACGAGCGTCGCGTCCCCGCTTCGGTGCGCTTTATGCCCGAGATCGAGGACGGCTGCGAGGTTCGCGCCGGCGACCAGATCACCAAGGGCTTCGTCAACTTCCGCAACCTGCGCAAGCTGACCGACATCGAGTCGACGATGCACACCTTCGTCGAGAGCGTCAAGGACGTCTACACCAGCCAGGGCGTCGACCTGAACGACAAGCACATCGAGGTGCTCGCACGTCAGATGCTGCGTCGCGTCCAGATCACTAACCCCGGCGACTCCAAGTACCTGCTTGGTCAGTACGTCGACCGCTACGAGTTCGCCGACGAGGTCGAGCGCGTTGCCCGTCTGGGCGGTCAGGCTCCCGTGGCCGAGCCCGTCATCCTGGGTACGCTCAAGGTCGCGTCCAACATCGACTCCTGGCTGTCGAGCGCTTCGTTCATCCGTACCGCCGGCGTCCTTACCGAGGCTGCTATTGAGGGCAAGGTCGACCACCTGCTCGACCTTAAGTCCAACGTCATCGTCGGTAAGAAGATCCCTGCTGGTACCGGCCTTAAGCCGTACGCCAACGCCAAGCTGACGTATCGCACGGCCGACGGCTACGTGGACATCGACGGTCCGGCTTCGCCCAACGCCAAGTCGCTGCCCGAGTGGGCTCCTGTGGAGCTCAAGGACCTGGACGAGCAGCTCCCGCAGCAGCTCGACTGGGCCGGCTATGACGAGTTCGGCGGTGCTGACGGTTCGTTCACTCGCAACGGCCACACCATCTCCGCCGAGAAGGCTCGCCTGTACCTGTTCGACGACCTGGGCGTGTCGCAGCGCTGGACCAACAAGTTCAGCGAGGTCGGCATCGAGACGGTCGGCGACCTGGTCGGCAAGTCCGAGGAGGATCTGCTGCGCATCGATGGTATCGGTGCCAAGGCGATCGAGGAGCTCCGTGACGGCCTCGAGGCCCACGACCTGCTCTACATCCTCGAGAACAACGACGACGTTGCCGACGAGGAAGACCTCTCGCAGCTGCTGCAGATGGTCTTTAGCCCCGACGGTCCGGACGATATCCTGCTGGGTACCTCCGCTCCGACGCATCACGCCGACGCCGACGAGGAGCTCCTGGGCGCCCCGATCGACGACAAGAAGGCTCCCGCCAACGGCGCGATCAACGAGGACATGGCTTCCCTCGACGAGCTGCTCAACCAGCTCGTGGACACCGACGACGCCGAAGAGGCCAAGGACAA
>CAKUBM010000003.1 GCA_934643145.1 uncultured Collinsella sp. | reverse complement strand
CAGGAGAAGAGCGAGCCGGCTTCGACCACTCAGGACGATAAGGCCGAAAAGACCGAGAAGGCCGTTGAGCCGGCGGCTCGCGAGCAGAAGCCTGTCGAGCCGCAGCTTGAGGTTAATGCCGAGGCCAAGGGCCAGCAGCCTACTGATGAGCAGGCGGAGCAGGGCGCGTCGAGCAAGCCTCGCCGTCGTCGCCATCGTGGAGGTCGCGGTCCCCATACCGAGACCGCAACCGAGAAGACCACGCCGCAGAACGAGGATGCGACTGCCGAGGTTTCTTCGGGGCAGCCTAAGCGCCAGCCGGCGAAGGAGAGCAAGTCCGATCGTCCGCAGAAGCAGGCGTCTATGCCAAAGCGCGAGCACAATTCCCAAGGCGATTCTAAGCGCAAGTCTCAGAAGAAGCCGGAGTCTGTCGCAGCAGATGCTGCTGCCCAGCAGCCCGAGTCGGCCGTCCACGGCGAGGTATCGGCGTTTGCCCTTGCCCGCGTTTTGGGCAGGCAGCTGCTCAAAGTTGTCCCTACGCCTACGGCGCTCTCTAAGATCAAGGAGCAGCAGACTCAAATTGTTAAGGTCGAGGGCAAGGACGGCAAAAAGGCGCCGCAGCGCACCCAGCACAACGAGATGTCCAACCGCAAGATTGCCGAGGAGATTGCAATCATCCAGGCTTGGATCGAGCAGAACCGAGGTGCCGATACGCCGGTTGCTTCGCGTCGCCAGCGCGCCTACCAGATTTTTAACGATGAGAAGGCCTTTGACGGCAAGCACGGCGAGCGCCTAATTCGGCGTATGACCGAAAAGGGCATCAGCATGCAGGCGATTAAGGTCGCCCCCAACCGCCCCGTGCACTTTACGGGTTTCTTTACGCTGGGCGCCGACAAGCCGTTCATTATGGTTGAGAACCTGGATACCTACGACGAGATCGTCAAGCTGCTGCGTGGCCGCAAGCATGCCAAGCTCTTTGGCATCAAGGTGGGCGGCGTGATTTTTGGCGGCGGATGCAAGGCGAGCGTCTCGCATGCCCTGGACGATTATCTGGCCGAGATCGGCTATCGCTTTAACTATGTCTATTACGTGGGCGACATCGATCGAGAGGGTGCGCGCATTGTCGAGCAGGCCCGTAATGCCAATGTCGTTGAGATTCGCCTGCATGCCGGTATGTATCGCGCCATGCTCGCCGAGCACAAACGCCGCGTGAAGGCCGGCGGCGAGTGCGAGCCCGCGGCTGCCAACCAGGGCGTGCCGCAGAATCTGGCGGCCACGATCAAGGATCTGCCCATGGTCACGCGCGTGCAGTTCCGCAACGTGCTGCGCGAGGGCGGACGCATTCCGCAGGAGATTCTGATGACCGCCGACTATCGGGATGGCGACTCGGGAAGCTTCGACCGCATGCTGAACAACTAAATTCCGCCGTTCTACCGAACGGCGGACTTCTTGACGCTGCGAGGGGCCCTGGCACGGCAATCTGACGTTCAACTTCGGCGGCGCGACCAGAAGGTCAGCGCCGCCTTGTTTCACGTCACCTTGCCATACCGGGACCCCTCTCGCTGTCACGTCCAAAACATCAAGGCACGTGGCCTTCTTTGCGTGCGGAACTCGCGACAAACTTAATGCCCGGCCCGTCGGGGCCACACGCCATTTTGTAGATTACGGCTCGCTTTTTGGATCGGGGCTGATATTTCTTGATGCGAGGCACTCTCGGCTGATACGGGGCGGAGGGATTCCGCGTCCGCCTGGTCGGCGGCCGCGCCCCGCTGCGTCGCTTCGCTCCTTGCGTGCTGCGCTGGAAAACGCTTCGCGTTTCCTCAGCTCCGCACCCTTGCGGGTTCGAATCCCTCCGCTTGCCCACAAGAAAGCGCCCTGGGCCGTTATGGGCTTAGGGCGCTCAGTTTTAATGGCTGGGACGGAGGGATTCGAACCCCCAACAGCCGGCACCAAAAACCGGAGTTCTACCGTTGAACTACGTCCCAATGTGTGGTGTTGCCCAAAAGCAACTCGTCTAGTTTACCTAATCTGCGAGGGCATCGCAAACGCCGTCGAGTAGGCGTACGGCGAGCGTCTGCGCGTCGCTGGCCGTGAAGGTGCCGTTGTAGCGCGTCATGCCCGTGAGCTCAATGCGAATGCGAGCCGGCTTCTGCTGCGCGGCGACATTGGCGGTGCGGATGCGCTGGGCCAGGTTGTGGCACTCGGCGAGGGCAATCGTGGCGCGTGGCGCGGCGTCGGCGGGCAGCTCGTCGCTTGCGATCTCGAGCACCAGGTCAACGTTGGTTGGGATCTCGGAGTCGCAGAGCATCATGCCGCTATTGTCGGTCGTTGCCGTGGCGATATTCCACATGCGCGACGCAACACTGCGCGCGATGGGGTCCTCGCCGATAACGGCAATCTGGAAGCGCTCGAGCACGTTGGCGGCGCGAGCAAAACCGATGCGGGACTCGGCCTCGGTGACCGAGGGCTTGCCCTCCCACACATGGTGCAGGCGGTTGATGTAGGCGTAGGTGTCCTGGAAGGCCATGCCGTCGGCAAACAGGCCGACATTTTCCTGGAACTGCTGCAGGGCGGCCTCGGTATGCGGACCAAAGTAGCCGTCGTCCTCGCCGCAGGCAAAGCCCAAAACGTTGAGAGCGCGCTGCAGGGCCTGCACATCGGCGCCATGGAAATTGGGCATGCGCAGATACAGAGTGCGGTCGCCCAGCTTATACGAGGCGTCGACCAGGGCGCTCCAACAGGGGATATCGACGGCATGACCGGCAGCAAGGCCGCTGTCGAGCCTGAAGGTGCTGACGGCCTGCTCGGTGGTGGTGCCAAAGCGCTTGTCGGCAACCTCGGTGTCATCGATTGTATAGTCGAGCTGCAGAAGGCGGGACTGGACGTCCTCGACGGCTGCTCCCTGCATGCCCGTTGTAATAGGTTCCATGAACGAACCCCTTTCGGCGTACCATTCGTACTATTTGAGCGTGTGTCGGATAGACAACGCAAAGGGATGCATAAACATGCACTCAACAGTGTAGCAAGTTGTACCCAAATACGCTGCTGACAGGTTTTATAACCCCCGCTAGTTAAGGCGCTCCACAAAGAAATCTGCCATGGAGAGGAACAGTTCACGTGCATGCGGGTCGAGCGAAACGTCCTCGATGGCCGCTTTGGCCTTGGTGGTCAGGTCGAGCGCATAAGTGTGGGCGTAATCGATAGAGCCGGTCTCCTGGAAGATCTCCACGGCGCGTGCGAGCTGCGCAGGGTCCTCGGTGCCCGAGGAAAGGATTGCCTCGACCTCGTCGTGATAGCGCTCGTCTGACAGAGCATGCACGGCAACGAGGGTGCGCTTGCCCTCGGTGATGTCGGTGCGGAAGTCCTTGTTGGCGGCCTCCTTGGTGCCGATCAAGTTGAGCAGGTCGTCTTGAATCTGGAAGGCAAGGCCCGTGTGCAGCCCAAAGGCGCGCAGTGCCTCAACCTGCTCTTCGCTGCCGCCGCCGATAATGGCTCCGGCGGCAAGCGGCGTCGCTCCGCTGTAGTACGCGGTCTTGTGCGTCGCCATGTCCAGATAATCGTCGACCGAAATGTCAAAGCGCCCGTCGCGGACCCAGCCCAGGTCGAGCGCCTGGCCCTCGATGGTACGGACGATCATCTCGGTAAGCTCGTGGAGCACGCGAAGCTTCACGTCTGCGTTGAGCGTAGGGTCGTCGAGAACCGTCTTGGTGACCATGGTGAGCGCTAGGTCGCCACAATTGATGGCAAGGCCCGTGCCCTCGGTGAGGTGCATGCAGGGCTTGCCGCGGCGCAGCTGTCCGTTGTCGGCGATGTCGTCGTGGATGAGTGCGCCCGACTGAAAGTGCTCGATGGCCGCCGCGGCGCTGCGGGCGCTCTCAAAGCTGCCGCCTACCGCGGTGGCAGCGAGCATGCAGATGAGCGGGCGGTGGCGCTTGCCAGCGTTTGCCGTAAATGCCGAGAGCGGGGTATACAGGTAGCGCTCGATATCGGCGGAAGTCGCCTGTCCGTCAAAGAACGTGGCCAGATAGTCGTTGATCTGGTCGAAGTGCTGGGCTAAAAAGCTGGTAAACGGACTGGACACGGGCGCTCGCATTCTTTCGGAGGTTGCATCGTTGCATTATGCAGACACCATATTGCCACATTGGGGCTATCTGCACGGCATTTTTAGTGATTTGGGACAACAGGGCACGCTTGATGGAACATACCTAGATAAGTCTAAAGTGCTTGAGCGCCGTGACGACACCGTCGTGATCGACCGAGTCGGTAATGTAGTCCGCGCGTTTTTTGAGATAGTCGGGCGCGTTGCCCATCGCGATGCCAACATCGACGGCATTCATCAACGTGATGTCATTGCTGGCATCGCCGATGCCGTATACGGTTCCGTGGTTGGGGTCGAGGGCGTCGAGTACGGACTGGATGCCCTCGCGCTTGGTGCATTCGCGAGGCGATATCTCCGTTACATCGAGCTCGAGTTCGTTGAAGCACAGCAGCGGCTCAAGCTCCTTGTCCTGTGCGATGCGGTTGGCAAGCGATGTTGACATCAGGATCTTGTAGGCGCCGTAGTGCCGCAGTTGCGTTACGGCATCTCCCACGGTGTGCGCGTACCCAGGGGCATCGGGCACATCGGCGCTCATGCGCACGACGCCGTTAAGGCCCTCAAAGCGGATGACCTCGCCCGACTGCTCAAGATAAGGGATAAGGCGTTGCAACATGCCGGGAGTCATCGCCAGGTCGCGAATCACGTGTCCGTCGAGTTCGACATAGCCTCCCGCAAGGCAGACGATGCCGGTCCAGGGCAGTTCGAGCAGCTTGGGATGGATGCAGCTGAGTGTGCGCCCCGTGCAGATAAACGCCATGTTGCCGTTGGCGACAAAATCGCGGATGGCCTGCGAGACCGCTTCGTTGGGGTAGGGCGAGAGGTCCCGTTCGTCCTCGGGGAGCTCCTGGGCCACGCGGGGGTCTTGCCAGGCAAGCGTTCCGTCGATATCAAAGAAGCAGATATTTGCAGGCTTTTGAAGGGTGTCGCCGGGCACGGGATGGGGCGCTTCGGGGGCAAAGCCCGGCTCAAGCCCCATGATCCGATCGAAGTGCTCTTTGACGCGGGGAACCGAGACGCCGATAACGACTTGGGCGATTTTGCCGGTGACGATAAGACCCTTGGCGCCTGCTTCGACAAAGGACGCATTGTCCGCCACGATAGAGGGGTCCACGACTTCGACCCGCAGACGCGTGGCACAGTTGGTCGCGCCCACAATGTTGCCGACTCCGCCCAAAAGCTCGACGACCCGCTTGGCAAGGAGATGGTCGTGGTTTTCCGGGTCGTCGTCTGAGCCGTCGTCATGAGGGCCGTCTTTGGCGGTCGTGCTCATTGCCGCCCGTTTGTTGGCGGCACTCTTGGCGCAATGGTCTTCGCGGCCCGGGGTCTTAAGGTCGAGCGCCACGATAAGCACACGAAAGACAACGAAATAGACGGTGCTAAAAATAAGTCCGATGCCCAGTGCCAAAAGATAGGCGCCGGCATGCGTCCGCATGAGCGGGATAAAGTTGAAGGCGGCCATTTCCATGAGGCCGCCCGAGAAGATGCCCACGATGCCAAAAAAGTTCATGGTCATGGCAAGGCAAGAAGAAAGCACGGCGTAGAGCAAAAAGAGGCCGGGGTGGGTGAACATAAAGAGGAACTCGAGCGGCTCGGTAACGCCACAGACTACCGATGCAACGACGGCGGGCGAAAGAATGGCTTTGAGGCCGGCTCGACGTTCGGGCTTGGCGGTGTAATAGAATGCCGCCGCGATAGCGGGCAGGCCAAAGAGCTTGACCCAGCCGGTGGCGGTAAAGCCGGCCCAGGGAGCGAGCTCGTTGAGGGGGCGCGTGCTATGTGAGAGGATGGGAAGCAGGTTGGTCCACGTGGCGTAGATGCCTTCGTTTACGACCAGGTTGTCGTAGTAGATCGGCATGTAGAGCAGGTGGTGCAGGCCGAAGGGTTCGAGGGCGCGCTCCAAAAACACGAAGAGACCCACGCCTAAGGTGCCGACTCCCGCAAGCGCATGGCGCAACGTATCGGTCGCTCCATATATAAAGGGAACAGCGATTGCCGAGACGATGGCGAGGCCGAGAACAGCGAAAAAGCTGATGAGGTAGACCAGCGAGGAGCCGGAGAACGTGCCAAGCCAATCGGGCACCTTGGCATCGTAGAAGCGGTCATGGATGGCAACGACGATGGTTGAAACCGCCAGCGGTCCGATGATGCCGGTGTCGAGGGTCTTGATGCCGTCGATGACGGTGATGCCGGTGGCGGGGGCCAGAAAGGACGGGTACTGAAGGCCCAGGTTGTTGCCGCTGATTTTGATGATTTCGCTCAAAAAGAAACAGTAGGCAAAATATGCTACGAGCGCCTCGAGACAGCAGCGCGCCGGTTGCTTTTGGGCGAGGCCAATGGGTAGGGCTATGGCAAACAGGAGCGGAAGGCGCTTAAAAACCGTCCACGATCCGCGCTGAACGATGGTCCAAAAAAAGTACCAAGGCGTTCCGTATACAGCGAGGTCGCCGACAATGTCCACGGTTGTGGCAAGGGCGGAGATGCCGACCATAAGGCCCGATATGGAAAACAGCATGGCGGGCGCGAACATGGCTCCGCCAAAACGTTGGATTTTCTGCAGCATAATCCACCTTTCGGATGCAACATGCTGTGCGAGCAAGAACGTTTAAACAATGAACTCATTGTAGAGGACTGGCTGCTTACCGCATTCACGGTTTTGATTCGGCCCGATTTGGGCATCGCGGGAACCGCCAACGGTTAAATATTGTTGCTTTACCGATAAATGGTTTGAACAACTTTGAGAAATGCTATCGTGCCTAGCCATACATATTCATTAGAGGTGAAACAATGCCAAAAGCAATTTATGAAGGAATCTACCGCGAGATCCGTTCGCGCATCATTAACGGGACCTACGCGTTTCAGGAGATGCTGCCGACTGAGGCGGAGCTAACCGCGGAGTTTGGGTGCACCCGTAATACCGTCCGCCGAGCACTTTCCATGCTTGCCGACGAGATGTATGTGCAACCCATTCACGGCAAGGGCGTGCGTGTCATTTGGCTCAAAGGTGAGACCGATATGCTCGGTGCGCTCGAGGAAGTCGAGTCGTTTGCCGAATTCGCAAAGCGCAACAATGCCGTTGCATCGACGGACGTGAAGTCCTTTGAACATCTGGTCTGCACCGAGCAGCTCTCCCGTCGCCTGGGCTTTAAGGTGGGCGAGGAACTCATTCGCGTGGTACGTGTTCGTAGCCTCAACGGCAGCGCGCGCCAGGTGGATCACGGCTACTTTTTGGAGTCGATCGCCAAGGGGCTCACGCCCGAGGTCGCAGAGAAGTCTATCTACGATTACCTGGAGCACAAGCGCGGGGTCAAAGTGATGGCAAGTCGTCGTACGGTGAGCGTCGAGCTCGCCAACGACGAGGACTGCAGCTATTTGGACCTTGGTAAATACAACTGCGTCGCCGTTATGGAGAGCCAGTCGTATACCTCGGACGGCATTCTGTTTGAGGTTACGCACGCCCGCACGCACCCCGAGATCTTCCACTACCGCGTCAACTCCAAGCGATAGGCGGCAAGCTCTCAGCTTAGTGACACTCATGCCCTCAAAGCGAAAATGCCCGGTCAGGCCGACGATATATCGGCCTGACCGGGCATTTTGTTTGCATCTAACAACATATAATTGTTTATACAAAACTTGTCAAGCATTAAGTCGAAATTACCGTTCACCGAGGTTTTTCTACCGCTCTAGTAATACTTGTTCAAACAACTAACGAAATAGCGTATTGTACGAATTAGCAAAAGGGGCAAAGTCCCCAGGCCAATCTCCGAAGGCGGCGACAAAGGGTGTCGCCACGGTGTGAAAGGGTGGATTGTAATGAAGAACGAAATGAGCAGAAGGCAGTTCCTGGGCTTCGCTGGTTCCGCGGCTGCGGTTCTGGGCCTTGGTCTCGTGGGTTGCGGCGGCTCCGCCGGCTCCGGCTCCTCTGCTTCTGGTGACGCTGCCGAGGTCTACTTCCTCAACTTCAAGCCCGAGGTCGACAAGGAGTGGAAGGAGATCGCCAAGGCCTATAAGGAGGAGAAGGGCGTCGAGGTCAAGGTCGTGACCGCCGCTTCCAACACCTACGAGGAGAAGCTCAAGTCCGAGATGTCCAAGAGCTCCGCTCCTACGCTGTTCCAGGTCAACGGCCCCACCGGTCTTAAGAACTGGAAGGACTACTGCGCCGACCTGTCCGACACCAAGGTCCGTGGCGAGCTCATCGACGACTCCCTGGCTCTGCAGTCCGACGGCAAGGATCTGGGTATCGACTGGGTCCAGGAGAGCTACGGCATCATCTACAACAAGGAGCTCCTCGAGAAGGCCGGCTACAAGGCCGAGGACATCAACTCCTTCGACAAGCTGAAGGCTTGCGCCGACGACATCCAGGCCCGCAAGGACGAGCTCGGCGTTGACGGTGCCTTCACCTCCGCCGGCATGGACGACTCCTCCAGCTGGCGCTACACCACCCACCTCGCCAACCTCCCGCTCTACTACGAGTTCGAGAAGGAGCACAACGAGGAGGACGATGAGATCAAGGGCGAGTTCCTCGACAACTACAAGCAGATCTTCGACCTGTACATCACCGACTCCACCTGCGATCCTTCGCAGCTCGCTTCCAAGACCGGCGACGATGCCACCAACGAGTTCGCAACCGGTAAGGCCGTCTTCTATCAGAACGGCTCTTGGGCCTACGCTGATCTCACCAAGGCCGGCATGACCGATGACCAGATCGGCATGATGCCCATCTACATCGGTGTTGACGGCGAGGAGAACCAGGGCCTGTGCTCCGGCGGCGAGAACTACTGGTGCGTCAGCTCCCAGGCTTCCGAGGACGCTCAGAAGGCCACCGAGGACTTCATGTATTGGTGCGTCACCTCTGACACCGCCACCAGCATCATCGCTGACAAGATGGGTCTGACTGCCCCGTTCAAGAGCGCCAAGGACACCACCAACATCTTCTCGCAGCAGGCCGTTGCCATGGCCAAGGACGGCAAGAAGACCGTCGCTTGGGACTTCGTCTACATCCCCTCTGAGGAGTGGAAGAAGAACCTCAAGCAGGCTCTGATCGCTTACGCAGCCGACAACACCAAGTGGGACGGCGTCAAGAACGCCTTCGTCGACGGTTGGAAGACCGAGAAGGCCGCTTCTGAGTAAGCAATTGCTGCCCAAGCTATCTGATTAGCGGCGGGGGCGGGCAGACGTTGGTTTGCCCGCCCCCTGCATATTGAAAGGACCCTTCTATGGGCAAAGCACTCAAGCGCTGGTGGCCGCTCTTTATGCTGCCCACGTGCCTGGCGTTTATGATCGGGTTCGTAATCCCCTTTATCCAGGGATTCTATCTCTCGTTCTGCCAGTTTATTACCATCAACAACACGCACTTTGTCGGTATCGAGAACTATGTGCGCGCACTGTCCGATCCGCAGTTTGCCACGTCGTTCTTCTTTACCGTGGCGTTTGCCTTCCTGTCGACGGTGCTTATCAACGTGATTGCGCTGGCTATTGCGCAGGCGCTCACCCGCAAGGCGCTCAAGGGCACCAACATCTTCCGTACGATCTTCTTTATGCCTAACCTGATCGGCGGCATCGTGCTGGGCTACATCTGGCAGATCCTCATCAACTGCCTGCTCTCCAATGTGGGTGCCCAGCTCATCGCCCTTAACTCCGCCGCTGGCTTCTGGGGTCTTATCGTCCTGACCCTGTGGCAGCAGGTCGGCTACATGATGATCATCTACATCGCCGGTCTGCAGTCCATTCCGTCCGACTACATCGAGGCCGCCAAGGTCGACGGTGCTACGGCATGGCAGACGTTTTGGAAGGTTAAGATTCCCAACCTGATGCCGACGATCACCATCTGCCTGTTCCTGTCCATCACCAACGGCTTTAAGCTGTTCGACCAGAACCTCGCCCTTACCGGTGGCGCCCCTGCGCACTCCACCGAGATGCTCGCCCTGAACATCTACAACACGTTCTACTCGCGTGCTGGCATCGCATGGCAGGGCATCGGTCAGGCCAAGGCAGTTATCTTCTGCATCCTGGTCGTCGCTATTTCCATGATCCAGCTTAAGGCCACGAGGTCCAAGGAGGTGCAGCAGTAATGAAACGCGATAAAGCTATCAACCGCGCGCTCTCGATTTTCTTTACGATCCTGTCGCTCGCATGGATCTACCCCGTGTTTATGATTGCGCTCAATTCCTTTAAGAAAGCGACCGCAATCAGCACCACCACGGCGTTCGATCTGCTCACGCCCGAGACGTTCAACGGCCTTGCAAACTACGTGCATGCTCTGAACGAGCAGGGTTTTGCCTCGGCGTTTATGTATTCGCTCATCATCACGGTTACCTCGGTCGTGCTGATCCTGGTGTGCTGCTCCATGTGCGCTTGGTACGTGGTGCGCGTCAACAGCAAGATCTCGAACTTCTTCTATTACCTGTTCGTCTTCTCGATGGTCGTACCTTTCCAGATGCTCATGTTCACGCTGTCCAACCTCGCGGACCGCATCGGCTTTAACACGCCGTTCAACATCTGCTTCATCTACCTTGGTTTTGGCGCGGGCCTGGCGGTCTTCATGTTCGCCGGTTTTGTCAAGAACATCCCGCTCGAGATCGAAGAGGCGGCCATGATCGACGGCTGCAACCCCGTCCAGGTGTTCTTTAAGATCGTCCTTCCCATCATGAAGCCTACCTATCTTTCGGTCGGCATTCTCGAGACCATGTGGGTCTGGAACGACTATCTGCTGCCCTACCTTACGCTCGACTCCACCAAGTACAAGACCATTCCTATCTTGATCCAGTACTTCCGTGGCGGCTACGGCCATGTTGAGCTCGGCCCCATGATGGCCTGCATCATGATGGTCGTTATCCCCATCGTCATCATGTACATCTTCTGCCAGAAGTACATCATCGACGGCGTGGTGGCAGGTGCCGTCAAGGGCTGATGCCGTAACTGTTTTGCAAGTATCTGCGGCGCCCCTCAGCGTGGCGCCGCGTATCGAAAGGTAAAGACATGGCCGAGATCGTTCTCAAACATGTTCAGAAGGTGTATCCCAACAACGAGTCCAAAAAGAAGGGCTTCTTTGGCAAAAAGAAGACCGAGGAGAAGAAGCACAACCTCAAGGTTACCGAGGACGGCGTGCTTGCAGTAGAGGACTTTAACCTCACCGTCCACGACCAGGAGTTTATCGTCCTCGTCGGCCCCTCTGGCTGCGGTAAGTCCACGACGATGCGCATGGTCGCCGGCCTGGAGGACATCACCTCGGGCGACGTGCTCATCGATGGCAAGCGCGTCAATGACGTCGCTCCCAAGGACCGCGACATTGCCATGGTGTTCCAGAGCTACGCCCTGTACCCCAACATGACGGTGTACGAGAACATGGCGTTTACGCTCGAACTCAAGAAGGTTCCCAAGGACGAGATCGACCGCAAGGTTCGCTCCGCTGCCGAGATTCTGGGTATTACCGAGTACCTCGACCGTAAGCCCAAGGCACTCTCGGGCGGTCAGCGTCAGCGTGTCGCCATCGGCCGCGCCATCGTGCGTGACCCCAAGGTCTTCCTGATGGACGAGCCGCTGTCCAACCTGGACGCCAAGCTCCGTAACCAGATGCGCGCCGAGCTCATCAAGCTGCGTCACGAGATCAAGGGTACTTTCATCTACGTCACCCACGACCAGACCGAGGCCATGACCCTCGGCGACCGCATCGTGGTCATGAAGGATGGCGTCGTCCAGCAGATCGCCACGCCGCAGGAGGTCTTCAACCACCCCGCGAACATCTTCGTCGCCGGCTTTATCGGCGTGCCGCAGATGAACTTCTTCGATGCCCAGCTGGTGCGCTCGGGCAACGGCTTTACCGTCAAGACCGAGGACATGAGCGTGGCACTCGCTCCCGAGACTTGCGCTCAGCTTGCCCTTAACTGGGACGGCGGCGACGTGAAGGAGATTACGGCCGGTGTTCGTCCCGAGCAGATCCTGCTTGCCGACAAGGGCGAGGAGGGCGCGCTCCAGGGCACCGTCGAGGTGACCGAGCTCATGGGCTCCACCGAGCACGTCCACGTGACCGCTCCCGACGGTCAGTTCGTCCTGATCATCCCCGTCGTCGACCTCGAGGCCAAGGGCGCGCTCAAGGCTGGCGACCCCATCTGGTTCAAGTTCGAGAAGAACGCGACCCATCTCTTCGACAAGGCCTCGGGCAAGAACCTTATCTAGGCTCGGTGTATCTAGGCCCTCCCTTTGGGCGACTGCGGTATTGCCATCCTTTTGCCGCGGTCACATATGAGGCTCCCCTCCCGTCCACTGGGCGAGAGGGGAGCCTTTCTTTGTGTCGGGGTGGTTTGAGGGTTTGTCTGTCTGACGGTTTGTCTCAATCTGTAACACCAGGGGTCGTTTTGGCCGAGATGTTGTTACAGATTGAGATATTTCAACAGGGCGGTTGTGTTTGTCTCGACCTGTAACAGTTAGACCCGTTTTTGGGGGCCAGATGTTACAGATTGAGATGAACTCAGATGGGCGGTTTGGATTGTCTCGATCTGTAACAGGTAGGACCGTTTTGCCTAAGTAGATGTTACAGATCGAGACAATTAGGCCGAGGCGGGCCACGGGTCAATGTATCGGCACAAAAAACGGAGCCGTGTTTCCACGACTCCGTTTTTCAAGAGGATGGGTAAAGGAAGCGAATTAGCTCAGGTGCCAGATCTCGTCGTTGTATTGGGAAATCGTACGGTCGGACGAGAAGGTGCCGGCGTTGGCGATGTTGATGAGGGCCTTGCGCATCCAAGCGTCCTGGTCCTCGTAGTCGGCCAGCACGCGCTCCTTGGTCTGGATGTACTCCTCGATGTCGAGCAGGGCCATGAACCAGTCCTTGCCCTTGATGTCGTCGTGCAGGCGCTGCAGGCGCTCGGCGTTGCCGGTCGCCATAAAAGCGGGGTTGGTGATAAAGTCCACCAGCAGTTTGATGCCGGGCTTGCGGTAGAGTGCGCCGGCATCGTAGGTGCCGTCGGCATAGAGCTGCTCGACCTGCTTGGACGAGGCGCCAAAGGTGTAGATGTTCTCGTCGCCCACGAGCTCGGCAATCTCCACGTTGGCGCCGTCGAGCGTGCATAGGGTCAGGGCGCCGTTGAGCATGAACTTCATGTTGGAGGTGCCACTCGCCTCCTTGGAGGCCAGGCTGATCTGCTCGGAGATGTCAGCGGCGGGAATCACACGCTCGGCAGCGGTGACGTTGTAGTTCTCGATCATGACAACCTGCAGGTAGGGGGCCACGTCGGGGTCGTTGGCAATCCACTGCGAAAGCGTCAGGATCAGGTGGATGATGTCCTGGGCGATGGTGTAGGCGGGTGCCGCCTTGCCACCAAAGATGATGGTGACGGGGTGCTTAGGTCTGTTGCCGTTCTTGATGTCGAGATACTTCCAGATGATGTAGAGTGCGAGCATCTGCTGGCGCTTGTACTCGTGGATGCGCTTGACCTGGACGTCGATGATGGCGTTGGAGGGGATTGTCACGCCCTGCTCGAGTGCCATGAACTGGCGCATGATGGCCTTGGCCTCGACCTTGGTGGCAGCCAGGCGATCGAGAACGTCCTTGTCGTCAGCGAACTCGGCGAGCTTGCTCAGGTCGCCGGTGGTGCGCCAATCGGCGCCGATCACGTCGTCGAGCAGGCTGGCGAGTGCAGGGTTGGCGCCATGGATCCAGCGGCGGAAGGTGATGCCGTTGGTCTTGTTGGAAAACTTTTCGGGATAGATCTCGTAGAACGGGTGAAGCTCGGTGTCCTCCAGAATCTTGGTGTGCAGTGCGGCGACACCGTTGATGGAGAAGCCAAAGTGAATGTCCATATGGGCCATGTGGACGGTATCGTGCTCATCGATAATGGCGACGCGCGGATCGTCGTGCTCGGCCTTGGCAATCTCGTCGAGCTTGACGATGATGTCGGCGATGGCGGGGGAGACCTTCTGCAGGCTGGCAAGCGGCCACTTCTCGAGCGCCTCGGCAAGAATCGTATGGTTGGTGTAGGCGACCATGGAGCGCACGATGGTAACGGCCTCGTCAAACTCAATGTCGTGCTCGGTGGTGAGCAGTCGGATGAGCTCGGGAATGACCATAGTGGGGTGCGTGTCGTTAATCTGAACCACGGCGTAATCGGCCAGATCGTGCAGGTTGCTGCCGCGCTCGACGGCCTCGTCGATCAGGAGCTGGGCGGCGTTGCTCACCATGAAGTACTCCTGATAGATGCGAAGCAGGCGGCCCTGCTCGTCGGAATCGTCGGGGTACAGGAACAGGGTGAGGTTCTTGGCGATCTCGGTCTTGTCGAAGTCGATGGAGCTGCCGGGGACCAAGCCGTCGTCAACGCTCGCGAGGTCGAACAGGCGCAGGCGGTTCTTGGTGGGCTGGCCGTAGCCGGGCACATCGATATTGACGAGCTTGGAGGTGACGGCAAAATCGCCGAACTCGACGGTGTAGGAGTGGTCGTCATCGATCAGGATGTCCTGCTCGCCGAGCCACTCGTCGGGGACGGCCTTCTGCTGGTTGTCGACAAAGCGCTGGCGGAAGAGGCCGTAGTGGTAGTTGAGGCCCACGCCGTCGCCGGTGAGGCCCAGCGTGGCGATGGAATCCAGGAAGCATGCGGCCAGACGGCCCAGGCCGCCGTTGCCCAGCGAAGGCTCGACCTCAAACTCCTCGATCTTGTTGAGGTCATGGCCCGCGGCGGTGAGCTGCTTTTTAACCTCGTCATAGATACCGAGATCGATCATGTTGTTGATGAGCAGCTTGCCGATCAAAAACTCAGCGGAGATGTAATAGAGCTTTTTCTTGCCATTGTTGAGCGGGCAGGCAGCAGAGCGCTCCTGCACGAGCTTAACGAGCAGCTTGTAGATGCGGCGGTCGTCGAGCTGCTCGAGCGTAGTGCCAAAGGACTGCTCGGCGAGATCCGCGAGATTGATACGGGGCATGTTTCCTCCTGTGGTGGGTTGACTACATGTCAGAAATACAAAAGAAGCCCGCGCGAGGGGATTGGGGTGGCCTCGCGCGGGAAAGGCGAACGCGTCCGCACGATGAGGTGGGGTCGGGCGCGATGGCTCCTATTGGGGAAGCTCGATTTCGGCTTCTGACGGGATGCGGAAGTAGGTCTCGGTCCAGTCGGTGAGCTTGTGCTCGAGCTCGCGGGTGATGGCGCCATCGAGCATGCGCCACGTCCAGTTGCCGCCCAGGGTGGCAGGGGTGTTGATGCGCGCCTCGTTGCCCAGGTTGAGCAGGTCCTGCATGGTGTAGATGCACGTGTCGCTTACGCTGGCGGCGATGGTGCGATTGAACGCATCAGTGATGGGCTCGCCATCTTTCTGATGGGTATACAGGGCCGCTTGCTCACGCTGGCGCGGGGTGGCCGTTCCTTCAAACCAGCCGCGCGCCGTCTCGTTGTCGTGTGTGCCCACATAGGCGACGGTGTTGGCGATGTAGTTGTGCGGCAGGTAGTACGAGTTGGTGCCCTCAAAGGCAAACTGTAGGATCTTCATACCGGGGAAGCCCGAGTTATCGCGCATGTCGATGACGCCGGGGGTTAGGAAGCCCAAGTCCTCGGCGATGATGGGCAGCGTGCCGAGCTTTTTCTCGAGCGTCTTAAAGAGCTTGAGACCGGGGCCCTGCGTCCACGAACCGTAGGACGAATCGGGCGAGGAGAACGGCACCTCCCAATAGGCCTCGAAGCCGCGGAAGTGGTCCAGGCGGATGACGTCGTACATGTCGAGGGCGGCGCGGATGCGACCCTCCCACCAGGAGAACCCGTCGGCCTCCATGGCGTCCCAGTCGTAGATGGGGTTGCCCCAGTACTGGCCGGTGGCCGAGAACTGATCGGGCGGCGTGCCGGCGACGCTCACGGGATTGCCGGCGGCGTCGATCTTAAAGAGCTCAGGCGTCGCCCACATCTCGACGGAGTCGCGCGAGACGTAGATGGGCAGGTCGCCGATGATCAGGATGTCACGCTCGTTGGCATAGGCCTTGAGGCGGCTCCACTGGCGATCGAAGAAGTACTGCGTCATCTGGTGGTAGAGCATACGCGCCGGATGGTCGGCGCAGACCTTGGCGGAAGCCTCGCCGCGGGTGCGGAGCTCCGCGGGCCACTCCCAAAACGCCTTGAGGCCGCACTCCTCTTTGACAGTCATGAACTCACAGTAGGGGATGAGCCAGTCCTCGTTGACCTGGATGAAGTCATCGAAGTCCGCCGGCTTGTCGGCTGCAAAGCGCTCAGCGGCGCGGTCGAGAATCTGACGGCGGCCGCCAAAGATGGCACCGTAGTCGACGTTGCTGGGGTCAGAGCCCAGGTACACTCCATCGATATCGCGCTGCTCCAGATACCCTGCCTCGATAAGCTCGGCAAAGTCGATGAAGTTGGGGTTGCCGGCACGGGCCGAGAACGACTGATAGGGCGAATCGCCATAGCTGGTCGTCGTAAGGGGCAGAATCTGCCAGTAATGTTGTTTACACGAGGAAAGGAAATCGACGAAGTCGTAGGCATTCCAGCCAAAGCCGCCGATGCCGTAAGGTCCGGGCAGAGATGAGATGGGCATGAGGACACCGCTTGCACGCTCCATGAATGCGCTCACCAACCTTTTTGTCGTGGGGCCGTCCTGCCAATGGAAGAACAGTCCGCCCCCGGTGTTCTGATTCGATACGCCTATTGTAAAACATGTTGTTTAAACATGTACAGGCAAGATAAAAAAGTTGGGAGTATTTCGGTGAATGGTTGCATGCCATGAAAAAAGCCCCGGTCTCACATTGGAGACCGGGGCCCAAAAACGATTGCGGAGGAGTGGCTACTCGGCGTCGGCGAAGCCGTTGGGGTTGTGGCTCTGCCAGTTCCAGCTGTCGCGGCACATATCCGCGATGTCGTACTGAGCCTTCCAGCCCATCATGCGCTCGGCCTTGGAGGCATCGCACCAGTTGGCGGCGATGTCGCCGGCACGGCGTTCGCGAATCACATAGGGCAGTTCCTTGCCGCAAGCCTTGGAGAAGGCGGCGACGACCTCGAGCACCGAGGTGCCGGTGCCGGTGCCCAGGTTAAAGATCTCGACGCCGGTCTTGCCGTTCATCCAGTTGAGGGCCGCCACATGACCAGAGGCCAGGTCGCAGACGTGGATGTAATCGCGCACGCCGGTGCCGTCGGGGGTGGGGTAGTCGTTGCCAAAGACCTGAACGGCCTCGAGCTTGCCCACGGCGACCTGGGCGACGTAGGGCACCAGGTTGTTGGGGATGCCCTTGGGATCCTCGCCGATCAGGCCCGACGGATGGGCGCCGATGGGGTTGAAGTAGCGGAGCAGCACGACGTCCCACTCGGGGTCGGCGGTATGGACGTCCATAAGAATCTGCTCGATCATCCACTTGGTCCAACCATACGGGTTGGTCGCGGGCTTCTTGGGATCCTCCTCGGTGACAGGCGGGTTGTCCGGGTCGCCGTAGACGGTCGAGGAGCTCGAGAAGATGATGGACTTGCAGCCATGGTTGCGCATGACGTCGACGAGCACCAGGGTGTTCTCGATATTGTTGTGGTAATACTCGACGGGCTTGCTCACCGACTCACCGACGGCCTTAAAGCCGGCAAAGTGGATGACGCGGTCGATCTGGTGAGTATCGAAGATCTTGTTCATGGCCTCGCGGTCGAGCACGTTTGCCTCGTAGAAGGTGAGGTTTTTGGCGGCCTCGTCGCCCACGATGGTCTTAACGCGGTCGACGGCGATGGCGCTGGAGTTGGAGAGGTCATCGACGATGACAACCTGGTAGCCGCCTTCGAGCAGCTGAACGACGGTGTGCGAGCCGATAAAGCCGGCGCCACCGGTAACGAGGACGCAGGTGTCTTTGGGGTCGAGTGCTTTGGACATGTAGTCTCCTATCGAATCAGGAACACTTCCTGAGGGGAGTATAGCGCAGGTAGGGACGCTCAAAACGCGCAGGGCAGGAAAAGCAGAGGATTATGTTAACGTACTCATAACTGAGTTTGCCCAATTGTTACCCCAACTTTACCAATTGCTTGCGAGCCGCCGACCTTGTCGTTTCCTGCCGTTCGTGGAAATCGTTGGGATGCGCGCGATGTACGCTAATATGTATGAGTTGAGCGACATATAAATAAGCATGTAACGGAGTACATATGTCACCAAACAGCGATTCCATCCTCTCCCAGGAGCTCTCGCGTCGCGCTGCCCTCAAGGCCCTGTTCGGCGCTGCTTCTGCGGCAGTTCTTTTTGGCCTGCCCGCCCGCGCCCATGCGGCGGAGGCTTCCAAAGAGACCACCGATAAACTGAATGCCGCCCAGGCCCAGCTCGATGAGGTTCAGGCCCAGCTCGACAGCATCGCAAATGAGTATGCGGCGCTGGCAAACAAGAATGCCCAGACCCTTAACGATATCGAGGGCGTTCAGGGCAAGATTGACGATACGCAGGCTCAGATCGACACCAAGAAGGCCGAGCTCAAGAAGAAGCGTAACGACCTTTCCGATCGCGTGGCAGCCAGCTACAAGTCGGGCGGCACCAACATCCTGTCGTTGCTGCTGGCCTCTGGCTCGTTTGAAGAGCTCGTTGCCAACGCGCACTACGTCGAGAAGATCAACAAGAGCGACCGCGACGCCATCGAGGACATCCAGACGATTCAGGCCGAGCTCGACGCGCAGAAGACCGAACTCGAGGCACAAAAGGCCGACCTGGAGAAACTCAAGGACCAGCAGACGGCCCAGATGCAGGATATGCAGGCCAAGCAGCAAGAGGTCCAGACCGTGCTGAACGGTCTTTCCGACGACGTCAAGGAACTCATGGCCCAGCGTGATTCCGAGATCCTCGCTGCCGCCCAGGCCGAGGAGGCTGCCAGGAAGGCGGCTGCGGCTGCTGCAGCCTCTGCGAATACTGGTTCTTCTTCGGGCGGTTCGAGCTCGGGTGGCGGGTCGTATGCCAGCGGCACTCCGCAGCAGACGGGCGGCTCGGGCAAGCAGCAGGCTGTCGTCAACGCATGCTACTCCACGCCCTCGCCTGGTCAGGGCTGGTGCGCTGCTTGGGTTACCAACGTCTTCCGCAATGCCGGCGTCGGTTACTTTGGCGGCAACGCCTGCGACATGTTCAACGCCTGGTGCTATAGCTCCGACCGCTCGGCGCTGCAGGTTGGCATGATCGTTGCCGACTCGTCGCACAGTGGTACTGGTGCTCCGGGCCTGATCTATGGCCACGTGGGCATCTACGTTGGTGGCGGCATCGTTATGAGCAACGAGGGTGCCATTACGTCTAAGTCGCTTGATTCGTTTATTAGCTTCTACGGTACGGGCTCTGGCGTGCGTTGGGGCTGGCTTGGCGGCGTGGTGCTGTCGTAGCTGCGGTTTGAAGCTGGTTGGTCCCGGGCTGTCCGCGCGGCATAAGGTTGCCTGCTCGGACAGTCCTGCTCGCACGGAGAGCACATTAAGTGCTCTCCGGCTCGTGCGGAACTCGCGATCAACCTTATGCCGCGCGGACAGCCCGGGACCTTCCGGGTTCAGAGCGCGACGCACCGGACTGGGTTAGCTGAATAAATATGGTGAAGGCCCCTTTCGGGGCCTTCTTTTTATAAAAATTCGCCTACTCGGTGGACTTCGGGTTCTAGGTCTACTCCGAACTGGTCCTTAACGGTTGTTTGGATGTGGCGGATGAGTTCGTCGACGTCGGCTGCGGTGGCGTGGTCGGCGTTGACGATGAAGCCGCAGTGCTTCTCGCTCACCTGTGCGCCGCCGATGGCGTGGCCGCGCAGGCCGGCGTCCATGATGAGCTTGCCGGCAAAGTGGCCCTCGGGACGCTTAAAGGTGGATCCGGCGCTCGGCATGTCGAGCGGCTGCTTGTCCTCGCGGCGCTGGCGGTAGTCGTCCATGTCGGCCTTGATCATCGCCGCATTGCCCGGGGCGAGGTTGAAGGTGGCCGAGAGCACGATAAAGCCGTCATCGGCAATGCGGCTCTTGCGATAGCCCAGGTTGAGCTCGTCGACATCGAACTCGATGATATTGCCGCTGCCGCGCGTGCCGTCGTCGAGTACGCGGGCGGGCTTATAGACGCGCACGGACTCCAGAACATCGGCCATGCAGGCGCCGTAGGCACCGGCGTTCATGTAGCAGGCGCCGCCGACCGAGCCGGGGATACCCGAGATGGGCTCCATGCCGGTGAGGCCGGCCTCGGCTGCCGCGGTCGCAACATCCGAGAGCAGCGCGCCTGCTGCGGCCGTGACATGTGTGCCGTCGACGGTAATGTCGGAGAGGCCTTCGCCCAGTGCCACGACGACGCCGCGGATGCCCTTGTCGCCGACGAGCAGGTCGGAGCCGTTGCCCACGATAGTGAGCGGTAGGTCGCAGCGATAGCAGGTGTCGAGCGTGGCGACAAGGCCCTGCTCGGTATCGGGCGTGACAAAGACGTCTGCTGGACCGCCGATCTTAAACGTGGTGTGATCGCGCATGGGCTCGCTCATGAGTACGTTGTCCTCGCCGGCAACGCCAGCGAGTGTGCAGAGGAGGTCCTCGTTAAAAAAGTCGTTCTCGTGCATACGAATATCCGCCTTATGGGTGGTTGTTTTCATCAATCGAATGCAATATACCCCACCCGGATGGATTTGGTGCAAAGGGGCCAGGTTACTTTGCACCAATCGCGGTGGCGGCAGGGGAGGGTCGGCGTTGAGCAAAAAGGTAGAAATTAAGGCATGTCCCAAAAATCTACCTGCGTTGGCGGCGATAAAAGTGCCGTCTACCGGATTGGTAAAGTGTTTATCATCGAGGTAGAGGGGCGGTCGCTATACTTTCAAGAGATTGCGTGTAAACCCGGAAGGAGCGAGATGGCCAACAAAGTCACCCTCAAGCAGATCGCCCAGGAGGTGGGGCTTTCCCCCTCGTCGGTCTCGCTGGTGCTCAACAATCGGCCCTGTCGCATTTCGGAAGAAAACCGCAAGCTCATCAAGGAGGTCGCGGCACGCAACCACTATGTCCCCAACCAGATTGCGCGCAGCCTGGTTATGCGCGAGTCGCGCACCCTGGGCCTTATCGTCCCCAACATCGAGAGCCGTTTTTTTGCCTCGCTCGCCGGGAGCCTGGAAAAGCGCTGTCGCGAGGACGGCTATGCGCTCTTTATTACCAGCTCGGGCGGAAGTGCCGAGGACGATCTGGAGCTGTTGCGCCAGCTGGTGACGCGCGGCGTCGATGGCGTGTTCCTGGTCGTGGGCGACGAGTTTTCCGACGACCGCGCCCTGCGCGAAGAGGTCAGCCATCTGCCCATCCCGGCCGTGATGGTCGACCGCGCCATTGAGGGGCTCGAGTGCGACAAGGTGATGTTCGATCACGAGATGGGCGGCTATATGGCCACACGCTATCTGGTTGAGCAGGGCCATCGTCGCATTGCCTGTCTCGTTAACGCGCGCCGATCCAACACGGGCCGTAAACGCCTTGCCGGCTACGAGCGCGCGCTGCGCGAGGTGGGCCTTCCCATCGACGCGCGCTTGGAGTTTGAGAGCGAGTATTACATCCCGAGCGCATACGAGGCCTCGGAGGCAGTGCTCGCGACCGATGCCACCGCCGTGTTCGCAAGTTCGGACAACATTGCGCTGGGCCTGCTCAAGCGCTTGCACGAGATGGGGAAGAACATTCCGGGCGATATCTCGGTGGTGAGCTATGACAACTCGGCAGCCGATGTGCTCTTTGAGCCGGCGCTGACCGCGATTGAGCAGGATCCGGGCGTGCTTGCCGAGCATGCTTTTAGCTGCATGTCCAAGCGACTTGCCGGCAAGGGCGGTAGGCGTGCCGAAGAAGTGGTTTTGGAGCCTGCGCTCATCGTAAAGGGCAGCGTGCTCAATCTTACTAAACACAACTAAACACGTTTACCAATTCGTATAGATCGAATGTGGAGTACCTGTGACAGACAATGCTGCAGGTGAGTGTCCAGTTTTGCCGGGCAGCAGGAGAGATAGCGATGATAAAACGTTTTTTCACAGTGATAAAACGTTTTAGCAAATATACTAGTCCCAACGAAAGGTTGCCGTATCGGAGGGCGACCGCGCAGCGAAGGGACATAAACAATGGCTAAAACACTGGGAACGCCGTGGCAAAAGCTGGGACACGAGGTGCCCGCTTCCGAGCTCGAGGGTGTCGACCTGTACTGGCGCGCTTCGAACTACCTGTCCGTCGGCCAGATCTACCTTCGCTCCAACCCGCTCATGCGCGCCGACTTTGTCGACGAGAAGACCGGCGAGACGCGTGACTTTGGCCGCCCCGACGTTAAGCACCGCCTGGTTGGCCACTGGGGTACCACGCCCGGCATCAACTTCCTGTTCGGTCATGTCAACCGCCTCATCGCCGATCACAACCAGAACGCCATCTTCCTGATGGGGCCTGGTCACGGCGGTCCCGCCGGTACCGCCCAGTCGCTGCTCGACGGTACCTACCGCGAGATTCGTCCCGACATCACCGATGACGAGACCGGCCTGCAGAAGTTCTTCCGCCAGTTCTCCTACCCCGGCGGCATTCCGAGCCACTTTGCGCCCGAGACGCCCGGCTCCATCCACGAGGGCGGCGAGCTCGGCTACACGCTCAGCCACGCTTACGGCGCCGTCATGGACAACCCGAGCCTGCTAGCCGTGGCCGTGGTGGGCGACGGCGAGTCCGAGACCGGCCCGCTTGCCACCTCTTGGCAGTCCAACAAGCTCGTGAACCCGGCTACCGACGGTATCGTTCTGCCGATCCTGCACCTCAACGGCTACAAGATCGCCAACCCCACCATCCTCGCCCGCGTGTCCGACGAGGAGCTCACCAAGTTCTTTGAGGGTATGGGCTATAAGCCGCACTTCTTTGTCGCCGGCTTTGACGACGAGAGCCACGCGAGCATCCACGAGCGTTTCGCCGCCCTGTTTGAGCAGGTCTTCGATGAGATCTGCGATATCAAGGCCACCGCTCAGGCCCAGGCCGCCGCGGGCGAGACCGTTGTTCGTCCGGCCTACCCCATGATCGTGTTCCGCACGCCCAAGGGCTGGACCTGCCCCAAGCAGATCGACGGCAAGAAGACCGAGGACTCCTGGCGTGCACACCAGGTGCCGCTGGCGAGCGCCAAGGACACCCACGAGCACTTCCGAGTGCTGCGCGAGTGGCTGCGTTCCTACAAGCCCGAGGAGCTCTTTACGCCCGAGGGCCAGGTGCGCCCCGAGGTGACGGCCTTTATGCCGACCGGCGAGCTGCGCATTGGTGCCAACCCCAACGCAAACGGCGGTAAGGTCCGTCGCGAGCTCGAGCTGCCCGACATCCACGCCCACGAGATTCCCGTTGCCGAGAAGGGTCACGGCTGGGGCTCCACCGAGGCCGCCCGTGTCTTTGGTGAGTACACCGCCGATGTCCTGGCCAAGAACATGGACGATTTCCGCATCTTCGGCCCCGACGAGACCGCGTCCAACCGCCTGCAGGCTGCCTACAAGGTGACTAAGAAGCAGTGGGACGCCGGCTTCTACGAGGACGAGGCCAACGACGAGCTGCTCGCCGGTTCCGGCAAGGTCGTCGAGCAGCTGTCCGAGCACCAGTGCGAGGGCTTCCTCGAGGCTTACGTGCTCACCGGCCGCTCCGGCGTGTGGAGCTCCTACGAGAGCTTTGTCCATGTGGTCGATTCCATGGTCAACCAGCACTGCAAGTGGCTCGAGGCCACCAAGCGCGAGATTCCGTGGCGTGCCCCCATCAGTGGTCTTAACATCCTACTGTCGAGCCACGTGTGGCGTCAGGACCACAACGGCTTCTCGCACCAAGACCCCGGCTTTATCGACCTGCTGCTCAACAAGGCTAACGATACGCATATCGTGAACGCCTACTACCCGGCCGATGCCAACATGGCCCTTGCCGTGGCCGAGCGTGTCTACCAGTCCACCGACTGCGTCAACGCCATCTTCTGCGGCAAGCAGCCCGCCCCGACCTTCCAGACGGTCGACGAGGCCAAGGCCGAGCTTGCCGAGGGCGTTGCGACCTGGGAGTGGGCATCGACCGCCGACTCGCTCGCCGAGGCCGATGTCGTCGTTGCCACCTGCGGTGACGTGCCGACCCTCGAGGCCCTTGCCGCAACCGATATGCTGCGCGAGCTGGGCATCAAGGTGTGGTTCGTCAACGTGGTCGATCTGCTCAAGATTCAGAACGTCTGCGAGAACGACCAGGCGATCAGCGACGAGCGCTGGGCTGAGCTGTTCGGCTGCGGCGAGAAGCCCGTTCTCTTTGCCTTCCATGCCTATGCCGGCACGATTCGCCGTCTGATCTGGAGCCGCCCCGGCCACGACGCCTTCCGCGTCCACGGCTACGAGGAGAAGGGCTCCACGACCACGCCGTTCGACATGCTGCGCCTGAACAACATGGACCGCTGGGCCCTGGCTGCCGACGCGCTGCGCATGGTCGATGCCGACAAGTTTGCCGAGCAGATTGACGAGTGGGAGGCCTTCCGCACCGAGGCCTTCGAGTTCGCTTGCGACGAGGGCTACGATCACCCGGCCTTCACCGACTGGGTCTGGCCCGACGCCGCCGCCGCAACCGCAGCCGACGGTGCCCTCTCCGCAACCCAAATGACCGCCGGCGACAACGAATAGCATCCGGGACGGTTTCGCGCTGGGGCCGCCTCCGGGCGGGTTACCTTGCTCCGGGAAGTGGGCTTCGCGAACTTCCCGGAGCAAGGTAACCCGCCCGGAGGCGGCCCTCTCGACCGTTTCGATCTGCGGGGGCTGATATTTTTTAATGTGATGGGGCTATTGCTGTTACGGCCCTGGAAACTGTATATCTTACTTTGGTCAGCCAGTGATACATTGCCGGGGCCGGGGCGGGGTGCTTGGTTTTGGAAGTTCGCGAAGCCCACTTCCAAAACCAAGCACCCCGCCCCGGCCCTCGTGGGATAACTAAGAGGGGGATGGATGAGCTTTACGAGCGTGGCGTTGCAGATGGTGACGGTTTCTTTGCCGATCCTGTTGGGGTGGTGTATCTCCAAACTGGGATTTATGAAGGCCGAGTTTGAGCGCGAGCTGTCGCGTTTGCTGCTGCAGGTGGCGTTGCCGTGCTTAGTGCTTTCGTCGGCGCTGGGTGACGACGTACAGTTGCCGAGCGTTGCCGATACGTTTTCGCTTATGGGCTTGTCCATCGCTATGTATGTGGTTGCGATCGTTATTGCGTTTGCCGTTACCGCTGCTCTTCGTGTGCCCAAGGGAACTGAGTGCTCGTATCGCTTTGCCGTGCTCTTTGGCAATGCCGGCTTTTTTCGGTTTCCCGGTTGTTCAGGCGGTGCTTGGAAAACAGGCACTGCTCTATGCATCGATTGCGCTTATCCCCCTCAACATATATATGTTCACCGTCGGCGTCATGCTCTTTAGCGGCGCACAGGGCGGCCTGAAGAAGCAGCTGCGAAACCTTGCCGCTTGTTGCAAAAACCCCGGCCTTATCGCGAGCCTTGTTGTGCTCGTGATCGTGCTGACGGGATGGACCGATTGGGGTGTGGTGGGCGATTCGATCTCCATCGTGGGCACCATGACCACCCCGGCAGCGCTGCTGCTCATGGGTTCGTCCATCGCCAAGTATCGTCCGCTCGAAATGCTCACCAACTGGCGCGCCTATGTCGCCGTGGCATTCCGCCTGGTTATCGTTCCGGTGGCATGTCTTGCCGTGGCCCGTGTGTGGCCAGGCATGACGTCCATGTTTATCACGACGCTCGTACTCGAGATGGCAATGCCGGTAGGCAGCAACGGCACACTGTACTGTCTCCAATACGGCAAAGACGCCCGCCCCATGATGCAATGCACCTTCCTATCGATCATCTGCTCCATTTTGACCATCCCATTGGTAACGATGTTTTGCGGGGTCTGATTCTTTTTTATGTAATGGTGACTTTGCTGATACTGCCTTGTGGACCGCGCATCCAACTCTGGTCAGTCAGAGATATATCGCCGGGGCCGGGGAGACATACTTTGTTTTGAGAAGTTCGCGAAGCCCACTTCTCAAAACAAAGTATGTCTCCCCGGCCCTCGCCCGTATTACCCCGCTGAGCGAGCTAAAGGCGCCACGCACCGATACGCTAAAGCAGCGGCTTGAAATTGGTGCTATATTCGGCTTGAGTTGTTTAATGCTAGTACGGGAGGCTGATATGGGGCTGTTCAAGAAGAAAAACCCGCAGGATGCCTTTGATCCCGATGTGTTTACCATCACGGATACTATTTTGGACCCGCCGCGGTTTACGTTTTTGCCGGCTATCTACCAGGATGCCACGCGCCGCAAGTGGGCTGTGCATCAGCGCGGTGCCGAGCCAAAGATCTTTGACTATGCGGATGTGCTGCAATGCGAGATCGTCGAGACCGGAAATCCCGAGGATGTGCCAGAGCTCAGCAATCGTGAGCTCGCTCAGCAGATTCTGATTAATCCAGCTCAGGCTACCAAAAATAACGCCGCCAAGCGTAATATGTGCCTTGGTATGGGTATCATCGTTGCCGTGAAAACCGGCGAGGATGAGATTTCGAAGCTTGAGATTCCGGTGACCGCGGGCGAAGTCAAGCGAGACTCCGGCCTGTATCGGTCGTATCGGAACGTTGCGGAGCAGATTAAGGAAGCCTTCGACGCCATGGGGCGTTCGGAGAAATGATGCCCGCAGCATCAAGCGGTTGAGGAGCCTTGCCCATGTCGAGCGAACCATATGCGATTCCGCCCAAAGATCGCGCCTTTGAGGGCATTCTTTGGTATATCAAACACTATAACTTGCAAGGTGGCGATCGGCTGCCCGCCGAGCGCGTGCTCTGCGAGGAGCTTGGCGTTTCGCGCACGGCGCTGCGCGCTGCCATTACGCGCCTTATTTCGTGCGGAACCCTGGAAAGCCGTCGTGGCTCGGGCACCTATGTGTGCCCTCCCAAGCCGCTGAACATCTTCCAGGAAACGTGGAACTATACCCAGGCTGTCGAGAGGGTCGGCTCAAAGTCGACCGCACGTCTGGTCTGGTCCAAGGTCGTGTATGCCGATATCGATATGGCCCAAAAGGCCCAGATCGATCTGGGTTTGCCGCTCTTTTGCATGCGGCGCGTGCGCGTGGTCAATGGTTCCCCGGCGTCGATCGAGACGGCTTACGTCAACCTGTCTTTGTGCCCATCGCTTCCCGATCACGATTTTGAGCAAGAGAGCCTCTACGACGTTTTGCTCAAAGAGGGCAACGTTCACGTAACGCATGGCAAGGAGCATATCTCCATCAGCCGCCTGAACGCCGACGAGGCCAAGCTGTTGGATGCGCAGGAGGGCACGCCGGTGTTCTACAAGGCTTCGCACGAGCGCGACGAGAACAATGGTTTTGTCGAGTACTGCAAGTCCGTGATTCTGCCTACCAAGTATCGGTTTGTCGATAACGGTGAGGCGAACGGCGTTGCGACGAAGGTGGGTGTCGAATGGCTGAAGCGGTAGAGGGCCTGCCGGTCTACAAGCAAATTCGCCGTTGTATTGCGGAGCGAATCGAACGCGGTGACTACCCGACGGGTTCGATGATTCCGTCCGAAAACGAGCTTGCCGAGGAGTTTGGCACCACGCGCCTGACGATCCGCAGCGCTATGGACGAGCTAGTCAAGAGCGGCCAGATCCGTCGTGTGCAGGGCAAGGGCGCCTTTGTGGGGCACAAGTGGTTTGACGAACATGTTCGCAAGGGCGGCTTCCGTCAGACGGTCTTGGCTTCGGGCGCGACGCCGTCCGTGCGTATTCTGGCGCGCTCCAAGCGCTACGCCGGGCCGTACTTTGCCGACCTGTTTGGCATTGCCGAGGACGACCTGCTCTACTCGGTGCGCCGCCTTAACTGCATCGACGGCGAGCCCGTGTCGATCGAGATGACGCTGATTCCGTGCCTACTGTTCCCGGGTATCGAGGATGTCGATATTTCGGTCTTCAGTCTGTACGAGACATACGATATGCTCGGCCGAAAGCCGGACAAGTCGATCGAGAAGCTCGATATCGAGGCGCTGGGTGCGCGCGACGCGAGCCTGCTCGATCTTGAGGCGGGCGATTTGGCACTTGTGCTGGAATGCCTGACCTACGATGCGAGCGGGCAGGTCATCGAGTGCGCCAAGTCCTTTACGCGCGGCGATGCCGGCGGTTATTCCTACAACTATTAGCGTTGAGAGCGTCCTCGTGCACGGCGGGGGCGCTCGTTTTTTGAGGATATGTGCCGCTTGACCGATGAGCGGCCAAAACTGACCGTCTACCGAGAGAGAAGGATGAAATCGAAAAATCGGTATTAAAAACGGCTAACCTGTAATCGTTCACTGGTATTAAGAACCTTTGAATTGTTGAGTTTGTGGCCAAGATGACCGCAAGGTAAAGCGGGGCGAATGGGACGGCAAGCCCGTTCGCGCCTGTGCAACAATTCAAACTGCTCGTGAAAGGAGCGGGAATGAAGGAGACCGAGAAGATCGAGATCGTGCACTTCGACCAGGAGGGCTACCTCGAGGACGGCAGGAACGTCTACGAGGCCGGCAAGAGGATGACCGCCCTGGCCGACCGCGTGCACGAGGAGGGCTACGACGCCGTCTTCCTGATGGGCGTCGGCGGCACCTGGGACGAGTTCATGCAGCTCGAGTACCTCATGAACAAGTTCGGCGACCGCGACCTCGAGGTCTACCTGATCCACGCCGCCGAGTGGAACGTCATGGGCCACAAGCGCATGACCGAGCGCTCCGTCGTGCTGACCGCCTCCGAGTCCGGCACCACCCCCGAGGTCCTCGAGGCCATCGGCAAGATGAAGACCATGGGCGTGCGCGTCTACGCCATGACCAACCCCGAGGGCAAGATCGGGCAGGCCGTGGGCGCCGAGAACTGCGTCATGATGGCCTCCGACCACGGCGCCGGCGGCTGCGAGAAGGGCTACTACCTCGCCGACTGCTTCGGCCTGCGCCTGCTCAACCGCCGCGGCTGCTTCCCCAAGTTCGACCTGTTCATCGAGCAGACGAGGGACGTCTGGAAGGACATGCTCGACATCCGCAAGCGCTTCGAGCCGCGCGCCGAGGAGCTCGCCCGCAAGTACGCGCTTGCCGACTACACCATGTTCATCGGCTCGGGCGCGCTGTGGGGCGAGACCATCCTCTATTCCATGTGCCTGCTCGAGGAGATGCAGTGGAAGCGCATCCGCCACATCACCTCGCACGACTTCTTCCACGGCACGCTCGAGCTGCTCGAGCCCGGCGTCCCGGTGTTCCTGTTCATGGGCGAGGACGAGTGCCGCGCCCTGGACGAGCGCGTCCGCGCCTTCCTCACCAGCGGCGTGACCGGCGACGAGGACTACGTCATCATCGACACCGCCGAGTACGCGATCCCGGGCCTGGACGACGACTTCCGCGTCATCGTGTCCCCCTGGATCCTGTCGGCGCTGACCACCGACCGCCTCGCGCGCAACTACGAGCTGGTCACCAAGCACAACCTCAAGTACCGCCGCTACTACCACCAGTTCGACTACTAATTCCATTTGGGGGAAACCGCAATGAGGCAATACATCTTCGCCAGCCACGCGCATTTTGCGACCGGCATCAAGGAGAGCACCGAGCTACTCTCGGGCGCGCGCGATAACGTTCACGATCTGTCGATGTTCGTCGACGGTCGCACCGATGTCGCCGAGGAAGCAGCCAAACTTCTAGCGACCTTCGATCCTGCCGATGACGTGATCGTGTGTACCGACCTGTTTGGCGGCAGCGTCAACAACGAGTTCACCAAGATCGTCCAGACGCGTCCCAACACCTACCTGATCGCCAACATGAACCTGCCGCTGCTGATCCAGCTGCTGTTCTCCGACCAGGAGGCTCCTGCTGACCAGGTCATCCGCGAGATCCTCGCTGCCGACGACACGCGCGTCAAGTTTGTCAACGACCTGCTGACCGATACGGATGACGAGGAAGAGTTCTAGTCACCGTCTTGCTATTAACAGCGCCGGGTTTCCGGCATGAGACCTTTGGGGGTCAATCATGATTCAACTGCTTCGCGTCGACCATCGTCTGCTTCATGGCCAGGTGGCCGTCTCTTGGGTTCAGGGCCTGGGCTCCGACTGCATCTTCTGCGTCGGTGATAAGGTCGCCAACGATCCCGTCTGGAAGACCACGCTCAAGATGGGCAAGCCGGCCAATGCCAAGCTCGTCATCAAGGACATGGAGCACGCCATCGAGGCCATCAACTCCGGCGTGACCGATAAGTACAAGATGATCATCTGCGTCGCCAGCATTGCCGAGGCCAAGCAGCTCGCCGACGGCTGCCCGCAGATCACCTCCATCAACCTGGGCAACACCAAGTCCAAGGACGAGCAGCGTCCCGACGCCCGCAAGATCTCCCGTCAGATCTTTGTGACCGCCGCCGAGGAAGAGGACATTCGCGAGCTCGCCGGCCGCGGTATCGAGGTCGAGATTCGCGCTCTGGCCGATGACCCCAAGGTCGACGCCGTAAGCGCCCTCTAATTGAGGACCACGGGGCGGCGTGCACGGCGCCGTCCCATCGGTGGGTGTACCGGCTAAACGTTTTATCCGATAGCCCGCCTACCGTTCACCGGGGGTACCTGCCCGTTGAGCGATTGGTATTAAATAGTTTCCGCATGACTATATAATTGGTATGAAATCATTTGTACCGGTTTAGGTGTTAACAGCACACCGGTACAAGCTGGGTCTGGGCAAGCGATTGTCGGCATGGAAAAGGGCGCGCTGACAAGTCGGTAATCGCCGCGCAGATCCAAGAGGGATCAAAGGGAGGAACAATGCTTGTTCAAGCGATCCTCATCGGACTTATCGCTGCCTTCGGTAAGCTCGATTATCAGCTCGGTACGCTCTATGCGTTCCGTCCGATCGTCCTGTGCCCGCTCGTGGGCATAGTGCTCGGAGACCTGCAGTCCGGCCTCGCCATCGGCGCGAGCCTCGAGCTGCTCTTCATGGGTTCTATCGCCATCGGCGCCTACGTGCCGCCCGATGAGACGATCGGCGGCGTGCTCGCCTGCGCCTTCGCTATCCAGCTGGGCCAGAGCACCGAGGCCGCCATCGCGCTCGCGATGCCCATCGCCACCCTGTGCCTGGCCATCAAGAACGTCGTCAACGCCGGTATGCCCCTTCTGGTCGACCGCGCCGACGTCTTTGCCAGCAAGGGCAACCTCAAGGGCATTTACGCCATGCACTGGATCATCGGCCTCGTGATCGTCGCCCTTGCCTTCTTCCTGTGCTCTGTCTCCTTCTATCTGGGTGCCGACGCCGTTCAGGGCCTGCTCGACTTCATCCCGACGTTCGTCCTCGATGGCTTTGGCGTCGCAGCCAACATCCTGCCTGCCATGGGCTTCGCAATGCTCGGCCGTCTGGTGCTTACCAAGCAGCTCGTGCCGTTCTACTTCCTGGGCTTCCTGCTGTGCTCCTATGCCAACGTGCCCGTCCTCGGTGTCGCTCTGATCGCAATCATCATCGGCATCGACAAGTTCGACCTGCTGGGCCTCGGTGGCGCCCAGCCCCAGCTTTCTGTGGAAGGGGATGAGGACGATGACTTCTAATTCCGAGAACCAGATTACTCGCTCCGACCTCATTAAGAGCTCTCTGAACACCGGCGCTCTGGGCATGGAGTTCTCCTGGACCTACTACAAGCAGATGAACATCGCCTTCTGCCTGATGGTCGCCAACATGCTCAAGAAGATCTACGCCGGCCGTCCCGACGATTACGCCGAGGCCCTGCATCGCCACAGCGCATTCTTCAACATCACCCCGCAGCTCGCTCCCTTCGTGGGCGGCATCGCGATGGCCATGGAGGAGAAGGTTGCTCGCGGTGAGGTCGAGCCCGAGAGCGTCAACGACATCAAGGCCGCCCTCATGGGCCCGCTTTCCGGTCTGGGCGACTCCTTCTTCCTGTCCACCCTGCGCGTCGTCGCCGCTGCCGTGGGCATCAGCCTGTGCCAGGCCGGCAACGCCTTTGGCCCCATCGCCTTCCTGCTCATCTACAACATCCCGGCGTTCCTGATTCGTATCTTTGGCGCCATCAAGGGTTATGAGCTGGGTATCGGCTTCCTCGACGAGGCTCAGAAGACCGGCCTGATGCAAAAGATCATGGCTTGCGTCGGCATCGTCGGCGTCATGGTCGTCGGTGCCATGAGCAAGGACATGTTCTGGGCCTCGATGCCCATCGCCATCGGCCAGGGCGACTCCGCCCAGACCCTCCAGGACATCCTGGATGGCATCATGCCCGGCATGCTCGGCATGGCCGCCTTCTGGCTCTACTATTGGCTGCTCTCCAAGAAGATCAACCCGATGGTCCTGATCCTCTGCACCATGGTCGTGGGCATCATCGGCGCCTACTTTGGCGTGCTTGCCTAATATGTTTACATCGCGCTTCCATCGCGTCTAACGGTAGCGTCGATCTTTGGGGGCTTGTCGCAGGTGCGGCGGCCCCCTGTTTTTTCCAAGTTTGTACGAAAGGGGAGGGCTATGGCCGTACCCGAGCTTTCGCTCATGAACATCAACCATCGTTATTACAGCATCGAGACGTTCTTTAAGGCTGCCGGCGAGGCCGGTTATCGCAATATCGAGCTGTGGACTGGCTCGATGCACCTGTATGTGGATTGCCATGAGCACGATTCGGTGGACAAGATTCGCGACCTGGCCGCCCAGTACGGCATCAAGATCGTGTGCGTCTGCCCCGAGCAGAACAACCCCAAGCCGTGGAACGTTGCCGTGCGTGGCGAGGCCGGTCAGAAGCGCATCCTGTCCTACTTTAGGAACGTTATCGATGTTGCCGTCGAGCTGGGTGCGCCGCAGATTTTGGTGACGAGCGGCTGGGCCTATCTGGATGAGCCGGCCGAGGATGCCTGGGCTCGCAGCGTGGCCATGCTGCGCTCGGTGTGCGATTACGCCGATACGCGCGGCATTCGCGTGGCGCTCGAGGCGCTGCAGCCGTCGGAGTCCGTGCTGGTTAACACCGCGCAGGACGTGGCGCACATCTTGGCCGATGTCGACCGTCCCAACCTGAAGGCCTGCATCGACTTTGGCGCCATGGAGGTTGCCGGCGACACGATCGACAGCTATTTTGAGGTTTTGGGCGACAAGATCGTTCACACCCATTTTGTGGATGTGGGCGGCGGCACGACGCACCTTGCCTGGGGCGACGGCGAGCGCGATATGCGCGCCGACCTCGAGGCGCTCATGCGTCACGGCTATACGGGCTATGCTTCGGCCGAGACGTGCGACGGTCGCTACTATCAGGACCCGTCCAAGGCGACGACCCAGGTTATTGAGATGTATCGCCGTGTGACGGCGGAGATGGAAGCCGAATAACGAGGCTGCGCGGTTGCGCCGGAAACGCTTGGGCGGTTTCGGCGCAACGTGCTTTTGGGCGGTGAGTTGTGGAGCATCCGTCGGCTGCGATGCTCGAATTAGACAACTCAGGGCGTTGTAATACCACTCGGGTGGTGAAATCGACCGTTCGCCGCAAATCCTCGTGAGTTTGGATTGGTATTAAATAACGCGCAAACGTATGGCTATAATTGGTATCAGCAAGAAGCGCGATGTATAGAATCGTGCACATGTGATGGGAGGACACACATGAAGGAGACCGAGAAGATCGAGATCGTGCACTTCGACCAGGAGGGCTACCTCGAGGACGGCAGGAACGTCTACGAGGCCGGCAAGAGGATGACCGCCCTGGCCGACCGCGTGCACGAGGAGGGCTACGACGCCGTCTTCCTGATGGGCGTCGGCGGCACCTGGGACGAGTTCATGCAGCTCGAGTACCTCATGAACAAGTTCGGCGACCGCGACCTCGAGGTCTACCTGATCCACGCCGCCGAGTGGAACGTCATGGGCCACAAGCGCATGACCGAGCGCTCCGTCGTGCTGACCGCCTCCGAGTCCGGCACCACCCCCGAGGTCCTCGAGGCCATCGGCAAGATGAAGACCATGGGCGTGCGCGTCTACGCCATGACCAACCCCGAGGGCAAGATCGGGCAGGCCGTGGGCGCCGAGAACTGCGTCATGATGGCCTCCGACCACGGCGCCGGCGGCTGCGAGAAGGGCTACTACCTCGCCGACTGCTTCGGCCTGCGCCTGCTCAACCGCCGCGGCTGCTTCCCCAAGTTCGACCTGTTCATCGAGCAGACGAGGGACGTCTGGAAGGACATGCTCGACATCCGCAAGCGCTTCGAGCCGCGCGCCGAGGAGCTCGCCCGCAAGTACGCGCTTGCCGACTACACCATGTTCATCGGCTCGGGCGCGCTGTGGGGCGAGACCATCCTCTATTCCATGTGCCTGCTCGAGGAGATGCAGTGGAAGCGCATCCGCCACATCACCTCGCACGACTTCTTCCACGGCACGCTCGAGCTGCTCGAGCCCGGCGTCCCGGTGTTCCTGTTCATGGGCGAGGACGAGTGCCGCGCCCTGGACGAGCGCGTCCGCGCCTTCCTCACCAGCGGCGTGACCGGCGACGAGGACTACGTCATCATCGACACCGCCGAGTACGCGATCCCGGGCCTGGACGACGACTTCCGCGTCATCGTGTCCCCCTGGATCCTGTCGGCGCTGACCACCGACCGCCTCGCGCGCAACTACGAGCTGGTCACCAAGCACAACCTCAAGTACCGCCGCTACTACCACCAGTTCGACTACTAAGAGCTGGTCGCAGGTTCGGATATCTTGGCTGGTTGATATCTCGACCCCACACAAGGGCGTCCGCATTCGCGCGGGCGCCCTTTTTGCGTTGCGGGCACAAGCGGAAAGTGCGTCCCATTTTGAGGGCTCATTCTGGGGCAGGCTTTCCGCTAGGGGCCTCTTTCGGAAAGTGTGTCCCATTCCGGATGCAGATTCCGGGACAGACTTTCCGCTAAGTGCTCGTTCGGAAAATACATCCCAGTTTGAGCCTCGATTCCGGGATGCGTTTTCCCGTTGAGCTTCAGGCGGAAAGTGCATCCCGGTTTCCGGCTAGAAATTGGGATGCATTTTCCCGTTGAGGCTGGTTGGGAAAATGCGTCCCGTTCTTCGGCCTGAAAGTGGGATGCAGTTTCCCAATGAACGTCTGGCGGAAAGCATGTCCCGGAATGGCGGCTCAAAGTGGGGCGTGCTTTCCTATGTTTCCAAATGAATACGGTGTGAGTGGCGGGCACGGATTCTCCCCGCAAGCACTCTAGTATGCTAAAGTACCCAGAAGACCGGCGGAGCTATGCCGGTCTTCTGTTCTATATGAAACACAGCATGAGGAGGCTCACCAGATGACGGCCACACCGTGGGGATTCCGGGACATATTGCCCGAGGAGGCTCAGGCGCGCGAGGAGATTGCGCTGACGGTGAAGGGCTGCTTTAGGGAGCATCATTATTTGCCGGTCGAGACGCCGCTGCTCGAGGACAAGGGTTCGCTCGAGGAGGGCGGCCGCATTGCGGACACACCGTTTAAGCTTTTTGATGACGACGGCCGCCTGCTGGTGGTCCGCCCCGACAACACGCTGCCCATCGTGCGTCTAGTCTCGACCCGCATGCGTGCGGCCGACCTGCCGCTGCGCCTGCGCTATGAGGCGCCGGTGGTTCGCGAGTGCCAGCGCAATGCCGGCGGCTCGCGCCAGTTTACGCAGCTGGGCTTTGAGCTCATCGGTGCGGGCGATACTGCGGGCGATGTTGAGATTGTCTCGCTGGTGGCCGAGGCCGTGCGCAAGCTGGCACTGCCCGATGCGCGCATTATCGCAGGTAGCGTGCGCCCGTTTAAGGAACTGCTTGCCGCGTGCGAGGATCGCGAGCTGGCTGCCGAGGCCCTGCGCTGCGTGCACGCCAACGACTTTGTGGGTCTCGATGCCCGCGTGGCGGCAAGCGATGAGACCGACGCCGTCAAGGCTGCCATTAGCGAGCTGCCGCGTCTGCACGGCGGAGTCGAGGTGCTCGATCGCGTGGACGCATTGCTGGTGGCCGCCGGTATCGTCGCGCCACTCACGCGTGAGCTGCGCGCCCTGGTCGAGGGCCTGACTCCCGAGGACGCCCAGGTGCTGTCCTTCGACTTCTCCATCATGAATTCTTTCGACTACTACACGGGCCTGGTCTTTAAGGCCTATGCCGGCGGCTTGCCCGATCCGGTCGGCTCGGGCGGTCGCTACGATTCCATCTTTACCGGCGCGTTTGGCGACGGCATCGAGGTGCCGGCGGCGGGCTTCGCTTTTTCGCTTGAGCGCCTGGAGGCCGCGCGCACCTCGGCCGAGGATGCCGCTTCCGATGGCGACCATGCTGCGGGCCGTGGCGCCGAGGGTCCGCTGCGCATCGCCGTGCCCAAGGGCTCGCTCAAGGCCGACACCCTCGACGTGCTCGAAGCTGCGGGCCTGGACGTTTCCGAGCTGCGCGACCCCGGTCGTCACCTGATCGTGCGCGGCCGCGACACGCGTGCCGGCGAGGGTGCGGTTGGCGATATTGAGTTTGTCATTGTGCGCCCCAGCGACGCGCCCGCCTTTGTGGGCTGCGGCGGTGCCGACTGCGGCATCTGCGGCTGGGACTCGCTCATTGAGGCAGACCTCAACCTGCTGCAGCTCGTCGATCTGGGCTACGGTCTGTGCACCTTCATTGAGGCGGAGCCCGCGTGGCGCGCCGGCCAGGCCGAGCGCAACTATGCCCGCCGCGGGTCGCTTCGCGTGGCCACCAAGTACCCGCGCATCGCGAGCGCTTGGTATGCCGAGCGCGGCGTGAATGCCGATATCGTCTCTCTGCACGGCAATATTGAACTGGGCCCCATCGTCGGCATGACCGATCGTATCGTGGACATTACCGCCACGGGCGCGACCCTGCGCGACAACGACCTGGTCATCACTGGTCGCATCATGGACTGCACGGCCCGCTTCTTCGTCAACCCGGGTGCGGCGCGCTTGGATCCGCGCGTGCGTAACCTGGCCGATCGCCTGGCGGCTGCCGTGAAAGACAAGCATTTTGAGCCCGTCGCGGGCTTGGCACAATAGCGCGAGCGCGCACGGGCGCCCCCATGTCCGCGCCGCGGGCCGATTGGCACTGCTGCCCGGTCTCACGTTTCTCAAACGCAACCTCAACCGATAGGGGATACCGATATGAAGACCATCAAGCTTGCTCCCGGTGAGCGCCTCGTTACCAACCAACTCAACCGCAAGGGCGTGCTGCCGCAAAACATCGTCGATGCCGCCCGCGATATCGTGGTCAACGTGCGCGCTAACGGCGATGCCGCGGTGCGCGACTATTGCCGGCGCTTTGACGGCGTTGAGCTGCAGAGCTTCCGTCTGCCGCAAGAGCAAATCGATGCCGCGCTCGAAGGTCTCGACCCGGCCTTTGTCGCCGCGCTCGAGAAGGCTGCACGCCAGATTCGCGAGTTCCACCAGCGCGAGGTCGAGCAGAGCTGGTTTACCACGCGCGCGGACGGCACGATGCTCGGCGTTAAGGTGACTCCGCTTGCCGCGGCCGGTATCTACGTGCCGGGCGGCCGCGCGCAGTATCCCTCAACCGTGCTCATGAACGCGATTCCGGCCAAGGTGGCCGGCGTTAAGCGCGTGGTCATGGTGACTCCGCCGCAAAAGGACGGCCTGATCAGCCCCTATACGCTTGCGGCCGCCAAGCTCGGCGGCGTGGACGAGATCTATATGGTGGGCGGCGCCCAGGCCGTGGCCGCGCTGGCGTACGGCACCGAGACCATTCCGCGCGTCGATAAGATCACCGGCCCGGGCAACGCCTTTGTCGCCGCGGCCAAGCAGATCGTGTCGGGCGATGTGGGCATCGACATGGTCGCTGGCCCGTCCGAGGTCTGCGTACTGGCTGACGCTACGGCCAAGCCCATGGTGGTCGCAGCCGACCTGATGGCTCAGGCCGAGCACGATCCGCTGGCCGCCTGCTATCTGGTGACCTGCGATGAGCAGTTTGCGCGCGAGGTCGAGGCGGGTATCGACATTCTGGTGGCGCAGTCCCCGCGCGCCGAGATCACGCGCGCCTCGCTCGATAACGAGGGCACCATCGTGGTTGCCGCCGACATGGCTGCCGCCGTCGAGGCCGTGAACACCGTGGCACCCGAACACCTTGAGCTGCACTGCAAGGACGCGATGGGCCTGCTCGGCGGCATTCGCAACGCCGGCGCCATCTTTGTGGGCGCTTGGAGTTCCGAGCCGCTCGGCGATTACGTCGCCGGCCCCAACCACACGCTGCCGACCGGCGGTACGGCCATGTTCTCCAACCCGCTTTCGGTCGAAGAGTTCGTTAAGCGCTCGAGCGTCATTTGCTATACGCCCGAAGGTCTGCTCTCCGACGCCCCTGCTACGCAGCGCCTGGCCGAGGCCGAGGGCCTGTGGGCACACGCGCTTTCCGCCGCTCTTCGTCGCCGTGTGCTGGAACAGGGCGAGGATGCCGTGAGTGCCGAGTCGCTGGCCGCGGCCGACCTGACTAAGGTTGCCTGGCCGGGCGACGCCGTGGCGACGGTTGCCGAGGGCGTGGACCTGACGGCGGCTGCGGGCGCGGATGGCGCCGGTGTGACCGGTGGGGAGGCCTAATATGGCCGAACTCACGCCGCGCATGAAGGAGCTCGTCCAGCCCTACTTGGCCGGCATTGAGCCCTACGATCCCAACTTTACGCCCACGCGCATCAACCTTTCGGCCAACGAGAACACCTATCCCGTACCTGCCGGCGTGCGCAAGGCGGTCGACGCTGCCCTGGCTGCTACGCCGCTCAACCGCTACCCCGATCCCATGTCGAACGACCTGCGCGACGAGCTGGCTGCTTGGCATGGTGTGACGCGCGAGAATGTCTGCGTGGGCAACGGCGGCGACGAGCTGCTCTATAACTACCTGTTGGCGTTTGGCGGCGCGGGACGGACCCTGCTCAACTGCCCGCCGTGCTTTAGCGAGTATGCGTTCTTTGCGTCGCTCTGTCAGACCGAGGTGCGCGACGTATGGCGCGACCCGGCGACCTTTGAGCTCGACCAAGCAGCTGTGCTCGCGGCGGCGCCCGAGTGCAATCTGTCGATCGTGACCTCGCCCAACAATCCCACGGGTGACGTGGCACCGCTCGACTTTGTCGCTGCCCTGTGCGATGCCTGCCCCGGCATGGTCATGGTCGACGAGGCCTACGTTGAGTTTGCCGACGATTCGTTTGGCACGGCAACCACGGCGCAAGGCCTTATCGCCGAGCATCCAAACCTGGTGATTCTGCATACGCTGTCCAAGGCGTTTGGCGCCGCCGGCACGCGCCTGGGCTACGTGATCGCGGCGCCCGAGGTCATCGACGTGTTCGCGGCGATTCGCCAGATCTATTCGGTCAATGTGCTGAGCCAGGCCGCAGCGCTTGCCTGCGTGCGTGCCCGCGATGCGTATGCACCCGTGGTGGCGCAAGTTACATCCGAGCGCGAGCGCGAGTTGTGCGCCCTGCGCGCAATGGCTGCCGAGGGCCTGCCCGTGGAGGTATGGCCGAGCGCGGCGAATTTTGTGCTCGCGCGCACGCCGCATGCCACGCGCGTGCGCGAGCGTCTGCGCGACGAGTATTCAATTTTGGTGCGCGACTTTAGCTACGCGCCGGGACTCGCGGACTGCCTGCGCATTACCGTGGGCACCCCGCAGGAAAACGACGAGGTGCTGGCCGCGTTTGCCGCGCTGGTGAAGGAGGAGATGTAGATGGACCGCTATGCCGAGGTAACCCGCAAGACGGGCGAGACCGACATTGTCGTCAAGCTCGACCTGGATGGATCCGGTGTGTGCGATATCTCGACCGGCGTACCGTTTTTCGACCACATGCTCAACGCCTTTGGCCGTCATGGCCTGTTCGATCTGACGGTGCACGCGGTGGGCGACGTGGAGGTCGATGCGCACCACACCGTCGAGGACACGGGCATTGTGCTGGGCGAGGCGTTTTGCCAGGCTCTGGGCGACAAGGCGGGCATTACGCGCTTTGCCGACGCGGCGATCGCCATGGACGAGACGCTTGTGATGGCTGCTGTTGATATTTCGGGCCGCGGGCAGGCCTACTGCGAGCTGCCCGTGCCGACCGAGCGCGTGGGCAGCTTTGATACCGAGCTGGCGGTCGAGTTCTTCTACGCCTTCGCGCGCGATGCCAAGCTCACGCTGCATGTGCGCGAGCTGGCGAGCGGCAACTCGCATCACATTATCGAGGCCGCCTTTAAGGCCGTGGGCCGCACGATGCGCCACGCCTGCGAGCTCGATCCCCGCGTGCAGGGCATCCCTAGCACCAAGGGCTCACTGTAACCGCTACAAAGGCAGAAACCACCAC
Organism: uncultured Collinsella sp.; assembly: GCA_934643145.1. Lineage (GTDB taxonomy): Bacteria > Actinomycetota > Coriobacteriia > Coriobacteriales > Coriobacteriaceae > Collinsella. The sequence continues at coordinate 88,727 of CAKUBM010000003.1, read as the reverse complement.
GAAGGTGTCTGTCCCCTTTGTGGTGGTTTTCGGACAAGATGAGGAGGAGGGGTCGCGTGGGCGAACCGAAGATCGTGGTGATCGACTACCACAAGGGCAACTTGTCGAGCGTCGTGCGCGGGCTTGCGCGCGCCGGTGCCGCCGCCTGTACGTCGGATGATCCGGAGCAGATCCGCGACGCCGACGGCCTGGTCATCCCGGGCGTGGGCGCGTTCTATGACGCGATCGCCTTTATACGCCAGAGCGGCGAGGAGGCGGCCGTGCTCGATGCCGTCGCCGCCGGAACTCCGCTGCTCGGCATCTGCCTGGGCCTTCAGCTCTTTTTTGAGCGCGGCAACGAGGGCGTGCCTGCGGACGAGGGCATGGCTGCAGACGGCAGCACCCCTGAGCAGTCTGGCGGCCCCTGGGTCGATGGCCTGGGCATCATGCGCGGTTCGTGCACGCGCCTGGAGTCGAGTCGCCTGAAGGTGCCGCACGTGGGCTGGGACCAGGTGCACATGACGCCCGCCGGCGCGGCCGATCCGTTGCTCGCCGGTTTTGCCGAGGGCGCCAACATGTACTTCACCCACAGCTACGCGGTGGCCGACGACGCCGATGCCGCTGATGTTTTGGCGTGCACGCACTACACGCGGAGTTTCCCGTGCATTGTGCGTCACGGCAACGTGTGGGGCTGTCAGTTCCATCCCGAGAAATCCTCTGCGCTTGGTCAGCGCATCCTTAAGAACTTCGTCAACATCGTCGAGGAGGCTGGCCGATGATCCTGTTTCCCGCAATCGATTTGATCGGCGGCAAGGTCGTGCGCCTGGAGCGCGGCGACCGGAGCCGCTGCAAGGTATATTCCGACGACCCCGTGGCCGTTGCTCGCTCCTTTGCCGAGCAGGGTGCGAGCTGGGTGCACGTCGTCGACCTGTCCGCTGCCTTTGGCGAGGACGAGGACGCGTGCGCTGCCAACTCGGCGGCGATCGAGGCCATCTGCGGCGTCGACGGTCTGTCGGTGGACGTGGGCGGCGGCGTTCGCTCGCTCGCGCGCATCGACGAGCTGGCCGGCTACGGCGCGCGTCGCATCGCACTGGGCACCGTGCTGGTGACTGAGCCGGGTTTTGCCGAGGTGGCGGCCCAAGGCTTTGGCGAGCTGCTGGTGGCAGATATTGCCGCCCGTGACGGCCAGGTCAAGGTGAACGGTTGGCGCGACGGTGCGGGTGTGGCGCTCGACGATGCCGTGGCGCAGCTTTCCGAGCTGGGCTTTAAGCATCTGGTGTATACCGACATCGCGCGCGATGGCATGCAGACAGGCATCGATGTGGCGGCGTATCGCCATGTGGCCGAGGTCGCGGGATTTCCCGTCGTGGCTTCGGGCGGCATCTCGACGCTCGACGACATCCGCGCGCTGGCCGCGGTGGGCGAGGGCGCGATTGAAGGTGCCATCACCGGCCGTGCGCTCTACGAGGGCAACTTTACGCTGGTACAGGCGTTGGCCGCCGCCCGAGGGGAGGAGTAGCCCATGCTTACCAAGCGCGTGATTCCCTGTCTAGACGTCAAGGACGGCCGTGTGGTCAAAGGCGTCAACTTTGTGAGCCTGCGCGATGCGGGCGATCCGGTGGAGCTTGCCCGTGCCTACGACCGCGAGGGTGCAGACGAGGTCGTCTTCCTGGACATTACCGCGACGAGCGACAATCGCGCGACGACCATCGAGATGGCGGCGCACGCGGCCGAGGAGCTCGCTATTCCCTATACCGTGGGCGGCGGTTTCCGCGACCTGGCGGGCATGCGAACCATGGTGGCGGCCGGTGCCGACAAGGTATCGCTCAACTCTGCCGCCGTGCGCGACCCGTTGCTGATCAGCCAAGCTGCCGCGGCGTTTGGCAGCCAGGCCGTGGTCGTGGCGATCGATGCCAAGCGCGTCGGCCTGCCTGGGCAGCCGAATGCCGACAAGTGGGAGGTTTTTACCGCAGGAGGCCGCAACGCCACGGGTATCGATGCGGTGGCGTGGGCCGAGGAGGCGGCTCGCCGCGGCGCCGGCGAGATCTTGCTCACCAGCATGGACCGCGATGGTACCAAGGCCGGCTTCGATCTGGCGCTCACCCGCGCCGTGGCGCGCGCGGTGCCGATTCCCGTCATCGCGAGCGGTGGCGTGGGCACGCTCGAGCATTTTGCCGAGGGCGTGATCGAGGGCGAAGCCGACGCCGTGCTGGCAGCCAGCGTCTTTCACTTTGGAACCTTCAGCATTCGCGAAGTGAAGGAATATATGGCATCGCAGGGAATTCCCGTGAGATTGGATTTCTAGATGGAGCAAGTGACAACTGCGGCCGAGCTCAAATATGACGCCAGTGGATTGATTCCTTGTGTTGTTCAGCAATATGACACTGGCGAGGTGCTTATGGTTGCTTGGATGAACGAGGAGTCGGTGGGGCTGACGCTCAAGACCGGGACCACGTGGTTTTGGAGCCGTAGCCGTCAGGAGCTCTGGAACAAGGGCGCGACGAGCGGCAACATGCAACAGGTCAAGGAGCTCTGGGCCGATTGCGATAGCGATACGCTGCTGGTCAAGGTGGACTCTCCGGGCCCGGCTTGCCACACCGGCAACCGTACCTGCTTCTTTAAGAAACTCGCCTAGGGCAAGCGCTCTACTAGGCGCTCGGCAAAACGGAAAGGATTGGGCTATGGGTGTACGCACCGCAGATGTTCAGGATGGAAATATCGGCGAGACGCTGACGGGTCTGGCCGAGGTGATTCACGGTCGTCGCGACGCATCGCCGCAGGAGAGCTACACCGCTCGTCTGCTGACCGATGTTGAGGACGAGCTGCTCAAGAAGCTGGCCGAGGAGGCGAGCGAGGTCATCATGGCCTGCAAGGACAACGACCACGACCACATTCGCTACGAGGCCGGCGACCTGATCTATCACCTGCTCGTAACGCTCGAGCGCTACGGCATCACCCTCGACGAACTAGCCGGCGAACTCAACGCTCGCCGCCACTAAGTCAAGCCCAAATTAGCTACCCTTGTCTCATGGAAGTTGCGGTGAAATAGGGACTGTTTAAGCGTTTCATCGGGCAAAACAGTCCCTATTTCACCGCAACTGATGAAGGGGATGGGTTAGAAGAGGGGAACGGATTCCCATTCGCCGGTGGGGTGGGGGATGTCGAAGGTGCGGTAGCCACAGTCGTAGGCGTGGGCTTGGGCTTCGCGGATGTTCCAGCAGATATCGCAGGCACGATGTGCGTCCGAGCCAAAAGTGATCGGCACCTCGGCGTGGGCGAAGCAACGCAACAGCCCGGTTGCGGGATAGTAGTCGTCGAGGCCCTTGCGCAGCGCGGCGGTCGAGAGCTCAACGCGGCGACTCGTATCGTGGGCGCACTCGGCCATCTGCCCCCAGAACGGCGCGGGGTCAAAGTCGGGCGCGAAGCCCTCCTTCGAAAAACGCATGATCAGGTCGGGATGGGCCATCACGTCAAAGTTGAGTGAGCTTTCGCAGGCGCGGCACCAGTCGTCGACGTAGCGCTCCCATACGCCGCGCACACCCAGGTTCTCCCAAACATGCAGGTTGGTGTCATCGTCGATCCAACCGCAGGGCGAATCAGGCGTATCGGGGCGAGCGACGTCCTCCGTTCCCGCCGTGCCCGCGGCACCGGCCATGATATCGCCGGGGTCGCCGATCCAATGCACGCTACCCAGGCGCACCACGGCGCCTTCGGACCAGCGCTCAACCAAAGGCTCGCAGCCCTCGTACCAATCGCATTCAAAACCATAGATAAAGGTGAGCTCCGGCGCGATTTGCGTGGCGAGCTTGCGAGCGTCCTCAAATGCCAGGCGATGTGCCGGCAAGTCGCCCTCGACAACCTGTACCTCGCAGTTGGCATCCATGCTGGCGGGCAGGGTGAGGTGGTCGGTCGAGACCATGGCCTGACATCCGGCGGCGGCAGCAGCGCGGACGTTTTCCTCAAACGAGGCATGCCCGTCCGAAAACGAGGTATGGGTATGGCAGTCGACCAGCGGGCATGCGGACATGGCGGCTCCTTTGCATTTGGCGAATCCGCTCCATTGTAACGGCGCGACTCTCAACGCGCCGGGTATGCTGCGAGTCGAAATCGAGCGGAAAGGGCGGACGGTGTGCGGTGGCGCCTCGCTTGCGCTCTCAAAACGTGTACGTCAGCCTCCAAAACCGACAAAAAATGACATGTTTGGAGGCTGACGTACACGTTTGGATGGGGGCGGGGGCGGGGACGGACGAAAGTCGCGTCCATCCGAGGATGCCGCCCCCGCGCCGCCCGTGATGTGCTAGCGTTTGGATGAACAAAACGAGCCCGTGCGGAAAGGATCCGGACCGTATGCAACGTGGAAGTACATCTCCGCTGTCGCGCGAGACCGATGCGCCCGAAACCATTGTCAAGCTGGAGTGCGACATTGACGACGCGTCGTCCGAGGTGCTCGCCTACGCCGCCGACCGCCTGCGCGAGGCGGGTGCGCGCGAGGTACACTGGCTGCCCCTCTACTGCAAAAAAGGCCGCCCCGGCTGGCAGCTGCAGGTGATCTGCGCCCACGAGGATATCGAGCGTCTGCAGACGATTATCTTTTTGGAAACCACGACCAACGGCATTCGTCGCCAGGTGATGGAGCGCGTCTGCCTACCGCGTCGCTTTGAACAGGTGGCGACGCCCTGGGGCGAGGTGGCCGTAAAAGTGGCGACCCTGCCCGACGGCAGCGAACGCGCGGCACCCGAGTACGAGGACTGCGCCCGCCTTGCCCGCGAGCACGACGTGCCACTCCAGCGCGTGATGCAGGCAGCCCAAGTCGCTGCGCTGCGATTTGAGTAACGCGGGCCAACGACACGCCGCGTCCAACCCAGCCAACCCCACCGAAAGGACCCCCATGAAATACCTCATCGCCTCCGATATCCACGGCTCGGCATACTGGACCGAGCGCCTGTGCGCCGCCATCGAGCGCGAGAACCCCGACCGCATCGTGCTGCTGGGTGACCTGCTCTACCACGGCCCGCGCAACGACCTGCCGCGCGATTACGCCCCCAAGCGCGTGATTCCGCTGCTCAACGCCCTGGCCGACCGCATCATCGCGGTGCGCGGCAACTGTGACGCCGAGGTCGACCAGATGGTGCTCGACTTCCCCGTCATGGCCGACTACGCCACCTTGTTCGACGAGACCGGCCGCGAGCTGTTCCTGACGCACGGCCACGTCTTTGGCGCCGGCATGCACAACAGCGTCGACCATGCGCCCGCGCTGCCCGAGGGCTCCGCGCTCGTCTACGGCCATACGCACATCAAGGTTAACGAGGAAAGCGCCGCGTACCCGGGCCTGTGGCTCTTTAACCCCGGCAGCGTGAGCATCCCCAAGGACGGCACGCACAGCTACGGCATCTACGAGGGCGGTGCGTTCCGTCACGTGATCCTGGAGGAGGAGTAACCATGGCGCAGCACATGGCTCAGCAAAATGCCGAGGGTTCGCGCGACCTGTCCACGCTGGTCGACGCGTCGGCCGAGCTGCAGCATCTGGTGCAGACCATCTGGCGTCTGCGTCAGCCCGACGGTTGCCCGTGGGACCGCGAGCAGACGCATCAGAGCATCGGCAAGAACATGATCGAGGAGGCCTACGAGGCGCTCGATTGCATTGAGGCCGATGACGCGGCGCACCTGCGTGAGGAGCTGGGCGACGTGCTTATGCAGGTGGTGCTGCATGCGCAGATTGCGGCGGACGCCGGCGAGTTTACGCTGGCCGACGTGGCACGCGATATCGACGCCAAGCTCATCCGCCGCCACCCGCACGTGTTTGGCGATGCGGATGCCGAGAGCTCCGACGAGGTGCTCAAGATCTGGGATGAGGTCAAGCTTGCCGAGAAGGCTGCCAAGGACAAGGCCGTGGCAGCAGGCGAGGCCGCGCCCGAGGGCCTGCTCGACGGCGTGCCCACGCATCTGCCGGCGCTGATGCAGGCCCAGAAGGTGTCGCGCAAGGCGGCGGCCGTGGGCTTTGAGTGGGAGACGGTCCAGGACGTGTGGGACGAGGTCGCCGAGGAGCACGCCGAGTTTGAGGCCGAGGAGCCCGGCTCGCCCGAGCGCGAGATGGAGTTTGGCGACCTGCTCTTTGCCCTGGTCAACGTCGCGCGCAAGGAGGGGATCGACGCCGAGAGCGCCCTGCGCGCCAGCACGGCAAAGTTCCGCCGCCGCTGGGCCGCCATGGAACAGATGGCCGCCGACGCCCACGTGGATCTGGCCGAGCTTTCGACCCACGGCCTCAACGACCTGTGGGATGCCGCCAAGGCGGAGGAGTAAGACTGCGGGAACGACGGGCTGACACGCCCCATCGTTCCCGCTAATTTTTTCGAAAAATAATTGTATCCCTCGGCTAACTTAGGGCATAATGCAAAAAGTGCGACATGGCTAACTTACGGAGGCGCACCGATGGTGCACGGTCGGCCGGTCGCTTGCATCCACTACGTTTCCAAGTGAGAGGGAGACAACATGAGTGATATTTTGGACGTCTACGGTCGCGAGGTGCTCGACAGCCGCGGCAACCCCACCGTCGAGGTCGAGGTCGTGCTCGAGGACGGCAGCTTTGGTCGCGCGATGGTGCCTTCGGGCGCTTCGACCGGCGCCTTTGAGGCGTGCGAGCTGCGCGATGGCGACAAGGGCCGCTATCTGGGCAAGGGCGTCTCGCAGGCCGTCGAGCACGTCAACAACGAGTGCGCCGATGCCGTCGTGGGTCTCGATGCTTTCGATCAGCGCGCCGTCGATGCCGCACTAATCGCCGCCGACGGTACGCCCAACAAGACCAAGCTCGGCGCCAATGCCATTCTGGGCGTGTCGCTGGCCGTTGCCCGCGCTGCGGCAGAGTCGGCGGGCCTGTCGCTGTACCAGTATCTGGGCGGCGTCAACGCACACCTGCTGCCCACGCCTATGATGAACATCCTCAACGGCGGCGTGCATGCCGACAACAACGTTGACTTCCAGGAGTTCATGATTATGCCGGTGGGCGCCCCGAGCTTTGCCGAGGGTCTGCGCTGGTGCGCCGAGGTCTACCACACCCTTAAGGGCGTGCTGCACGAGGCCGGCCTGGGCGGCGGCGTGGGCGACGAGGGCGGCTTTGCGCCCAACCTCAAGACCAACGCCGAGCCGTTCGAGTACATCACCAAGGCCGTGGAGAAGGCCGGCTTTAAGCCCGGCGTCGACTTCATGTACGCCATGGATCCGGCCTCGACCGAGTTCTACAACGCCGAGACCGGCATGTACGAGCTCAAGGGCGAGGGCGTTGAGTACACGAGCGCCCAGATGGTCGATTACTGGGAGAAGCTCGTCGACACCTACCCCATCATCTCCATCGAGGACGGCATGGCCGAGGAGGACTGGGACGGCTGGGTCGAGCTTACCCGCCGTATTGGCAACAAGGTGCAGCTGGTGGGCGACGACCTGTTCGTCACCAACACCGAGCGCCTCAAGAAGGGCATCGAGCTGGGTGCCGCCAACGCGATCCTGGTCAAGGTCAACCAGATCGGCACGCTCACCGAGTCGCTCGAGGCCATCGAGACCGCCAAGGAGGCCGGTTACGCCTGCATCGTGAGCCACCGCTCCGGCGAGACCGAGGACTCTACGATCGCCGACCTGGTCGTGGGCGTCAACGCCGGCCAGATCAAGTCGGGCGCCCCGTGCCGCAGCGACCGTATCGCCAAGTACAACCAGCTCATCCGCATCGAGGACGAGCTCGAGGGCAGCGCGCGCTACGCCGGCAAGACCGCGTTCTACAACATCCGCTAGACAAGTGTTGTTGCGGGGGCGGGGTTGACTCGGCTCCGCTCCACTTTTGCTGGCCGCCATCGGGCGCTGGGCCGTGTGGCTCAGCGCCTTTTTTATGTCGAGCAAAGGCTGGCGAAGGCGTTGCGCGCGCTCGTGCTATAACTAGAATACTTAGCGCAAACAAACCTCAACCGCACAAGGCGCACATGGATCAGATTTACGACAACAGGTACTATTCCGCCGGTTCGCGCGAGCCGTCGTCCCGTCGCGCACGTACGGTGCAGCTCGGCGGGTCCGCCTACGCCGGCGCCGATCGCTCGACGCAGCGTCCGGCAAGTGCCTCGCGCCCCAGTGCTCAAATGAATACCTCGGCAGACAAACCGGTGCATCCATCGCGCTCGGCGCACGCTCAGCGCCCCACGACTCAAACGCATGACAAGTCGAGCAGGCCCTCAAACCGCCTTTCGGGCTCGGACTTTATGCACTACGCCAACGATAACGCGGTGGTCAAAGCGATTTACGACTTTACCCATGGACCCCAGCGTGGGCTGTTCATCGGTATCGTCGTGGCGCTGGTGCTCGTGAGCCTGTATTTTCCTGTGCGCGATCTGTACGTGGCCAAGCGCTCGAGCGACATCCTGGCCAAGCAGGTCGAGATTCGCGAGCAATACAACGATGAGCTGCAAAAAAGCGTCGATAAGCTGCTCTCGGAGGAGGGCATTAAGGACGCGGCGACCGAGGACCTGGGCCTGGTGATGCCCGGCGAGACCAAGATTGACGTGCTGGGTCTGGATGACGATTCGGATTCGTCGTCGAGCAAGAAGTCGTCGAATGCCAAGAAGGCCAGCGAGGTGGCCAAGGAGATCGAGGAAGTCGGCAAGGACGCGCCGTGGTACATCCAGACGCTCGATATGCTGTTTGGCTTTAACGGCGTCGAGGGCCAGACGGTCGTGTCCAACGGCGAGTAGCGCCCGGAGGGGAGCCCGCAATGACGAATTGCAAACGATATAAGGTGGCGGCGATCGACCTGGGAACGGTGTCGTCGCGGCTGGTGTTGGCGCAGGTCGAGGCCGGGGCGATTGTGGAATCGTCCAAGCATACCGAGATTACCGATCTGGGCGAGGGCGTCGACGCGACGGGTCGCTTTTGCGAGACGGCTGTCGAGCGTGTGCTCGCCGCGTGCCGTATGTTCGTGGCTGAGGCGCGCGACTTTGGGGCCGCGTGCATCTGCACCACGTGCACGAGCGCCGCGCGCGATGCGTCCAACGCCGCGCTGCTGCTGGACGGCCTGCGCGAGCTGGGGCTCGAACCGCAGGTGATTCCGGGCGAGGTCGAGGCGCGCCTGACGTTTTTTGGCGTGGCGCACGACTTTGCCGGCGAGCGCATCATCGTCGCCGATTCGGGCGGCGGCTCCACGGAGCTCGCGACGGGCGTGTACGCACCGGAGCGCGGGGTCTTCGCGTTGGAGGGCACGCGCTCGCTGGACATTGGCTGCCGTCGCGTGACGGAGCGCTTCTTCTCGGCCCTGCCGCCTGCGACGGGCGAGCTTGCGGCCGCCGCCGACTGGGCAGGCGAGCAGTTCACTGCCTATTTTGAGAGCCTGCCCAGCGACTTTGAGCGCGCCGAGCGCCTGGTCGCGGTGGGCGGCACCGTCACCACGCTCGTGGCGTTGGTCCATGAGCTGGAGCCGTACGACTCGAGCTTTGTGCACTTGCGCGAGCTTTCGATGGAGCAGATCTCGGCCGCCATCGAGCGTATGTCCACGCTGGACGTGGAGGGCATCGCTGCGCTGCCGGGCGTGCAGCCCAAGCGCGCGGGCGTGATCCTCGCTGGCGCCGTGGTGATTCGCGAGCTCATGCGCGCTGGTGGCTACCAGACGCTCACCGTAAGTGAGAACAGCCTGCTCGCCGGCATGGCCGCCACCATCAACGAGACCCTCGACGGCAAAGCCCCCACCATCACCTGGACCCCAAACCTCAGCACCCTCTAAAAGCGGCACCTGGGGACGTTCCTTTTCTGCCGGCAGCTTGGGACACTCCTTGAGTCGATATCGGTTAGGTCGTCCGAACGTTTCCCTCGGAAAATGTGGGAGACAACCACGTTTTTCCATCGAAAAATGTGGGAGTAACTATATAAGTTGCGATGAAATAGTTCCTGCTTGTGCTGGTAAACGGCCAAAACAGGAACTATTCCACCGCAACTTCCAAGATATCAAAGTAGTTTTTTAGCCCCGTCCCAAATTAGCTACTTCTCAGAAGCGCGGGGCGGTGGGACGTCTGCGTATTTGCTGCGCAAATACGCACCGGCTTCGGTCGCCTGCCGGCGCCCTCGCCGGCTCGCTACGGACGCTGCGCGTCCGCTTAACGCTCGCCCCCTCGCGGGTTCGAGTCCCACCGGCATTCAAAAGAAACGGGCCCGCATCCCAAAGGAACACGGACCCGTAAGTATCATATGGTAGGGGCGGTGGGACTCGAACCCACAATCCTTGCGGCGAGAGATTTTAAGTCTCCTGCGTATGCCAATTCCGCCACGCCCCCGTAAGACTAAAAGTCTAGCACAAGCCGTCCGTTACGCGTTGACGGCCATCGAGTGCTGGCCCGACTTTTCCAGGAACTCCTGGAACTTAGTCTCGTCGCCTTTGTTCTTGTACTGCAGGGCCAGCAGGTATTCCAGTCGACAAGCCTTGACCTTGTCGTCGCCGGCCTCCTCGAGCATACGCTCCAGCTCGGGGATGTCGTTGTGGCGCTTGAGGATCATCGTGTCGTACATCAGCTGGCACTCGTGCGCGACCGTCTCGGCCTGACCGCCCTCAAAGCCCTTGATCTCGTGCAGCAGCTCCTTGGACTTTTTGCGGTCCTCCTGGCCAACGTAATAGTTGAAGGCCTTGATCACCAGGTCGACGCGCTGCATCTTGGGCAGGTTGAGGCCCAGCAGCAGGTCGAACATCTCGTCGGCGCGCTCGTGGTCCTCGCGCAGCAGATAGGAGTTCAGGCGCAGGTAGTCGCGGTTGTAGCGCGGGTACAGCATGCTGGTGAGTTTGGCGTCGAGCAGGCGGTCGAACTCGTCCCACTGCTTGGCGGCCATAAGTTGCTGCAGGCGCTTGAACGTGGTGCGTTTTTTGATGCTAAAGAACACCGACACGGCGATACAGATGATAACGACGGCGGTCCAGAGGGTGCGGGAATCGGGCATTTCAGAGTCCTTAGTCGCTCGTAAGGCGAGCGGTATGACAACATGTACTAGATGTATTATACGCAGCGCGCAAGCAAACTGGCATAAAAGTGCATCGAGGCCGAGCGCCATCGCTCGCTGCGGTACACTTAGCTAAAGTAAACCTCGAAGGGAGACATTACCTATGAAGAAGATCGTTTTGGCTTGCGGTGCTGGCGCTGCTACTTCCACGCTCGTTGCCCAGAAGGTCGCCACCCTGCTCGACGCCAACGGTTACGCCGACAAGTACGAGATCGTGCAGTGCGCCATCTCCGAGGCCAAGGACGCTTGCGACGAGGGCGCCGATCTGCTGATCGCCACCACCGTTGCCCCCGAGGGCCTCACCTGCCCGTACGTGAGCGGCGTGCCCTTCATGACCGGCATGAACCGCGTCGCTGCCGAGAAGGCCGTCCTCGACGTCATGGCTCTGTAGGCTCTACCTGTATGAGTGAGCAGAACGCCAACCCGGTCGAGCTCTTTGGCATGCGCGTCGCCCACGTGGGCATCAACGCCACCGACCCGGCCGACGCCCTGGAGATCGCGGAGCTGTTCTCGACGATGATGGGCATGCCCGTTATCGAGACCCCGGTTTCGTACTTCAACGATTCGCTGGTCGAGATCATGAAGCAGAACGGTCGCGGCACCAAGGGTCATATCGGCTTTGCCGTCAACGACATCGACGCGGCCGAGAAGTGGTTCGCCGAGCGCGGTCTCGAGGTCAATGAGGAGTCGCGCGCACTGCTGCCCGACGGCGGCACCAAGCTCGTGTACTTTAAGCGCGAGTTCGCCGGCTTCGCCGTGCACCTGTGCCGCGAGTAGCGCGCAAGCTGCCATAGCTAACGAAAAATGGGGTAAGTCCGCGTGGCCTTACCCCATTTTTATGCCACGCGGCCGCCTGGTGGGCTGTTGAAAATCGAGGGTGAATGGTTTTCCCGAGAAGTGAACGAGCAAAATCGGACCCCCGAAGCATCGACACTTTAAGGGCGCCGTTTCCTGCAGTTTCATCGAGTTTTTCCTGCGGTTTTGGCGCCAAAAAGTGTGGTTGCTTCAGGGGTCCAAAATAAGTCGTTCACTTCTCGGGAAAACCATTCACCTTCGATTCGTGAGAGGCGCCCCTTACCGTGGCAGGCGAATCGTAAAGCGGCTGCCGACGCCCTCGACTGAGGTCACACCGATGACGCCGCCGTGGCTGTCGACGATCCACTTGGCGATGGCGAGCCCCAGACCCGAGCCCTGCGCGCCGGCATCGCGTGCGTTGTCGGCGCGATAGAACCGCTCAAACGCGTGAGCTGCGGATTCCTGGTTCATGCCGATGCCCTCGTCCTCAACACTTATGTCGATCGTGCCCGTGCCCGCATCCGGCGTTACACCAAACGTGATGGTTGTGCCCGCATCCGAATACTTGGCGGCATTTTGCACGATTACGCGCAGCGCCTGTTTCACGAGCGCCACGTCGACCGGCGCGTTGCAGCGCGGGTTGCCGACAAGCGCGGCATCGTACGCCAAGCGGTACGTATGCCCGGCATCGATCATCTGCGATTCCTCGCACACCTCGCCGACCAGTGCGGCCAGATTGGTATCCACGCGCCGCAGCACGGTGCGGCCGGCATCGCCGCGCGCCAAGAACAGCAGCTGCTCAACGAGCTCCTGCATGTGCTCGCTTTCGGCCTTGAGCGAGGCGATGGATTCCGCCAACACGTCCGGGTCGTTTTTGCCCCAGCGGTCGAGCATGTTCACGTAGCCCTGGATCACCGCGATGGGCGTGCGCAGCTCGTGGCTTGCGTCGTTGACAAAGCGCATCTGCTGCAGCTTGGCCTCTTGCATTTGGCGCAGCAGGCGGTTGAGTGCGACCTCGATACTCGCCAGGTCGGCATCGCCGGTGGTGACGCTCGGTGAATCGACGCTTGCACGCTCGATGGCCTGCTCCAGCGTTTCCATCTTGCCGCCGGCGAGCTGCATGCGGCCGAGCTCGTCCACGCGCAGTGCCAAGTCATTGAGCGGCGCCATGGTGCGGCGCACGCGGCGGGCGCCGCCGAGCATGTTAAGCACGCTGATGACCTGCCCGCCCGCAACGACAACATAGAGGGGCCACAGCGCGACGAGGTCTTGCGCGAGGGGGAAGGTCTTGATGGTGTGCGCGAGTTCGACGGTATAGGTGAGCGTGGCCAGGTTCCAGTCGCGCGCGGGCGCGAGCGACATGCCGTGAATAGTGGCGCTGGGGATCCAGCCTGCGGTAAACGCGCCGTCGGCCAGCGTCTGGTTGTATCCGTAGACGAGGATCGCCGCCGCAACAAGCAGCAGCAAGAGGTCCAGCCAAACGTAGCTCATCAGGCGTCGCCACATGTAGCTCCAGTTGATGGCGCGGGCGATGGAGGTGACGCGCTTGGTCTCGGCGTTACGCGCGACAGACATAGCCCACCCCGCGCACGGTCTGGATGATGCGGGCGCCGCCGGCGTCCTCGATCTTGGCGCGCAGGTGCGCGATGTGCACGTCGACGTTGTTGGTGTCGCCTACGTATTCGTAGCCGAGTGCCTCGTGCGCGATGCGCTCGCGCGTGAGCACAGTGCCGGCGTGCGCCATAAGCAGGGCGAGGACGTCGAACTCGCGGGCAGTCAGCACGATGGGCGACCCGCTGACTGTGACCTCGCGGCGGTTCGGGTCGAGTGCGACCGAGCCCACGGTGAGCGCGGCGGGGGAGGGCGCGGCGGAAGCCTGGGTCGAGTCGCCGACCGGGGGCATCGCAGCGGCTCCGGCGCCCGCGCCGCCTGCCGTGCCCGCCCCAGTACCGGCGCCGCCAACGCCCGAAGCCGCTCGCACGGCTTCCGAGCGCTTCAGTGCCACGCGGATCCGTGCGAACAGCTCCTCAATCGCAAACGGCTTGGTCAGGTAATCATCGGCGCCGGCATCGAGCCCGGCCACCTTGTCCATCACGGCATCGCGCGCGGTGACCATGATCACCGGCACATCCTTGTGCTTGCGGACACGCCGCAAGACCTCCATGCCGTTGAGCTGCGGCAACAGCACGTCGAGCAGAATCAGATCGTAGTCGCGCTCCAGCGCCAGGTCCACGGCAGTGCGGCCATCGGCGGCGTGTTCCACCTGGTAGCCCTCGTGCTCCAGCTCGAGCGTCACAAAACGGGCGATTTTCTCCTCGTCCTCTACGATCAGGATCCGTGCCATGCGTGCCCCCGTCCGCGATTACTTGTCGTCGTTGAGATTTTGCTTGATGTCGTCTGCGGCGTTAGCAGCGCTATCCATAAGGTTGTTGATGCTGCCGGGCACGTCGCCGTCGCTGTCGATGCGGTAGCGCATGCCAAAGAACAGGCCAATCAGCATCAGCCATATCGTGGCGCCCCAGGCAAACAGCGCGACGATGGGGATCAGGATGGGGATGTTGAGGATGATGGCATCGCGGCGCGTGGCGATAAACTTGGTGTCCAGACTCAGGCGGAAGAGCTTTTTGAGGTACTCCCACACGCTGTCCATCTTCTTGGAGAAGTCGGTCTTTTCGCTCGACTTTTCGTAGGCTGCCTGCGCGGCGACCATCTCGGCAGAGGGCTCATCGACTGGCGCGGACTCGGTGGCGGCATGCGCCGACGTGGTCTGGGTCTTGCCCTGCGACTTGAGCCAAATGATGGCATCCAGGACGTTGCCGTCGGCGGCATCGAGCGCCGCCTTGGCATCGGTGTAGCTCACGTTGCACTTGGTGCGGATGGTTTCAACTTTTTCGAGGTCGTCCATGACCTGTCCTTTCGTTCGATGGGCGCGACGCCGGGCGATCTGCCCGGGCGCGAGCGTTGCGTTCGGCGGCCTGCGTTGCGCCGCTCCGCCCTTGGTCGAACTCTATAGTGCAGGTTATAGATTAAGCGATTCTTGAGCCAAGATTAATGTTGGATGAGTTTTTGGGTGGCGGTGGGGAAGGGAGAGGTGTCTTTTTGGATAGCTAGCAGCGAGGTCTAATGCTTTTCCCGAGAAGTGAACGAGCTAAAACGGACCCCGAAGCATCGACACTTTAGGAGCGCCGTTTCCTGCGGTTTCGGCGCTGAAATCCTGCGATTTTGCCGCCGAAAAATGCGAATGTTTCAGGGGTTCAAAAACAGCCGTTCACTTCTCGGGAAAAAGTATTAGACCTCGATAGCGGGGGATGTGATGCCGGTGCAAAACGGCGTCAAAGGTTGGTCGAGCAGGTGGTTTCTCCATTGATGTCCGCACGACATGTGACACTTAACCTGCCGCCTTGCTCTGTCGTGGCGGTGTGAATCAAAGCAACGACCCTCTAAGGAGTTCGATATCGATGAGTGATAACACCAAGCATCTCGCAAAGAAGTACGTCAAGGACACGGGGCCGTGCCTTGTGCTGTGCGTAGCTGTCGCAGCGGTCGCGCTGCTGGCTGTTCTGGGGCCGTTCGACGTGCTTCGAAGCGCCAGTTCCCTGCACGTTTGCATAGCCCTTGCCGGCGCCATGATGACCGGCGGCCTGCTAGATCTGGTTTTTTGGGTGCTCGACCCGTTTGGATGGAAGAACGAGGGGTAGGTCCTAAAGGATGGAAGGGCTGGAACGGTTGGCTTAGTGATCGTGCTGAATGTGGGCTAGCGACTTACAGGGAAGTGGTAATCCGATGACGGTCTATGTGACGGGCGATATTCACGGCGGCCTCGACATGCAAAAGCTGCGCGATTGGGAACTTGGGGAAAGCCTGACGAGCGACGACTATCTCATCATTGCCGGCGACTTTGGCTTTCCGTGGGATTTCTCCGCCGAGGAATGTGACGACATCGCTTGGCTGGAGTCGCGCCCCTATACCGTGCTGTTCGTCGACGGCAACCACGAACGTTTCGACCACTGGGCAGAGCGCCCCATGGAGTTGTGGCACGGTGGGCTGACGCAGCGTTTGTCGGACACCTCGCCCATACGGCGCCTGACGCGCGGCGAGGTTTTTGAGCTCGACGGCTCAACGGTCTTTACCATGGGCGGCGCCACGAGCGTGGACAAGGAATACCGCATTCCGTATTCCAGCTGGTGGCCGCAGGAGCTGCCGGACGAGCGCAACTTTGAGGAGGCGCGGACAAAGCTCGACAGCGTGGGCTGGAAGGTCGACTACGTGATCACCCACACCTGCTCTACGCGCATGCTTTCGCCCACGCTTTATCCGGCGCCCGGCTGGAATTTCCCCGCCGTTGATCGGCTTACGGCGTTTTTCGATGAGCTGGAAGATCGCTTGGACTACAAGCGCTGGTACTACGGGCATTTTCATCGTGATGCCAACCCGGCCGAGCGCCATACCGTGCTCTACGACTGCATCGTTCGCCTGGGCGACGAACTCCAGTCCTGGGATGTTGCGTAGAGGCGGGATGGCTGGCTACTCGACCGTTACAGTGATGTTCTCCCGATGCGCGCGGATAACATCCCAGCTAAAGTGCTCGACCAGCTGCTCGGCAGAGCGCGGCGTGGTGCCCGGCGCGATGCCCGTTTGCCCGGCGAGCCAGCCCAGCAGCGTTTCGGGCGTGCCAAAGCGGGCGCGGAGTTCGCCCAGGTCAAGATCGCGGTCTCGTTTGGAAAGGCGGCGGCCGTCCGGTGCCATGAGCAGCGGAATATGTGCGTAGTGCGGCGTGGGCAGTCCCAACAGGTGCTGCAGATAGATCTGGCGCGGCGTGGACCCCAGCAGGTCGCATCCGCGCACGACCTCGGTGACGCCCATGGCAGCGTCGTCGACCACCACGGCTAGCTGATAGGCAAACACGCCGTCGCTGCGGCGCACCAAAAAGTCGCCGCACTCGGTGGCGAGCGCCTCGCATTGGGCCCCGTACGTGCGGTCCACAAATTCGATCACGTCGTCTGCGAGGTCGTCGACGGTGGGCACGCACAGACGTGTGGCCGGGGCGCGTAGGGCGCTGCGGCGGGCCACCTCCTCGGCCGAAAGACTTCGGCAGGCGCCACGGTAGATGGGCGTGCCGTCGCACGCGTGCGGTGCACTCGCGGCGTGGAGCTCGGCGCGTGTGCAAAAGCAGGGATAGGTGAGGCCGGCGTCTTTCAGCCGGCGCAAGGCGCTCTCGTACAGGTCTAGGCGGTCGTGCTGGTAGTAGGGGCCTTCGTCCCACTCCAGCCCCAGCCAGGCCAGGTCGTCAATCAATTGGGCGGCAAGTTCGGGGCGCTTGCAGCGATCGTCCAGGTCCTCAATGCGTAACACGATGCTGCCGCCCTGGCCGCGGGCCGAAAGCCACGCGCACAGGCAGCTGAACACGTTGCCCAGGTGCATGCGGCCCGAGGGCGACGGGGCAAAGCGCCCCACGACGGGGGTGGGGGCGGCCGGCGTCGTTGGCGCGTCGGCGGCGGGTGTTGCTATGTTGCGTGCGTTGATGTCCATGCGGACGAGTATAGCGCGGGGCGCGGTGGGGGAGACGCTGCCGTGGCCTGCAAGTTGCTGAGGCCGCGCGTTGCGCGTGCCGGACCACCGGCTCGGCGCCTTAATCGCCGTCAATCAATCTAGCCCTCAAACGACAGAAACCCCGGCAGCTCTTCGCAACTGCCGGGGTTTCCGCGGAAAAGGGGGACATGATCCTCGAGCGAACGGCAAAGGGGCAAACCATTTTCGCTCAACTGCTTTATGCCCCTCGTTCGTCGGCTCAATCAGCGCACGCCGCACCCACACAAAGCCGCTACACCTGTGATGGAGCTATGAAGTGGTATCTTTCTCCGATCGCGGGCTCAGCCAAAGACTGTCCCAAATGACTAGTCGTTTAAGAATGTCCCCAATGGATCAATTCTCAAGTGCCGGGCTTGGGTAGGACTTTTGTCCCAAATGACGCTCCGCTTGCCTAGATGGTCGTGTCGTACGGGCGCAAACGTGGGACAATAGCGCTACTGGTATCACAGACAAAGGATGTGCCTATGAACGCCCCCGTTGCCAAACCCTGTCGGCAGCGCCGCCTATTTGCGCGATTCGCTTCCGTCTGCGCGCTTGTTACGTGCGCACTGTTGCTGCTGCCCGCCGCCGCCCATGCCGACGGCTACTCCATGAGCCAAACCTATATCGGCGCCACGGTCGAGGCCGATGGCTCGCTGACCGTTGTCGAGGGACGCCAGTTCGATTTCGACGACGACATCAACGGCGTGTATTGGGATATCAATACAGGCTCTAACCAGCAAGGCAGCTCGGTGGTCGTCAATGTGCTGAGCGTCGAGGAAGACGACACTGCGTTTAACAAGGTCGACAGCGCAAACAAAGGCGACGACGGCGTTTACACGGTGGAACAGTCCGACGACGGCGTAAAGATTAAGGTGTTCAGCCCCCACGAGAGCGGCGACAGCGCAATCTACTACGTGAGTTATTCCATGACCGGTGCGGTTATGAACTGGGCCGATACCGCCGAGCTCTACTGGAAATTTGTGGGTGACGGCTGGTCTGCGGACTCCGATGACGTCGAGATGGAAGTCTACTTTGCAAATGCCGCTGCCGGGACGGCTGCCGTCAAGGGCGATAACTTCCGCGCATGGGGCCACGGCCCGCTGACGGGCGACGTGTCGCTCGATGCGGACGAGCCCATGGTCACCTATACCATTCCCTGCGTGCATGAGGGCGAATTCGCCGAGGCACGCATCGCCTTCCCCAGCGACTGGGTGCCGCAGCTTGCCGTCTCGGGCGAAAAGCGCATGTCGACGATTCTGAGCGAAGAGAAGGAATGGGCCGACGAGGCCAACGCTCGCCGTGAGCACGCGCGTGCGGTTGCCGGCGCGATTGCCGTGGTGTGTGTTGTCGTGGCGGTTGCCTATACCGGTATGATCGTGATGCTTAAGCTGCGCAGGCCCAAGCCCAAGCCGCTCTTCCAGGACGAGTACTTCCGCGATGTGCCCTCGGCCGACCATCCCGCGGTGCTTGCAGCTCTCATGAGCTGGAACGACGTGCCCGATCAGGCATATATCGCCACGCTTATGAAGCTCACCGACGACCGCGTGATCAAGCTGGAAGAAGCGACCGAGACCAAGAAGAAGGGTCTGCTCCGTCGCGAAAAAGAGGAGCAGACGTATCGCATCACAGTGACCGACGAGGCCTGGAAGGCTGCCAAGAAGGACGGCATCGATCGCGATGTGCTCAAGGTCTTCTTCGCCGGCGTTAAGCCCGATAAAGACGGCGTCCGTTCACGCACGTTTAGCGAGCTGGAGGAGTACGCTAGCGAGCGCACCACATCTGTTGGCGACAAGCTCGAGGATTATCAGAGCACGGTTAAGGGCAAGCTGGAGGCGCGCGAGCTTATCGCATCGGACGGCACTGTCGCCCTGGTGGCCGGCCTGGTCCTTGGCCTCATCATCGTTTTTGGCATTCTGGGCTCCCTGTTCTATACCGACTTTGCGGATGCCAACGTCGGTGCCGCTATGATCTCGATTCCCGTCACGATCGCGGGCTTTGTCCTGAGCTGCACCTTCCGCCGTTACACGCCGGAGGGCGCCGAGGTGGCGGCCCGTTGCAAGGCTCTCAAGCACTGGCTTGAGGACTTTACGCGTCTGAAGGAGGCCATCCCCGGCGATCTGGTTCTGTGGAATAAGCTGCTGGTGATGGGCGTTGCCCTGGGTGTTTCGAAGGAAGTGTTGCGTCAGCTGGCCGAGGCCGTGCCTGCGGACCTGCGCAACAGCGACGACTTCTACGACAACTACCCCTGCTACTGGTGGTATTACCATCACTACGGCAACGAGTCTCCGCTCGATTCGTTCAACGATGTGTATCACGAGACCATCCGCGAGCTGGCTTCGAGTTCCGATAGCTCGAGCGGCGGCAGCGGCGGCGGCTTTTCCGGTGGCGGCGGTGGCGGCGTCGGCGGAGGCGGCGGTGGAACGTTCTAGCGAGCGCTTGCTTTGGGGTGGATCTTTCTGGGCGGTTGCCAGGGAAGATTCATCCCATTTTTGTGCATCGAAACGGGCCAAACTTTCCGCTGCGGACCTTCGCGCAAGGGGCAGTGGACAAAAAATGCCAAATATGAGTACTGTTGCTGCGTTGGTCACATATGTTTGCACATAATAATGGGTTCCTAATGAGAGCACTTCTCGTTAGGGGCCCATTTTATTGAACATTTGAGGAGCTACGTCAGCTCGTGCAGCTGGTCGTCATGCCTATAAGCATCAAAAATGCCCCGAATCGCTGCTACTAAAAAGGTAACAGTACTCATATTTGATGTTTTTTGACCACAGCTATTTGCAGACCACCAAGGCTACTCATTGGGGACACTCATTGGGGACAGACTTAAATGACTAGTTGTTGGGGATCAGTCATTGGGGACAGACTTAAATGACTAGGTGTGGCTGCTTGGGCTAGGCTGTTAGGTCGAGTTCGTAGAGAAAGCTTTCACGCGGCATGTCGTGACGGCGCTCTTCGCGGTTGGCGCGGTGCGTGGCCGTGCGCTTAAAGCCGTGCAGCTCGTAGAACTTCCACGAGCAGTTGGAGTCGGTGTACAGGTGCGCCCTTGTCGCCCCGCGCGAGGACAGGTACGAGACCGCGGCATCGAGCAACACTGAGCCTACACCCAGGCCATGGACGTCGCGATCCACGGCAAGCAGCGTGACCTCGTTGTCGTGGGGCAACGGGCTGCTTTCGAGCAGGCGGTTGTTGGTTCGGATGGTTGCGCGCACAAACGAGAGATACTCGGCGCAGGCATCGGGCTCCAGCTCACGCATCTGCGATAGCAGCGCGCGTTCGGTATCCATCCAATGTTCCTTAACGGTGATGCCGGAGCTCTGTTCTGCGCGCGCGAGCGCAATGCCACGCGCCTCGCCGTCAATCACCGCAACCTGCGAAAACGTCGAGGACGAAAGGCAGTAGGCAAGGTCGCATGCGGCCTCCAAGCGGTTGTACTCATCGTTATCCGAGTTGTTATGCCAAAGCTGCTGCAGAATCAGCGCGATGGCGTCGAAATCTTCGGTATCAAACGGTCGGTAGAGAACCCGCGAGACCATGGTGCCTCTTTCTTTTGCGGATGCATATCGAGCACAGTTCTACCACGCCATTGGCATCTAATTATGGTGCCCCTGTGTTCCATGAACTCACCGTGCCCAGTGCCGTGCCCATCCCCTCTGCTCGCAAACTTTTTCTGCACATGCGCCCGTTGCGGGGTGCATCGATGCGCTTGATGCGCTACATTGAATCAGTATTTTCAATGCCGCTGCGCGAGCGCTGCAGATCGACGTATCACCGACTCACAGAGCACGGCGGCGTACCAGACAGGAGGACTGCATGGGATCTGATGTGAAGATCGCACGCGCGTTGATCTCGGTTACCGATAAGACGGGTGTCGTCGATTTCGCACGGACGCTGGTCGATGACTTTGGCGTCGAGATCATCTCTACGGGCGGCACGGCTCGTGCCATCGAGGACGCGGGCGTTCCCGTAACCCCCATCGAGGAGTTTACGGGCTATCCCGAGATGATGGACGGCCGCGTCAAGACGCTGCATCCCAAGGTTCACGGCGCGCTGCTTGCCCGTCGCGATTCCGAGCAGCACATGCAGGAGGCCGCTCAGCACGGCATTAAGCTGATTGACCTGGTCGTCGTCAACCTGTACGAGTTCGAGAAGACCGTCGCCAACCCCGAGGTCACCTTTGCGGACGCCATCGAGCACATCGACATCGGCGGTCCCTCCATGCTGCGCTCTGCCGCCAAGAACGCCGCGAGCGTCACCGTCATCTCCGACCCGGCCGACTACGACGCCGTCCTGGCCGAGATGCACGAGACCGGCGGCTGTACCACGCTTGCCACCCGTCGCCGCCTGCAGGTGAAGGTCTACCAGACTACCGCCGCCTACGACACGGCTATCTCCCGTTGGCTTGCCGCCCAGGCAAGCGACGTGGCGGACACCTCTGCCAAGCTCGAGATTTCGCTGGAAAAGGTCGACGACCTGCGCTATGGCGAGAACCCGCAGCAGAAGGCCACGGTCTATCGCTTTGCCGAGGGCTGCGAGAACACCGCGAGCTCTCAGTTCCCGCTCGTGGGCTCCGAGCAGATCCAGGGCAAGCCGCTCAGCTACAACAACTATCTGGATGCCGACGCCGCTTGGAACCTGGTCCGCGAGTTCGACGAGCCGGCCTGCGTGATCCTCAAGCATCAGAACCCCTGCGGTTCCGCCGTTGCCGAGGACATCACGGCCGCCTACGACCGCGCTTTCGCCTGCGATCCCAAGAGCGCCTTCGGCGGCATCATCGCCTGCAACCGCGAGGTTCCCTTTGAGCTGGTTGAGCACTTTGCCGATCAGAACAAGCAGTTCGTCGAGGTCATCATCGCCCCGAGCTACACCGCTGAGGCGCTCGAGCGCATGGCCAAGCGCCCTAACCTGCGCGTGTTAGCGACCGGCGGCGTGGACCACGGCGCCCAGGTGGAGCTGCGCTCCATCGACGGCGGCATGCTGGTGCAGGAGGTCGACCACGTGACCGAGGATCCCGCGACCTTTACGTTCCCCACCGACCGCAAGCCCACCGACGCCGAGATGGCCGAGCTCGAGTTTGCCTGGAAGGTCTGCAAGGGCGTCAAGTCCAACGCTATTCTGGTCTCCAAGGGCAAGGCCGGCATTGGTATGGGCCCCGGCCAGCCCAACCGCGTGGATTCCGCGCTGCTTGCCTGTGAGCGCGCCGAGGATTTCTGCGAGCGCGAGGGCGTGGAGAAGGGCGGCTTTGCCTGTGCAAGCGACGCGTTCTTCCCGTTCCGCGACAACGTCGACGTGCTTGCCGCGCACGGCGTGACCTGCATCATCCAGCCCGGCGGCTCCAAGCGTGACGACGAGAGCATCCAGGCCTGCAACGAGCATGGCATCGCAATGGTCTTCACAGGTGCCAGGCATTTTAGGCACTAATATCGTTACGCGGTTTTTACCAAACCGCGTAACTGCTCGACGCTGCGCCGACCCCAAGCACCTCATCTCGCCGCTCAAACCGTCGCTCGCGTACAGAAGTACGCGTCGCTCCTCTTTCGCGGCGACCTGAGGCACTTGGTGCCGGCTCGCTGGCTTGTGCTCCACCAGTGGTATTGGCTCGCCCCGAACTAAAGCTATCTATTGCCGTCGGCGCCGGTTGGTGCGGGCGGCTTTTTTGGGTATAACGGTGCGGTGTATGTTTTTGAGAAAGGTTGGATATGGCCGTTGTGGATGATGCCGAGCTGTTTGGCAATGCCGAGGATCAGCGTGCGTACGAGGACTTTTGCGCCAATCAGGAGGCGGTCGAGAAGTTCACGCTCGACAAGCCCGCGCTTGTCTGCCGTTGGCGCATGTCCAACAAAAAGGTACCCATGCTCAACCGCCACATTCGCGCACTGTCCGAGCGCTTGGTGCAGGGCGAGCCGCTTACCCATAACATGCTCAGCTGGGCCAAGCAGCACGTTGAGTGGTCGCTTGCCGAGGGCGATTACACCGCACGCGACGGCGTGCTCATGCTGGTGATCGACGTCAACGGCAACGCCGCCATGACGGTGGGGGAGTACGAGCCGCTAACCGATACGTCGGCCAAGGCGCTACGCGCCCGCTCCGCCGAGGCCCGCTCCGAGGCCGACGAAACCGGCGTGGCGCCCGAGCTGCTCGCCGCCGTCGATAACGGCGAGCTTGCCTTTGTGGCGCCAGCGGACGAGTGCCTGTGCGGCACGGCGACGCTCATCGAGCAGCTGGCCCAGACCAAGGGCATCCCGGTCACGCGCGTAGACATCCCCGCTCAGCTCAAGGGCGCGCTGTTCCTGGTGAGCGACGAGCACGGCGTGGTCCCCGCTGCCGAGACGGGCGCCGCCGAGGCTGACGCCGCGACGGTCGCCTTCTTCGCCGACGGCTACGAAAAGCTCCGCGCCCGCCGCTCCTAACCTCAAGGCGGGGTGGGCTTACTGAAGCGAGCGAGCACGTTCGATGGCGTAGGCGAGCGACAGCTGCTCCATCTCCGGGGCGCATTTGTAGCTCAGTCCGGTGAGAGCCGTCACCTTATCGAGGCGATATCGAATCGTGTTCGGGTGCTGGCCAGTTTGCTTGGCGGTTCGCTCGATACGTCGGTCGTTCTCGATGAATGCGGCGAGCGTGGATTCCAGCTCGCTGCCATGCTCACTGTCGTGCTCGCGTATCGGCGAGAGAATCGCCTCCGAGAACGATCGCATCTCCGGGGTTTCCGCAAAAGGCATCACGGTTCTCAGGATGCCGAGCTGCGTATAGCGGACGGGACCCTCGGCTCGTTGACAAGATAGGCGCTGTGCGTAAATCGCCTGCGAGATCGCCTGCGCCACCGCCTCGTCTCCAAACAGAATATCGCTGATGCCGAGCCCTTCCGCTCCGCCATCGATACCGCTAGCCTCGATGAGCTCCGTGAGCGCCTGCACGATTCGCTCCACATCGAGCGTCTGCTCCGAGTCGCTTGTCGCTACGAATAACAAACCTCCGTCATAGGGTGCCAGCATGTTGTGGCATCCGGCGAGGGTTGATTTTGCACAGAGACGTTCGATTTGCAAAAACGTACGCGGGTCGAGGGGCTCTGCAAACGATGTGAACAGGGCGACCGCTTCGTCCAGAAATGACGGGTTGAGGCCTCGGATGCGTCGGCAGATGGACTCGGGCGATACGTCTGTCCTCAGGGCATCGATTTCGCGCTGTGCGAAGTCGATGGACGCGAGCTGCTCGATATGCCGTTTGACCTCATAGATGACGCTGTCAAAGAACAGTGAGTCGTCGGTCGTGAGAAAGACCGGGTAGTGCCGCGCGTTGGCGTAACGGATGGCTTGGTCGGGAATTGGGATGTGCAGGACGTTTTTGATGATGAGACCGCTCGTTCCCTTGGCGACGAGGTATTTCACGGCTTCAGTGATGAGGTACGGGTCGTCCTTCGCATAGAGGAAGGTGCTGAGGACGATCTCGTCTGAGGTGAAGTTGACGCGCTGGTACTTGTTCTTGAGACCGGGCATGAGTTCATAATCGAGGATCCCGACGCCGGAGACGGCACGCGAGACGCCATCGCTGCCGGCGATTAGACGGACCGACCCCTCATATTCCCGTGAGAAGTCCGAGATGGTGTATAGCATCAACATCACCTTATAAATCGTTACAATAAGTATAGGTATAAATAGGATAATCGCACATCCGTATGTCGTTGATGCGAGAAATAATTCAAATATCTGCTGATAGAACGAAAAATCAAATTGAGAATCGTTGTAGATTCCAACAAGAAATGATCCTTGGCGGCATCGTTACTAAACCGTACAGTGAAGCAACGTAAAGCTTTCGCTGAAAGGAGCGATGATGGGGCAGATGGTGGTGCTTTCGGCCGAGGAAGTTTCCAAGGTGCTGACGATCGAGGATGCAATCGCTGCCGTGGAGGAGGCATATCGCCAGAAGGCAACGGGCAAGGGTGTTGCGTGGCCGATGGTATATGAGCAGTTCGAACCCGGCGTGGCCGATATGGATATCCGCTCGGGCGAGTTGGCGGGAAGCGGCCTCTTCGGCCTGAAGCTCACTGCTTGGTTCTCTCAGAATTCTAAAAAGGGGCTGCCCGAGATCTTTGGCACCACGCTGCTGTGCGACAACGCGACGGGCGAGCCGTTGGCGCTGCTCAATGCCTCCGCTGTCACTGGACTTCGTACCGGTGCTGCCGCTGCGCTCGGCGCCAAGTGGCTGGCTCGGGCGGATGCGTCCAAACTGCTTGTTGCGGGTGCCGGCCATATGAGCACCTACATGGTGGCGGGCGTGCTCGCCGCCTGTCCCAAAGTGAGCGAGGTCAAGGTGTGGGAGCCGGTTTCCGATGCCGCGCCCGAGGCCCGCGTCGAGCGCATGCGAGACGAGGTCGCCCGTATCTTGGGCGCCTGCGAGCATGCTCGCGAGGCATCCACCTATTCCATCGAGGCGACGGCCGACGGCCAAGGTGCCGCGGCAGAGGCCGACATCATCGTGACAATCACGCCGGCGACCAAGCCCATCATCCCCGATGCATGGGTGCGCCCCGGTACGCATATCTCTTGCGTCGGTGCCGACATGCCCGGCAAGCAGGAGCTCGCCTCGGCACTTGTCGCCCGCGCCGCTGTTTACGTCGACGACCGCGAGCAATCGGTCGCGTCCGGCGAGCTGGAGATTCCGGTTGCCGAGGGTGCCATCACCCCCGAGGACATCAAAGCGGAGCTCGGCGAAGTCATCGCCGGCACGGCTACGGGGCGTTCGGATGACGAGCAGGTGACGGTGTTCGATACGTCGGGCATCGCCGTTCAGGACCTTTCGGCATCGAAAATCGCCTACGACCGCGCCGTCGAGGCGGGGCTGGGCACCGTGGTGGAACTGTAAGAAAGTCAAGGAAAGGAAACGACAATGCAGATCAAGGATTTCGCCGTCGAGCAGTGGATGAACGAGTGGGAGACCAAGTGCACCCACAACGTTGCGGAGACGTGCGTTTACTCCCTCACGCTCGACCAGCTGTTCGAGCTTACGAACACCGACAAGAAGGCGTGGCTCGATAGCCTGTGCTCGCGCCGATTCACCTACGGAGACATCGAGGGGCAGCCCGGCTTCCTCGAGGGGGTCGCGCGTCTCTATAAGACGGTCGAGCCCGGGCATATCGTGCCCACGCACGGCGCGACCGGTGCCAACTCCCTGGTTATTTCCACGCTCGTCGAACCGGGCGATCATGTAGTCTCCGTCAAGCCCACCTACCAGCAGCTTTACTCGATTCCCGAGATGTGCGGTGCGAAGGTCGATATCCTTCAGCTCGATCGCAAGAACGGCTACCACGTCGACGTCGACGCGCTCGATGCCCTGGTGACCGACGATACCAAGCTCATCTGCATCAATAACCCGGACAACCCCACGGGCGCCCTGCTCGACACCGATACGCTCAAGGCGATTGTCGAGGTCGCACGCAAACACGACGCGTGGCTGCTCTGCGACGAGGTCTACCGTCTGCTTACCCAGACGGATGAGTACTCCGAGTCTGTGGTCGACCTGTACGACAAGGCCATCGCCACCGCATCCATGTCCAAGGTCTGGTCGTTCGCCGGCCTGCGTCTGGGCTGGGCGGTCACCAAGAGCCCGGAGCTCCGTCGCGCGCTGCTCTCGCATCGCGACTACAACCTGATTTCCGCCGGCATATTCAGCGAGTCGGTGGCGGAGCTGATTCTGGGCAACGCTTCCGTGATCCTTGAGCGCAGCCGTCGCATCGTCCGTCAGAACCTTGCTGTTCTGGAGAAGTGGGTCGAGAGCGAGCCGCACCTGTCATTCGTCAAGCCCGAGGCGGGTACCACCGCGCTCGTGTATTACGACTACGACATCGACTCCAGGACGTTCTGCGTCGACATGATTAAGAAGTCCGGCGCGCTCGTCACCCCGGGCGATTGCTTCGAGGAGCCCAAGAGCATGCGCATCGGCTATGCATACTCCGATAACACCGACGACCTGCAGAAGGGCCTGGATGCCATCTCTGCATACATGCGTACGCTCGAGTAGAGGCTCGAGGTCGAAGTGATGGGACCGATCGGTTTAGGACCGAGGGTCCCTCTTTTCCCTCAAGGCTACCGAACACTTTTGTCATATTAGTTGCCCACGGGGTCGTATCGCTGCGACGCTGTGGGCATAATGGTGCGGAAGGTGCAAGTTGCGCGAAATGGGAGGACACATGGCGCTGATTTATGTCGTTGAGGACGACGAGCCCATTCGTCGCGAGCTTGCCGACATCCTTGCTCGTGCCGGTTTTGAGGTTGAGGCCTGCGAATCGTTCGAGCACGTTTCGCGCGATATTCTCGCCGCTGCGCCCGACCTGGTGCTGCTCGACCTCACGCTTCCCGTCAAAGACGGCCAGCATATCTGCCACGAAATCCGCCGCGAATCCGAGGTTCCCATCATCGTCCTCACGTCGCGCACGACCGAGATCGACGAGGTCATGGCCATGACGCTCGGCGCGGACGACTTCGTTTCCAAGCCCTATAGTGCGCGCGTGCTCGTGGCGCGCATCAATGCCTTGCTGCGTCGCACCGCGGCGGCGGGCGAGCGCAGCACGCTCGTCCACAAGGGGCTGGAGCTCGACCTCGCCCGTTCTATGGTCACCAACACGGCGACCGGCGACAGCACCGAGCTTACCAAAAATGAACTGCGTATCCTCTCACTGCTTCTGAGTCGCGCGGGCAAGATCGTTTCGCGCTCGGCCATCATGCAGGACCTGTGGGATTCCGATGCCTTCGTGGACGACAACACGCTTACTGTCAACATCAACCGCCTGCGTACCACGCTCGAAAAAATCGGCATCAAGGGGTATTTGACCACGCATCGCGGCCAGGGCTATTCGGTCTAGGTGCTAGTTATGTCGTTTGGTAAGTTCTTTAAAGACGCGCTGCTGCCCGTCGCCGTGTGGACGTGCGGCGTGCTGCTGAGCTGCTTTGTGCTGACGGTCGCCGGGGCCCCGGCATCTATCGTGGTCGTGGCGGTTGGTGTGTCCTTTATCTTTGGCATGCTCGGCATCGTGATCGAGTATGCGCGCCGTCGTCGTTTTCTGTGTCAGCTGGAGCGCGCGGCCGAGGAGCTCGAGAGCCCTGCGTGGGTGCAGGAGATGGTGCAATGCCCGACCTATGCCGAGGGCGAGCTCGAGTACGAGGTCTTGCGCCGGGTGGGCAAAGCTGCCTGCGACGAGGTTGCCGAAGGCCGGCGCCAGACCGATGACTATCGCGACTATATCGAGAGCTGGGTCCACGAGGCCAAGCTGCCTCTGGCGGCAGCCCATCTGATTTTGGAAAACCTGGACGGCAGCGAAGACGACCTGTCACGTGTGGATGACCTGGGTCGCGAGCTGGCTCGCGTTGAGCGCTATATCGACCAGGCACTGTACTACGCGCGCTCGGAAGTCGTGGAGCGCGACTACCTGATTCGCCGCTGGGATCTCAGGACCTTGGTGACGGGCGCGATTAAAGCCAACGCGCGCGAACTTATCGCGGCGCACGTGGCTCCGGTGTGCGAGAACCTCGACTTTGAGGTCTTTACCGACGAGAAGTGGCTCGAGTTTATTCTGGGTCAGCTCATTCAGAACAGCATTAAATATGCGTGCGAGGACGGCGCGAAGATCGTGTTTTCGGGCGCATTGCTGGACGAGGGCTTGGCGAGCGAACGCATCGAGCTCACCGTCGCGGACAACGGCTGCGGCGTGAGCGCGGCCGACCTGCCGCGCGTGTTCGAGAAGGGCTTTACCGGCGACAACGGCCGCACCACCAAGCGCGCAACGGGCATCGGCCTCTACCTGGTGGCGCGTTTATGCTCCAAGATGGGCATCGACGTCACTGCGGCATCGGAGCCGGGCGAAGGCTTTGTCGTCACGTTCGCCTTCTCAACGAACAAGTTCCAATACTTCGAGTAGCCGGGCCGTCTTGCGGTGCGGACGGCTATGTTCCCGAACGTGAACATAATTATGAGGCTCAAATGGATCTCCCAAAACAAAAACGTGCAGCTCAAACAAAACGTGCCGCCCCAAACGGGGCGGCACGCCATTTTTTATCAGCCAACTCGTTGAAGTATGGTGACGAAGGCGCAAGGCCGGGAGGGGTTATCTAAGCCGACATCCCGCAGCCGCGAAGCGGCGAGGACGTCGGCGTGATAACCCCGCAGGCCTTGCGCCGACGGGAAGGAACCTATTTCACGACCAAGATGTCGCAGTCGGTGTTGCGCAGCAAAAACGTCGAAATCGAGCCCAGGAGCGCATACTTGATCGAGGACAGGCCACGGGCGCCGCAGAGCACCAGGTCGGGCTTGACCACGTCGAGCATCTCGTCTTTGAGCGTCTCGCGAATACGACCGGCGCGAATCATGACTTCGACCTCGGGAATGTCGGGATTGGCCTTGGCCTCTTCGAGCTGCTTGGCGATGGAGTTCTTAAATGCCTCCTCTAGGCCGTTGACCAGATCGACCGGATAGGAACCGGCGCTCTCGAGTGCCGTGGAATCGATGACGTGGCCGATGATCAGCTTAGCGCCGTTGTTCGCGGCGACTTTGATGGCGCGTGCGAGCACAAAATCCTGCTGCTCAGTACCGTCGAGTGAAACAAATACCTTGGTGTAGCCCTCGTTCATGGTTTCCTCCTTGGTCTATCGCACGGGCGCGGGGCTCGTGCGTCGGGCGGGCGCGGGCGCGTTGGCCGCCGGACACTTTATCTTGTTGCAGTTATACCCAAGGATTTCGGTTTGACCGCTCGCAATTCTGTGAACGGGCGAGTTTTTTGGTAAGGGTAGGCGCGGTCGCACCGCCAACGGTTGATAATGGGACATCGCCCGCATCGTCCGCAGAACATCTACCGGCGGGTGTCTAACGAGGGGGTCCCTTTGGATATTATCGAGCTTCTAAAATCTGCCTTCATGGGCCTGGTCGAGGGCATCACCGAATGGCTGCCCGTTTCGTCGACGGGTCACATGATCTTGGTGGACGAGTTCGTCAAGATGAACGTGAGCGAGACGTTCTGGAACATGTTCCTAGTCGTGATTCAGCTTGGCGCCATTCTGGCCGTCTGCGTGCTGTTCTTCCATGAACTCAATCCGTTCTCGCCCAGCAAGGGCAAGGAGGGCCGTCGCGACACCTGGGTGCTGTGGGGCAAGATTGTGCTCGGTTGCATTCCTGCGGCGGCGATCGGCCTGCCGCTCAACGACTGGATGGAGGAGCATTTCTACAACGCTCCTGTCGTGGCGCTGGCGCTCATCGTGTACGGCGTGCTGTTTATCGTGATCGAGAACTGGCGCGCCAGCAAGCGCGAGGAAATGGCCGTTGCGGGTTCGTTTGGTTCGCGTGCGGTGGTGTCGGGTGGACGTCCCGCCGGTGCGCACTTTGCGGCGCCCGCCACGGCTACCGCTGAGGATGAGGGCGATGACGATAACCTGGACTTTGGCTCCATCACTACGCTCGAGGACCTGAGCTGGAAGACTGCGCTGGGTATCGGCTGCTTCCAGGTGCTCTCGCTGGTGCCTGGTACGTCTCGCTCCGGTTCTACCATCATCGGTGGCCTGCTTTTGGGCTGCACGCGTTCGGTGGCGTCCAAGTTTACGTTCTTCCTGGCCATCCCTGTCATGTTTGGCGCGAGTGCGCTCAAGCTGGTCAAGTACTTCATCAAGGGCGGCACGTTCGGCGCCAACGAGGTCGCTATCTTGGGCGTGGGCTGCGTTGTTGCCTTTGTGGTTTCGCTCATCGCCATCAAGTGGCTCATGGGCTTCGTCCGCCGTCACGACTTTAAGTGCTTCGGTGTTTACCGCATCATCCTGGGCATCGTAGTACTCGCATACTTCTTCGTTCTGGAGCCGATGCTCGGCCTTTAACTTAGTCGACGCTGCGCGGCGGCCAGGGCGACAACTTGTCATTCAAAGAGGGCGGCATGACCAAAAGGTCTATGCCGTCCTCTTTTTTGGGCGATGGGGTGGGCCTGACGGTGACGAACGGAGTCGTGGTGTGATTTGCGTCGGTGTCCGCGCGGCTCGGTATACTGGTACGGCTCAAACTATGGCGCTGCCCGCAGGCGCGCCGTCCGTCAGATGAGGAGTCGCCCATGACCCAGCCCCTGCCCTGGGAAAAGAACACTGCTGCGCCCGTGCCGCCCGCGCCGGAACCCGTGCCGCTCGATGCGTACACCGCCCCCGCCGCGCCGGAACCCGAGCTCGTTCCGCTCGACATCTACGACGCCCCGGCTCCGGCACCCAAGCCCGCCAAGCCGCTCGTCGATATCGATAGCCTGAACCCCGCCCAGCGCGAGGCAGTCCTGACCACCGAGGGCCCGCTGCTGGTCCTTGCCGGCGCCGGCTCGGGCAAGACCCGCGTCCTGACCTTCCGCATCGCGCATATGCTTGGCGACCTGGGCGTTAAGCCCTGGCAGGTCCTGGCCATCACGTTTACCAACAAGGCCGCGGCCGAGATGCGCGAGCGTCTGGCAGCACTCATCCCCAGCGGCACCCGCGGCATGTGGGTGTGCACCTTCCACGCCATGTGCGTGCGCATGCTGCGCGAGGACGCCGATCTGCTGGGCTACACCGGTCAGTTCACCATCTACGATGACGACGACTCCAAACGTATGGTGCGCGACATTATGCAGGCGCTCGGCATCGAGCAAAAGCAGTTCCCCATCAATATGATTCGCAGCAAGATCAGCTCGGCCAAAAACGCCATGATCGGGCCCGAGGACATGCTCAAATCCGCCGACAGCCCCAACGACAAAAAAGCCGCGCAGGTCTACCTGGAGCTGGAGCGCCGCCTGCGCGCCGCCAACGCCATGGACTTCGACGACCTACTCGTGCGCACGCTCGAACTGCTGCGTACCCGCCCCGAGGTACTCGACAAGTACCAGGAGCGCTTCCGCTACATTAGCGTCGACGAGTATCAGGACACCAACCACGTCCAGTACGAGATCGCCAACCTGCTGGCCGCCAAGTACCAAAACCTCATGGTCGTGGGCGACGACGACCAGTCCATTTACAGCTGGCGTGGCGCCGACATCACCAACATTCTGGACTTTGAGAAGGACTTTAAAAACTGCAAGACCGTCAAGCTGGAGCAGAACTACCGCTCCACGGGCCATATCCTGAGCGCCGCCAACGCCGTGGTGCGCCACAACTCGCAGCGCAAGGACAAGCGCCTGTTTACGGCCGAGGGCGATGGCGAGAAGATCCAGGCCTTCCAGGCGAGCGATGAGCGCGACGAGGGTCGCTGGATTGCCGGCGAGATCGAAAAGCTGCACTCCAAGGGTACGAGCTACGACGACATCGCCGTCTTCTACCGCACCAACGCCCAGTCTCGTATCCTCGAAGATATGTTCCTGCGCGCGGGCGTGCCCTACAAGATCGTGGGCGGCACGCGATTCTTCGACCGTGCCGAGATCCGCGATGTCATGGCCTACCTCAAGATGATCGTGAACCCGGCAGACGAAATGAGCGTCAAGCGCGTCATCAACACGCCGCGCCGCGGTATCGGCTCCACCTCGATCCAAAAGATTGAGCAGCTGGCGCGCGACAATCGTTGCTCGTTCTTCCAGGCATGCGAGATCTCGACAGCCGAGACGGGCATGTTTAGTGCCAAGGTGCGCAACGGCCTGTCGAGCTTTGTGGCGCTGGTGCGCGAGGGTCGTCGCATGGATGGCGAGCTCAAGGACGTCGTCGAGATGATTGTCGACAAGACGGGCCTGCTGCAGGCATTCCGCGCTGAGGGCACCATGGAGTCCGAGAGCCGCGCCGAGAACATCCAGGAATTCCTGGGCGTTGCGGCCGAATTTGAAGAGACGCACGAGGATATCGAGGGCACGCTCGAGAGCTTAGAAGAGCTGCGCGCGGCTGGCGTTGCCGATGTGCCTGCCGGCGCTGAGCCCGTTGTGGTGAGCGCGCCTGCGCCGGAGCCCGGCCCGTCTGCGCCCGCGTCCTCGTTCGAGGCACTGGTCGGCGCTCGCGACGCCGCTGGCTCCAATCCGCTCGATAGCCTGGCCGCCCCGGCGCTCTCGCCGCAGGATGCCTTGGCCGCCGCCATCGCGGGCAACGCCTATGCCGCGCCGACGGAGCTGCCGGCCGGTGCCGTGCATGCTGACGAGATTGAGCGCACCTACGGCCCGCTTACCTGCAAGGCGCTGCCTGCCCTCATGGAATGGCTGGCCCTGCGCTCCGACCTGGATTCTCTTGCTGGCGAGACGCATGCCATTACCATGATGACCATTCACTCCGCCAAGGGTCTGGAGTTCCCGGCGGTCTTCGTGGCCGGCATGGAGGAGGGCATCTTCCCGCACGTACACGATTTTGGCGGCAGCGATGACCCGGGCAAGCTCGAGGAAGAGCGTCGCTTGGCCTACGTCGCCATCACGCGCGCCCGCAAGCGCCTGTTCCTAACATACGCGGCCACGCGCCGCACCTACGGCTCGACCTCAGCCAACCCGCGCTCGCGCTTCCTCAACGAGATTCCGTTTGAGGATATCGAGTTTAGCGGTATCGGCTCTGCCGGTTTTGAGGGTACGGGCTGGGAGAAGCGCGGCGACCGTCACGGCACCTTTGGCTCGGGCATGGGCTCGGATATGTACGGCGGCAAGGTGTTTGGCTCGCGCACGCGCTCGACCGGCGGTTCCGGTTCGCGTGGTGGATCGAGCTTCGACGATTTCTTTGGTGGCAGCAGCTATGGCACCGAGCGTCATCGCGGGGTTTCGCCCGACGCCGGCCGCGTTGCCTCGACCTTTGGCTCGGGTGCGCCGCGCGCTAAAACGCCGTCGTCCAAGGTTTCGCCGACGGTGGAGCGCAAGGTCGATCGCGCGAGCGCGTCGCAGGACTTTGCCGCGGGCGATACCGTGAGCCACAAGACCTTTGGCACGGGTACCGTGATCTCGGTCGCTGGAGACATGATCGAGGTCCAGTTCGAAAAGACCGGCCAGACCAAAAAGCTTATGAAGGGCTTCGCGCCGATCGTTAAGCTGTCGTAATTCTGGCGGACCTGGTCGGGCGTATGGGGCAACATCGCCTGCTCGGGCAGTCCTGCGCAAGACGGAGGCCACATTAAGTGGCCTCCTTTGCGTGCGGAACTCGCGACCGATGTTGCCCCATACGCCCGCCCAGGTCCTTGGGCAACGTTGCTAGACGAGCGTTGCTTTGCTCGTTCGCTTTTTGGTCTGGAGAGCCGGGTGGGCTGAATACTTAGACATGGCAAGGGGCTCCCCCGTTGAAGAACGGGGGAGCCCCTTGTTACGTTTGGGTTGTTGGCGCGACCTACAGGTGGCTGATAATCAGTTCCATCTTGCCTTCGAGGTCGATGGAGCTGACGGTGCTCGGTGCCAGCAAGTGGCTTCCTTTGTGGACGGGGTCGCCGCAGACGGTGCCTTCGCCGTCGATGACCGACAGGCACATGAAGGGCCAGCGCTGGTCGAGGGTCTTGCTGCCGTCGACGCGCACGCGATCGACGGTGTAGCAGGGGTTGGACTCGAGCTCGGTCACGCCATCGACCTCGGGCGCGGTCACCGTGCCGTCGGTCGGAGCCTGCGCGTTAAAGTTGATGCAATCGAGGCTCTGCTTAATGTGCAGCGGGCGCAGCTTGCCGTCGGTGCCGGGGCGGTCGTAGTCGTACAGGCGATACGTCACGTCGCTTGATTGCTGCGTCTCTAAAATGAGCGTGCCGGTCTTGATGGCGTGCACGGTACCGGAATCAATCTGGAAAAAGTCACCCTTGTGAATCGGCAGCACGTTGAGCATGTCGTCCCAGCGGCCGCCTTCGATCATCTGTGCGGCTTCGGCACGATCCTTGGCGCGCTGCCCGACGATAATCGTGGCGCCGGGCTCGCAGTCCAGCACGTACCAGCACTCGGTCTTGCCCAGGCTACCGTTCTCATGCTCGGCGGCGTACTCGTCGTCGGGGTGAATCTGGATCGAAAGGTCGTCCTTGGCGTCCAGAATCTTAATGAGCAGCGGGAACTCCTTGCCCTCGCAGTTGCCAAAGAGCTCGCGGTGCTCGGCCCACAGCCACGACAGCGTGTGGCCGGCGTACGGTCCCTCGGCAATTTGGCAGTCGCCGTTGGGATGGGCCGAGATGGCCCAGCACTCACCGATGGGACCCTCGGGAATGTCGTAGCCAAACACGGTCTCCAGCTGGCGGCCGCCCCAGATCTTCTCGTGGAAGATCGGCGTGAGTTTAATCAAATCGGACATGTGCATACTCCCATAAGGTTGTGCGGGTGCCGCGTAAGACAGCTCAAAACGAGCACCCACCGGATTACAAAACTAGGCCAGCGTTACGTTGTGCAGCTCAAAGCGGTCGCCGACGTTGCGCGAAATCGAGTACTCAAAGGCGTTGCCGCTATCCAAAAAGCCAATCTGGTTGAGCTCGAGCAGAGGGGCGCCGGGCTTGGCGTCCAGGCGCTCAGCTTCTTCCTCGGTTGCCGCCACGGCGCGGATGGTGCGGTGGAAGCTCGAAATCTTCAACCCGCATTGCTTGCGGATAAAGCTATAGACCGATCCGTACAGGTCCTTCTTTTTAAGGCCCGGTATCAGCTCGAGAGGCATGTAGGTGTACTCGATGACGATGGGCTTCTCGTCGACCTGGCGCACGCGCACGATGTGATAGGCAAAGTCGTCTTCGGCCATTCCCAGCTGGGTCGCAACCTCTGCCGGCGGATTGACGATCGAGAAATCGTAGACCACCGAGGTCACTTTCTCCCCGCGATGCTCGTACGAAAAGCCTTGGGCACGGTCGTTCTTGCCTTGGAAAAACACCTGGCCGGGAAGCCCCGCCGTGTCCTTGACGTAGGTGCCCGATCCGCGCCGGCTGGTAATAAGGCCTTCCTCGGTGATCTGCTCAATCGCGCGCTTGACGGTGATCTTGGAAACGCTATATAGCTCGCAAAACTCTACGACGGTGGGCAGTTTGTCGCCCGGCTTAAGGGAGCCGTCCTCGATGCTTCGACGGATATCTGCAGCTATCGCCTCGTATTTGGGAATCATGGAACCTCCTTTCCGGCTTGATTGAGTACAGAAGAAAGTATAGTCAACACCTAAGCATCCCTATTGCGTTTTTGAAAAGTTCGAGAAAGGTTTAATTAAAAAACGCTTCTCTTTAAAAACTAGAGCGCTCTAAATGAATATGCATTCGAATAATGTGGTATTGAGCAAATTGATCGACTCGAGGATGGGGTTGAGTCGTTTTACCGCCCAACGAACCAAATTCCATGCCCTGCGTTTTCACAGATAAAACCTGCCAAAACAAACCTGCCCCTTTTTGGCAGGTTTTTGCCTTGGGAGCGGTACCATACAGGCAATGTTTAAACGAGAAAGGCGGGCTCCCATGGAACCTAAGCAGTACTACATCGGCATTGACGTCGGCGGCACTTCGGTTAAGGAGGGCCTGTTCGACGAGGACGGCAACCTGCTGGCCAAGGCCAGCGTGCCCACGCCTCCCATCGTTGACGCCGCGGGCTTTGCCGCGGTGACCGAGGCTATCGACCAGGTGGTCGCCAAGGCCCAGATTCCGCGCGCCTTTGTGGCGGGTATTGGCCTGGCCGTTCCGTGCCCCATCCCGGCATCGGGCGATGCCAAGGTCAAGGCCAACATTGCCATTAACCTGCCCGAGCTAAGAGTCGCCATTCAGGAGCACTGCCCCGACGCGGTTGTTAAATACGAGAACGATGCCAACGCCGCTGCCATGGGCGAGGCCTGGCTCGGCTCTGCCAAGGGCGTACAGAACGTGGTGATGGTCACCATTGGTACCGGCGTGGGTGGTGGCGTTATCGTCAACGGCGACGTGGTGTCGGGCGTTGTGGGTGCCGGCGGCGAGATTGGCCACATGTGCCTGAACCCGGCTGAGGAGCGCACCTGCGGCTGTGGCGGCCATGGCCATCTGGAGCAGTATTCCAGCGCCACCGGCGTGGTGAGTAACTACCTTGCCGAGTGCAAGAAGGCGGGCGTCGAGCCCATCGAGCTCACCGGGCCTTCTGATTCCAAGGACGTGTTCCAGGCCTGCCGCGAGGGTGACGAGCTCGCGCTGGCAGCTGCCGATACCATGGCCGACTATCTCGGCCGCGCCCTGGCGCTTATTGCCAACGTGGTCGATCCCGAGATGTTCCTGATCGGCGGCGGTGCTTCCGCTTCGGCCGATGTCTACCTCGACAAGGTCCGCGAGCACTTTAAGCAGTACGCGCTCTCCGCCTCGCGCGAGACGCCCATTAAGGTCGCTTCGCTCGGCAACGACGCCGGCATCATCGGTGCCGCCTACGTAGCCCTGCGCGCCGCCGGCAAATAGCTGGTGCAAGGGGGCCAGGTTACTTTGCACCAACATGGTGCAAAAGGGACAGCCTTGGCCTCCATGCCTGCCCCAAAATATGCCGTGCCCCTTCCGTCTGCGAAGGCTCGGCATCGGCGTGCTACCATAGCTACGTCCAAGTACACATATCAAGTGGAGGATATCCATGGCAAACGTTCTTGTCTTTGGTCACCAGAACCCCGATAACGACGCCATCATGAGCGCCGTCGTCCTGTCCCAGCTGCTCAACCAGGTTGAGTATGCCGGCAACACCTACGAGGCCTGCGCCCTTGGTCAGCTTCCGGCCGAGTCCGCCAAGCTGCTCGCCGACGCCGGCATCGCCGAGCCCCGCGTGATCGAGTCCGTCGAGGCCGGTCAGCTCGTCGTCCTCACCGACCACAACGAGTCTGCCCAGTCCGTCGCCGGCCTTAAGGACGCCACGGTCTTTGGCGTTGTCGATCATCACCGCATCGGCGACTTCGAGACCGCCGGCCCGCTGCACTACATCTGCCTGCCCTGGGGCTCCAGCTGCACCATCGTCACCAAGCTCGCCGACGTGCTCGGCGTTGAGCTTTCCGACGTCCAGGCCAAGCTGCTGCTCTCGGCCATGATGACCGATACGCTCATGCTCAAGAGCCCCACCACCACCGATGTCGACCGCGCCGTCGCCGCCAAGCTCGGCGAGCAGGTGGGCGTCGATCCGGTCAAGTTTGGCATGGAGGTCTTCCTCACCCGTCCGTCCGGCTCCTTCACCGCAGCCGAGATGGTCGGCAACGACATCAAGATGTTCGAGCCCGCTGGCAAGAAGCTGCTCATCGGCCAGTACGAGACCGTCGACAAGAGCCGCGCGCTCGGCATGATCGACGAGATCCGCGAGGCCATGCGCGCCTACGCCGCCGAGAAGGGTGCCGACGGCATCGTCCTGTGCATCACCGACATCATGGAGGAGGGCTCGCAGGTCCTGCTCGAGGGCGAGACCGAGGCTGCTCAGAAGGGCCTGGGCATTGCCGACGAGCACGACGGCGTCTGGATGCCGGGCGTCCTCTCCCGCAAAAAGCAGGTCGCTGCCCCCATCATGGCCGCCTGCTAGGTTTAGTTGACCGAACGCCACGACCGGATCGCGGACGCCCCGCGCTCCGGTCGTTTTTTGTGCACGGCGCCGCGTCGTCTCTTGGACAGGTGTGCCCGTGCCGTTGAGCAAATAATGTTCAACCTGTGGTTCCGCTTTTCGGCCACGCCTGCGTGCTTGTCGTGCAGGGTAGGCTAGATGCAAGCGTAATACGTTAGAGCGCGGCGCCGCCACTTGGGCGGGCCGTGCTTTTTTAAGACGGGAACTTTCCCGTGAAAGGAGCCGCCCATGGCAGCAACTGAGCAGCTGTTCAACGTTCGTGAGCGCAAGCGCTTTGAACGTCACGACATTTGGGAGCGCATCGCCGAGAACGGCACGATTTCCGCCGCCGTCATGGTCTTCGCCGCTATCGCCGCCGTTATCTGCGCCAACACCGATGCCTACGAGGCCATCCATCACTTTTTGGAGACCCCGCTGTATGTGGGTCTGGGCAACCTTACGGCCGGTCTCACCGTTGAGCTTTTCGTCAACGACTTCCTCATGGCGATCTTCTTCTTGCTAGTGGGCATTGAGCTTAAGTACGAGATGACGGTCGGCGAGCTCAAGAATCCGCGTCAGGCCATGCTTCCCATGCTGGCGGCCGTGGGCGGCGTCGTCGTTCCCGCCTGCATCTACCTGATCTTTAACCATGCCGGCGCCCGCAACGGTTGGGCCATCCCCATGGCAACCGATATTGCCTTTGCGCTGGGCGTGCTGTCGCTTTTGGGCAATCGCGTGCCCAACGGCGTGCGCGTGTTCTTCTCGACGCTCGCTATTGCCGACGACCTCATCTCCATCGCCGCCATCGCCATTTTCTACGGTCAGAGCCCCAATCCGTTTTGGTTGGGCGCCGCCGCGCTTGTGACCTGCGCGCTCGTGTGGCTCAACAAGACGCAGCATTACCGCCTTGCCCCGTATTCGGTGCTGGGCCTGCTGCTGTGGTTTTGCATGTTTAAGAGCGGCGTGCACGCTACGCTCGCCGGCGTCATCCTGGCCTTCACCATCCCGGCCAAGTGCGGCGTCAAGCTCGATAGCCTCACCGATTGGTTGGGCGAGTGCCTGCCGCTGCTCGATGACCGCTACGACGACGAGGCGCACATCCTGGGCCAGCATGACTTTACCGTCTCGACCACCAAGGTCGAGCGCGTCATGCACCGCGTGACCCCGCCGCTCATCCGCATGGAGCGTCTGATCTCCACGCCGGTCAACTTTGTGATCCTGCCGATCTTTGCGTTCGTCAACGCGCAGGTTCGCCTGGTGGGCGTGGACATGAGCACGCTGCTCACCGACCCGGTGACGCTCGGCGTGTACTTTGGCATGCTGCTGGGTAAGCCGATTGGCATCTTTGGCATGACGTTCGCGCTGGTCAAGCTTAAGATTTCCGAGCTGCCGCACAACGTCAACTGGCACATGATCGCCGGCGTGGGCATTCTGGGCGGCATCGGCTTTACCATGTCGATCCTCATCAGCGGCCTCGCCTTCCCGACGGCCGAGTTCGAGGTTCTGGCTGCCAAGGCCGCCATCCTTGCCGGTTCGGTCACCGCCGCCGTGCTCGGCATGATTTACATGAGCGTGGTCTGCAAACATCCCGCGCCTAAAGACGAGTAAAAGCGCAAAAGCCGGCTCCAGAACCGGTTTAGGCGCGTTCAAAATGCGGATTCGGGTGGTGCTGGCCGCCTGCCAGACACCCCTGTGGTCAAAAAACGCCGTTTGTGAGTACTGTCACAAACGGCGTTTCATTTTGGGTTCAAAAAATAATAGACAAAACTACATAGTCTGTACGTTAACGAGTAGGTTTGGGATTGAAAAAAGTCGAGGAGATCGTCCGGAGCAGGGCACATGGGGCCAAAACAGCCGATTTTGGTCCAAAATCGCTGCCACTAAAAAGGTAACAGTACTCATATTTGCCCTTTTTTGACCACTGCTCCCAAACGACTAGTTCTATTCCACGGTGCCGTAGACGGCGCCCCAGCCGTGGGCGGCCAAGGCGGAGTTGAGCTGGTCGCAAAGTGACTGGCGGTCGTAGTAGCCGGGCGGCAGCAAGTTGACGATTTCCATGAGGTCGGGCGCCAGGTCCAAGATCTCGGCCTGCACGATCAGATCCAAGCGGTCGATGGCGCGGCGATCGTAAAACAGCCCGTCGACCAGGCGCTGCAGGTCGCCGAATTCCTCGGCCTGGAACGATCCGTACTCCATAGTGCCTCCTTGGGCGCCCCACGCCGGCATGCGCGGCGATTCGTAATTTATTGCGATGGACTTAATCTATCACGGCTTCATACCGTTGCGGCGGTGGCGGTCTATACTTAGACGAACTGCAACGTACCGCTTCGCGAAAGGTCGCACCCATGCAGACGATCTACCAGAAGATGGAAACCACCGAACTCGATGCCGCCATCGAGGCGCTCAAAGCCGAGGTCGCCGAGGTCAAGGCCAAGGGCCTGACGCTCGACATGGCCCGCGGCAAGCCGTCGCCCTCCCAGGTGGACATCTCGCGCCCCATGCTCGATATCCTCAACGCCGACGCCGATCTGCACGACGGCAACGTCGACTGCTCCAACTACGGCTGCTTCGAGGGCATTCCCTCGGCACGCAAGCTGGCGGGGGAGTTCCTGGGCTGCCCCGCCGAGCAGACGCTCGTGCTGGGTTCGTCGAGCCTTTTGATCGAGCACGACATTGCCGGCATGTTCTGGCGCTGCGGTTCGTGTGGCAGCGAGCCCTGGGATGCTTACGAGGCCGCCCACGACGGCAAGAAGGTCAAGTTCCTGTGCCCCGTTCCCGGCTACGATCGCCACTTTGGTATCACCGCCGATCTGGGCATCGAGAACGTCCCCGTCGCGATGACCGACAACGGCCCCGACATGGACGAGGTCGAGCGCCTGGTTGCCGCCGACGATTCCATCAAGGGCATCTGGTGCGTGCCCAAGTACTCCAACCCCACGGGCATCACCTTTAGCGAGGACACTGTGCGCCGCCTGGTCGAGATGCCCACGGCCGCGCCCGATTTCCGCATCTTCTGGGACAACGCCTACTGCGTGCACGACCTGTACGACGAGACCGACGAGCTCGCCAACATCTTTGACCTCGCTCGCGTGGCGGGCACCGAGGACCGCGTGGTGGCCTTTGCCTCGACGTCTAAGATCACCTTCCCGGGCGCCGGCATCGGCTTTATCGGTGCAAGCCCTGCAGTCATCGCCGAATTCTCCAAGCGCCTGAAGGCCGGCCTTATCAGCGCCGACAAGCTCAACCAGCTGCGCCACGTGCGCTTCCTTCCTACCATCGAGGCGGTTGGGGAGCACATGAAAAAGCATGCCGAGTTCCTGCGTCCGCGCTTCGAGGCCGTCGAGCGTAAACTCACCGAGGGCCTGGGCGACACGGGCTGTGCCACCTGGACGCATCCCCGCGGCGGTTACTTTGTGAGCTTCGATGGTCCCGAGGGCTCGGCCCAGAAGGTTGCCGCGCTCTGCGCCGAACTGGGCGTTAAGCTCACGCCGGCCGGTGCTACCTGGCCCTATGGCAAGGATCCGCGCGACACCAACATCCGCATCGCGCCGAGCTATCCCACGGTCGAGGACCTGGAGGCCGCGCTCGACGTGTTGGTGCTGGCAGTCAAGCTGGTCGCCGCCGAGCTGGCACGCGCCGAGCGCGCCTAACGCGCGTGGTCCCCGTATTGTCCGCATTCTCGAGACACAAAGGAGCGTATACATGGATTTGGGTATTTCCACTAACCCCACGCCGGAGCTCTACACCATCAAGGTGACCGGCGAGATCGATATCTCTAACGCCGATAGCCTGCGCAACGCCATCGACCTGGCGCTCGAGCAGCCCACCGAGGCCGTCGAGCTCGATTTTGCCCAGGTGAGCTACATCGATTCCACGGGCATTGGCGTGCTCGTTGGCGCCGCGCACCACGCAGTCGATCACGGCAAGCGTTTTGGCTGCGTCAACGTGCAGTCCCCGGTGATGCGAGTGGTCCAGTTGC
Organism: uncultured Collinsella sp.; assembly: GCA_934643145.1. Classification (GTDB taxonomy): domain Bacteria; phylum Actinomycetota; class Coriobacteriia; order Coriobacteriales; family Coriobacteriaceae; genus Collinsella. The sequence continues at coordinate 46,014 of CAKUBM010000003.1, read as the reverse complement.
TGGGCGTCGACCAGGAGATTTCGATCACGGCGGCATAGGCCCCGCCCCAAAAGGGGCGTGCCGTTTGGCATATGTTTGTGATGCGCTCGGACGTTTTGGCGTCCGGGCGCTATACTTGACCGAATGAATAGACGAGTTCCGGCCGAATGGCGCGGTGCGGGCTCGACTCACATCGAGCCTTGGAGGTATGTGTGTTTGGTATTGGAGAGGGTGAGCTCGCGATCATCGTGGTCTTCGGCTTTTTGCTGTTTGGCCCGGATAAGCTCCCGCAGATGGGCCGCACGATCGGCCGTGCCATCCGTCAGTTCCGCGAGACGCAGGAAAAGATGACGGCTGTTGTTCAGTCCGAGATTATCGACCCGGTGAGCGAGGCCGCGTCGGCTCCGGTCAAGCCCAAGAAGGCTGCCGCTGTCGACGATGATTCCGATGCGGACGAGGATGCCGCCGAGACGGCTGCGCCCGCCAAGAAGGAGACCTTTGCCGAGCGTCGTGCCCGCCTTGCCGCCGAGAAGGCCGCGAGCGAGGGTGCCGCCGAGGGCGAGAATGCTACCGAGGAGCCTGCGACCGAGGGTGCCGACGCCGGGTCCGCCGATGCCGCCGTCGAGTCTGAGCCCGCCGCAGAGCCGGAGCCCGAGCCGGAGCCGGCAGAGCCCACGACGGCCGACCTCTACGCCCGTCGTCCCCGCAAGCGCAAGGCCGTCGTCGACCAGCTCGCCCGCGAGCTCGAGGCCGAGGACGAGGCCGCTGCCGCCGACGCCCCGAAGGGAGGCGATGAGTAATGCCTATCGGACCTGCGCGTATGCCGCTCTTCGATCACCTGGGAGAGCTCCGTCGCCGCCTGACCATCGTGGTCGTCTCGGTGTTTGCCGCAGCCATCGTGCTGTATTTCGCCACGCCCGTGGTGCTCGATATCCTGGAAGACCCCATCCGCTCGTTTGTGCCGGACGGCAAGTTCTACATCACCACCACGCTCGGCGGCTTTGGCCTGCGCTTCTCGCTGGCCATCAAGATGGCCGTGGTCATGTGCACGCCCATGATCATCTGGCAGATTCTGGCATTCTTCCTGCCGGCGCTGCGCCCCAACGAGCGCAAATGGGTTGTGCCCACGGTGCTCGCCTCGACGGTGCTGTTCTTCCTGGGCGCCATCTTCTGCTATTTCATCATCATTCCGGCGGGCTTTGAGTGGCTTATCGGCGAGACCTCTGCCGTCGCCACCGCGCTGCCCGACCTCGAGAACTACGTCAACATGGAGCTGCTCTTTATGATCGGCTTTGGCGTGGCGTTTGAGCTGCCGCTCATCATCTTCTACCTGTCCGTTTTCCACATCGTGTCCTACGCGGCGTTCCGCAGCGCTTGGCGTTACGTGTACGTGGGCTTGCTCGTGGGCTCGGCTGTGATTACGCCCGACGGCTCGCCCGTCACCCTGGGTCTTATGTACGGCGCCCTGCTCTCGCTCTACGAGATCTCGCTCGCCATCGCCCGCGTGGTCATTACCGCGCGCGAGGGCAAGCAGGGCTTGTTCGTGAGCCGTCTGGACTTGTTCTCGGACGATGAGGACGACGAGGAGTAAATCGGTATGCACGAGGTTGGCATTGTCAACGGCATACTCGATACAGTGATTCGCGCGGCGCGTGGGGCGGGGGCCTCACGCGCCGTTTTGGTAACGCTGCGTATCGGGGATATGACCGAGGTAGTGCGCGAGGCACTCGACTTTGCGTGGGAGACGTTTCGCGACGAGGACCCGCTCACGCAGGGCTGCGAGCTCGCGGTGGAGGAGATTCACCCGCAAAGTGAGTGCTTGGACTGCGGCGAGGTTTTCGATCACGACCGCTTCCACTGCCGCTGTCCTCAGTGCGGCGGCGCCAATGTGCGCCTGCTGCACGGCCGCGAGCTCGATATCGCCAGCATCGAGATCGAAACCCCCGACGATTAGCCCGCTAGCCATCTGGCGATGGGGTATAAAGGGGCAGAAGTAAGGAGCGCTAAGTATGACCGAGAAAACGATTGATATCGCATCGCCGATTCTGTCGCGCAACGAGCGCCTGGCAGATCAGCTACGTCAGCGATTCGCTGAGACAAACACCTATGTGATCAATGTGCTGTCGAGCCCCGGTTCGGGCAAGACCACCACGATTCTGGGCACCAACGAGCGCCTGCGCGACAAGGCCGGCCTGCGCTGTGCCGTCATCGAGGGCGATATCGCCTCGGACGTCGACGCCATTACCATGAAGGAAGCCGGCATGCCCGCCATCCAGATCAACACGGGCGGCCTGTGTCACCTCGAGGGCAACATGATCATGGAGGCCATCGATGCGTTCGACCAGGCCGTTGGGCTCGATAACATCGACGTCATCTTTATCGAAAACGTGGGCAACTTGGTCTGCCCGGTCGACTTTGACCTGGGCGAGAACCTGTCCATCATGATCCTCTCGGTGCCCGAGGGCGATGACAAGCCCATCAAGTACCCGGGCATCTTCCAACACGCCGGCGCACAGTTACTCAACAAGGTCGACGTGGCCCCGGCTTTCGATTTTGACATGGATAGGTATACTAAGACACTCGATGACCTCAATCCGCAGGCGCCACGGTTTGCCGTGAGCGCGCGCAAGGGCGAGGGCATGGATGCCTGGTGCGATTGGCTCATCGGGCAGATCGAGCAAGCAAGGGCGTAAGTCGGCCGCCATACGGGCGGGCGTAGCCGCAGAGATACGAGATAGGAGCCTCTTTTGAAGCTCATCATCGCCGAGAAAAACGACGCCGCGCGTCAGATCGCCGAGCGTCTGTCCACGGGCAAACCCAAAAAGGACAAGGTGTACAACACTGCCATCTACCGTTTTGAGTGGAAGGGCGAGGAGTGCGTGACCATCGGCCTTGCCGGTCACATCCTGGCGCCCGATTTTTGTGACAGCGTGCTGTTCGATAAAAAGCTGGGCTGGTATTCGGTCACGGAGGACGGCGAAATGCTGCCGGCCGACATGCCCGATGGCCTGGCTCGTCCGCCCTACGACACCAAGCGCAAGCCGTTTCTTGCCGACGGTATCTCCATCAAGGGCTGGAAGCTCGAGAGCCTGCCCTATCTCACCTGGGCACCCGTCATTAAGCTGCCGGCCGAGAAAGAACTCATTCGTTCGCTCAAGAACCTCGCTAAAAAGTCCGACAGCGTCATCATCGCCACGGACTTCGATCGCGAGGGTGAGCTGATCGGTTCGGACGCTCTCAACAAGGTGCGCGAGGTCGCGCCGGACTTGCCGGTCGCCCGCGCCCAGTATTCTTCATTTACCAAGGCCGAGATTACGCAGGCCTTCGACAATCTTGTCTCGCTCGACCAGAATCTGGCCGACGCTGGCGAGAGCCGTCAGCACATCGACCTTATCTGGGGCGCGGTGCTCACGCGCTACCTGACGCTCGCCAAGTTTGGCGGCTTTGGCAACGTGCGCTCCGCCGGCCGCGTGCAGACGCCGACGCTCGCCCTGGTGGTCGAGCGCGAGCGCGAGCGCATGGCGTTTGTGCCCGAGGACTATTGGCAGATTCGCGGCATGGGTGCCGCGCAGGGCGCTGCCGAGGACGATCGCTTTAAGATTGCCCACAAGACGGCACGTTTTACCGACAAGGATGCTGCCGAGACGGCGTATGGTCACGTCGACGGCGCCAAGACGGCAACCGTCGCCGCGGTGACCAAGCGTTCGCGTAAGCAACAGCCGCCCACGCCGTTCGCGACGACATCGCTGCAGGCTGCCGCCGCGGCCGAGGGTATCTCACCTGCACGTACCATGCGCATCGCCGAGTCCCTCTACATGGCCGGTCTCATCAGCTACCCACGTGTCGACAATACCGTGTACCCTGCGACGCTCGACCTGGGCGCCGTGGTGAGCGACCTGGCAAAGATCAACCCGGCGCTGGCGCCCGTATGCAAAAAGGTGCTCGCCGGCCCCATGAAGCCCACGCGCGGCAAAGTCGAGACCACCGACCACCCGCCTATCTATCCCACGGGCGAGGGCGATCCGTCCACGCTCGACGGCGGCCAGCGCAAGCTCTACGACCTCATCGCCCGCCGCTTCCTGGCGACGCTTATGGGTCCCGCGACCATCGAGAATACCAAGCTCGAGCTTGACGTCAACGGCGAGCCGTTTGTGGCTTCGGGCGACGTGCTCGTGACCCCGGGCTTCCGCGAGGCCTATCCGTACGGCCTTAAGCGCGACGAGCAGATGCCGCCGCTGGAGCAGGGCGATACGGTCGATGTGTTCGACATTAAGCTCGAGGCCAAGCAGACCGAGCCGCCCGCGCGCTACAGCCAGGGCAAGCTCGTGCAGGAGATGGAGAAGCGCGGCCTGGGCACCAAGTCCACGCGCGCGAGCATCATCGAGCGCCTGTATGCCGTGCGCTACCTCAAAAACGATCCCGTGGAGCCGAGCCAGCTGGGCATCGCCATCATCGACGCGCTGACACAGTTTGCCCCGCGCATCACGAGTCCCGATATGACCAGCGAGCTCGACGGCGACATGACTCGCGTGGAGCGTGGCGAGGATACCGAGGAGCATGTCGTGACGCACTCGCGCGCGCTGCTGGCCGGCGTGCTCGACGAGCTGCTCAAGCATACGCAGGAGCTGGGCGACGCCATCAGCGACGCCGTCACGGCTGATGCGCGCGTGGGCGCCTGCCCCAAGTGTGGCAAGGACCTGGTCATGAAGACGAGCGCCAAGACCCGCGGCAGCTTTATCGGCTGCATGGGTTGGCCCGACTGCGACGTGACCTATCCGGTGCCGAGCGGCGTCAAGGTGAGCCCGCTCGAGGGCGAGGCAGCCGTGTGCCCCGAGTGCGGTGCGCCGCGCATTAAGTGTCAGCCGTTCCGCCAGAAGGCCTTCGAGATTTGCGTGAACCCCACGTGCCCCACCAACTACGAGCCCGACCTTAAGGTGGGCGAGTGCAAGGTGTGTGCCGAGGCCGGACGCCATGGCGACCTGATCGCGCACAAGAGCGAGAAGAGCGGCAAGCGCTTTATCCGCTGCACCAACTACGACGACTGCGGCGTGAGCTATCCGCTGCCGGCGCGCGGCAAGCTCGAGGCGACGGGCGAGACCTGCCCCGAGTGCGGTGCCCCCATCGTAGTGGTCAACACGGCGCGCGGTCCGTGGCGTATCTGTGTCAACATGGACTGCCCGACCAAGGAGAAGAAGCCCGCCCGCGGTCGCAAGACCACAACCAAGGCGAGCACGGCGAAAAAGACTTCGACGGCGAAGAAGACGACGGCTAAAAAAGCCACTGCCGCCAAAAAGACGACGGCAAAAAAGGCCACGACTAAGAAGGCCGCCGCCGACAAATAGCCGAACAGCGACGCAACACAGCAACAGGGGCCGGGTGCGCGAATCTAAACGCGCGCCCGGCCCCGCTCATGAGTTGCGGTGAAATAGTTCTTATTTGAGCTTGCAGGGCTCAAAAACCGGAACTATTCCACCGCAACTTTTTGTTGGTTGGGGAGTTTAGTTCACCTCGACGGGTTTGGCGCCGGGGTAGCGCTTCTCAAAGTCTAGGCGGTACTTGTTGTCATTGGTGCCCGCCACGTTGTCGCGTGACAGCGGCGTCACGATCTCATTCTTGTGGTCCGCGGGCTTGGCGTATTTCAGGCTGATCTCCCAGGCATCACAGATTGCGTCAATGCGGTGATCCAGGTCGTCGTACAGGGCGATGATGTCCTTCCAGGAGCTGTAGTTCTTGGAGCTCGTCGGGACGTCCAGGTCCTCGACGATGCCGTAATACTGCTCGATGGTGTCCTCTGTGCGCTCGGCAACATCGGCGAGATTTTGACGGGTGGTTCGATCCTCTTCTAGGTAGCTGCCGTTGAAGTTCTGTGCGCAGCCACGGACGTAGTTGTCGAGGTCTTCGAGCAGGTCGTAGTACTCGCTCAGGCGACGGTAGAGGTTTTGCTCGGAGAGGGTCGCCTCGCCGCCATTCTCGTCGTCATCGTCATCATCGTCGTACAGGCTGTTGGGATCGCCGAGAGGCTTTAGGTCATCGTCGTCGACGTCATGGTGTAGCTTAGCTACCTCGGCAGTCGTCCGCGTGGCGGCGTTGTCGAACGGTCTGATTGCAAAGAAGATGACTAGGGCGATGATGATCGCCACCAGCACAACGATAACGGCGATAAGCGGCCCGGTGCCGCTCTTTTTGGGAGCGGGGGTCTGTGGCGAAGCGGGTGCGTATGCGGGAGCCGGCTGCTGTTGGGGCGAGCCGCTCGCGACGGGTATGCGCTGCGTGGTCTCGACGGCCTCGGTCCTTGCGGCGGGGTCGGGGCTATAGGCGAGGGGGTCGTCCGCCTTGGCTTGCGGCGTATCAAGGGAGCCGGTCTGCTCAAAAGCGGGCTGGCTATCGCTCGCGGCTGTTTGCTCAACGGGTGCACCGCACGAGGTGCAGAACTTGGCATCATCTGCAAGAAGCTTGCCGCACGAGGCGCAATACCGAGACATTGCCACTCCTTTCGCCACATTTCAATGCAATACGACGATTATACCCAGCATCCAAAATTCCCCATCATACGTTGCGGTGAAATAGGGACTGTTTGGCGGTCTCAGAGCTTCAATCAGTCCCTATTTCACCGCAACTTTGGAAAGGCGCCTTTAGTCATTGGGGACGCGCCGAGCGCTGGGGTATCATGGCTTGGTTGATATATCTGCATTTACGCGCCTTGTAGGAAGGGGCTGTGCCCATGGCTTTTGAGCCTGCTCAACATAGCTTTATCACGCTCGAGGGCGTCGACGGTGCCGGCAAGTCCACGCAGGCGCGCCTGCTTGCCCGCGCGCTCGAACTCGCTGGCTACCAGGTTGTGAGCCTGCGCGAGCCGGGCGGCACCGCCATCAGCGAAAAGATTCGCGCTTTGCTGCTCGACCCCGCCAACACGGCGATGGGAGACACCTGCGAGTTGCTGCTCTACGAGGCGGCGCGCGCCCAGTTGGTGCACGAGGTCATAGCCCCCGCCCTTGCGGCCGGCAAGGTGGTCCTGTGCGATCGCTTCTACGATTCCACGACCTGCTACCAGGCATTTGCCGATGGCCTCGACCGCCAGATGGTGCGCGACGCCAACAACCTGGCCGTCGCGGGAACGCACCCGGCACTCACACTCGTCTACCACATCGCGCCCGAGCAGGCGGCGCTGCGCATGGTGGCCCGCGGTGCGACCGATCGCATGGAGGCCAAGGGCATGGCCTTCCAGGAGCGTGTCTATCAGGGATTTTGTGCCATTGCCGCCGAGGAGCCAGACCGCGTAAAGCTCATCGACGCGACCGCGTCCATCGAGGACGTCTTCGCGCAGACGGTCGAGCTGGTTCGTGCGCACGGTCTCGACATCCCCCAGGATGCCGTCGCCGCCGCGCTTGCCCAGGAGGCTGAGTAACATGGCCCCCGCTCAGGCAAGCCTGCTAGCCAAGCTCGACACCCAAGAGCGCGTGCGCGACTTTTTGACCAACGCCATCGCAAGCGGCCGCGCATCGCACGCCTACCTGTTTTTGGGCGCGCCCGGCGCCGGTAAGCTCGACGCCGCATGGGCGCTTGCCCAAGCCTTCCTGTGCGAGCAGGACGGCTGCGGCGCATGCGACAGCTGCGTGCGCGTTGCTCGGCATACGCATCCCGACGTGCACTATTACACGCCCGAGAGCGCCACGGGTTACCTCATTGCCCAGACCCGCGAGCTGCTCGATGACGTACCGCTGGCGCCCATCCGTGCCAAGGCCAAGGTCTACATCATCGACCGTGCCGAGCAGCTGCGCGCCAACACCGCCAACGCACTGCTCAAAACGCTCGAGGAGCCGCCCGAGGGCGTCATGTTCATCCTGTTGGGCACCTCCGCCGACGTGATGCTGCCCACCATCGTGAGTCGCTGCCAATGCGTGCCGTTTCGACTGGTATCGCCCGCCGTGGCCGCGCAGGCTGTGAGCCGCGCCACCGGGCAGGACCTCGCACGCTGTCGCATGGCCGTCGCCGTGGCGGGAAGCCCCGCGCGTGGCATCGAGTTCCTCAAGAGCGCCGAGCGCCAGGACGCCCGCCGTCAGATGGTTCGCGCCATCGATTCGCTTATCGCCGCCGACGAGGCCGACGTGCTCAGTCGCGCCAAGTCGCTCATCGTCGCCGTCAAGGCACCGCTCGCCGAGGTCAAGTCCACGCAGGAAAAGGTACTCGAGCAAAACGCCGACTACCTGTCGCGTGGAGCATTGAAGCAGCTTGAGGACCGCAACAAGCGCGAACTCAACGCGCGCGAGCGTTCGGGTATCATGGAAGCGCTGGCGAGCGCGCGGACGCTCATGCGCGACGTGCTGCTGACGCTCCAGGACGAGGCGGCCGACGTGGTGAACGAGGACGTGCGCGACACGATCGGGCGGCTTGCCGCCGCGACGAATGTTGCGGGCGCCACGCGAGCGCTCAAGGCGGTCGCGGCTGCTGAGCGCAACATCGCCAGAAACGTTACTCCCCAGCTGGCCATCGAGGTCATGCTGTTCGATATCAGGAAGGCACTGAAATGCCGTTAGTCGTACCCGTTAAGTTTACCTACGCCTCGCGCGACCTGTGGTTCGACCCACAGGATCTGGATATCCTTGAGGCCGATTATGCCATTTGTTCTACCGAGCGCGGAACCGAGATCGGCCTGGTCACGGCCGATCCCTTCGAGGTGCCGCTCGACGAGATCGGTCAGCCGCTCAAGCCCGTGTTGCGCGTAGCGAGCGATATCGATCTGCAGCTTGCCGACGACCTGGCCATTCAGGGCGACGAGGCTATGGTCGATTTTCGCCGTCTGGTCAAGGAGCTCGACCTCGAGATGAAGCCGGTGGGCGTCGAGTACCTGTTTGGCGGCGAAAAGGCCGTGTTCTACTTTGCGGCCGAGGAGCGCGTCGATTTCCGTCAGCTCGTCAAGGACCTGTCCTCGACGTTGCACATTCGCGTCGACATGCGCCAGATCGGCGTGCGCGACGAGACTCGTCTGGTGGGCGGCTATGCCCAGTGCGGTCAGGAGCTCTGTTGCACGCGCTTTGGCGGACAGTTTGAGCCCGTCTCGATCCGCATGGCAAAAGAGCAGGACCTGCCACTCAATTCCTCCAAGATCAGCGGCGTGTGCGGCCGCCTGATGTGCTGCCTGCGCTACGAGTTCGAGGCGTACAAGGACTTCAAGAGCCGTGCGCCCAAAAAGAAGACGCTCATCGATACGCCGCTCGGCAAGGCGCGTATCCAGGAATATGACACCCCGCGCGAGCAGCTGGTGCTGCGCCTGGAGAACGGCAAGGTCTTTAAGGTCAACTTGGCCGATATGACCTGCACGGAGGGCTGCAAAAAGAAGGCTGCCGAGCAGGGCTGCAACTGCCGTCCCGACTGCGTGACGCGCGACGTGCTCGAGCGCATCGAGTCGCCCGAGATGCGCCTGGCGCTCATGGAGCTCGACCGCGAGAACGGCGTCGACGTGGGCGATGGCCTGTCGAGCGCCGACCGTCTGGCCGGAACGTCGATGCCCAAGCGCCGTCGTCGCGATGCCGATTCCGATGCTCGTGCTGCTCAGGGCCAGGGCGAGGGTCGCGGTCGCGGAAAGGGCCGCGGCAAGGCCGAGGCGCCTGAGGTCGAGGATGCCGCCGGTGGCCGTCGCCGCCGCAAGCGCGCTGGCTCCGGCGATGCCGGCGAAGTCGTAGCTGCAGGCAAGAACGCCTCTCGCGAGCGCGAGGCTCAGCAGCCTCAACAGCAGAATCGCGGCGGTGGCATGAACCCCACGCGTCGTCGTCGCCGTCATCTGTCGAGCGAGGAGCGCGAGGACGCTTTCCGCGCCGCAGCCGCTCGCGAGGCCGGTGCCGCCCCCAAGGGCGGCTCGGGTGCCGATGCGCCTGTCGACAAGGGCGGCAAGCCGCGTAGCGAGGAGGAGCGCGCACCGCGTCCGCGTCGCCGTCATTCCTCGGGCACGCAGCAGAAGCCTTCGGTTCCTTCTGTGGCCGATCAGGTTTCGGATGGCGAGGTCAAGGTTACGCGCCGTCGTCCTGGAGATGGCGGGGGAGCGGCTGCCAAGACTTCGCGTGGCGCCGCTCGCGACGAGCGCGAGCCGCGTGAGGATCGTGGTGGCGAGGGCTCGGCCGATCAGGGTCAAAAGCGCCGTCGCCGTCGTCGCTCCCGCAAGCCGCGCCAGGATGGTGGCGAGGGATTGACCCCGAGCTCGTCTGCAACGCAACCGCCCGCCGGCGAATAACGCCCGCGAGCGGATTTAACCCGCCTTGCCCCGAGAGCATCGGGGTATCATAGCGCTGAATCAACAACCCTCCCTGCGGCCGAACGTAGGGAGGGTTGTGTCTTGAAGAGCCATCTGAACATATTGGGTCGTCTGCAGGGTGTCGGAGACCTACCGTTTGCGGACGAATTGCTACCGTTTGCCGAGTGGGCGGCACTCGAGGCGCTCGAGGCATTGTCGCCAACACGATGTGCCGGTTGCGAGCGCGCCGGTGCGCTTATTTGCCAAGACTGCCTGGCCGCGCTTACGCTCATCGACCCACGTCATAGCTGCACCCGATGCGGCGCCCCGTTTGGGGATTTGCTGTGCACTGAGTGTTCGGTCGAGGGCACGTCTTCGGCGATGGCCGAAGCACTCGACCGGTGCCTGGCATGTGCCGTTTACACGCATCCGCTGCCGCGGATCATTAAAGCGTACAAAGACGCGGGCGAGCGACGCCTAGCGCCGTATCTGGCAGAGCTGCTATACGACACCGCCTTACATGCCCAGATCGCGGCACCCGAACGCTTAGGCGGTGTGTTGTCCGGCGCCGATGCGGTGGTGTTTGTACCTGCGACGGCGGCGGCGTTTCGGCGCCGCGGTTTTGATCATATGGAGGCTATCGCGCGCTCGTTTTGCGAGCTGTCTGGTGTCCCCTTGCTTGATGCCCTCGTCAAGTACGGGCATGGCGACCAGCGCGAACTCGGCCGTGACGAGCGCCGCGAGCGCGCCCGGGGCATGTACGAGACGGTCGAGGATGTGCGCGGCTGTCGCCTGCTGCTTATCGATGATGTCATTACCACGGGCGCGACCATGGCGGCGGCCTCGGCGGAGCTCAAGCGTGCCGGCGCCGCAGCAGTCGATGGCCTCGCTATCGCACGCGTTTGGTAGGGGTGGTTTTGTGGCAGTGAAGATGGCGCGGTGTGCCGAGCCGGCAGGCGAACAGCTGGCTGCTTCCGTAATCCTAACAGGCGCCTCGGCGCTGCGCATGATGCGCGCCGAGCGCCGACAAATGGGTTACATCGGCTGGAGGGACCTCAATCGCGATGAAGAACGGCGAGTCCTGCACGCGTCGTCACCCTCGGCCGAGGACATCTATCTTCCCGACTTGGTGCGAATCGGAGCCAAAAGTGGCGAGGTGCAAGAAGACCTGTGCTTGCTGGTAGGGTCTGCGGCACAGCGTCGTCGCATACCGGGTGCAAGCTGGTCTGTGTGTTCCGTGCTGCCTGCCGGCTCGATTCTAGAGGTGGAGCCGGGTGTATACAGTCTATCTCCCGAGGCCCTTTGCGTAGCCGTCGCGCGCGAGGTCGGCTGCATCCAGGCATTTGCTCTGGCCCAAGAGCTGTGCTCTAAGATTTCGCTGAGTGACCGCGGGAGGTATCTGCCTCCCTACACCTCGCCTGTTACGAATAAACTTGCAAAGGACAAGGACCAACCGCCAGATGTGGGCTACTTTGAGGTCGAGCCGGTGCTGGCGCCCGAGCGGCTGATGGACTATCTCGCGGTATGCAAGGGGAACGCGGTCAAACAGCTGCTGCGCCTGTGTCCCTACCTGTCAGAAAACCTGCTCTCGCCCATGGAGTGCATCATGCTCGCTCTGTTTTCGCTTCCGTTTTCCTATGGCGGGTTTGCCTGCGGACCTTTTAAGACTGACTACAAGATCGAGTTCGATGACCGTGCGCAGGCGATTTCGGGCATGCCACATGCGGTCTGCGATGCCTATCAGGAAGCAGCGCGGTTTGACTTGGAATACAACGGTGAGCTGGGCCATTCGTCTCGAGGCGGGCGTATTCACGACGAAAAGCGCAACACGGGTTTGATTACTATGGGAATCGAGGTTGCGACGGTCAACAACGAAATGCTCTGTGACATGGAAGCAATGGAGGCGCTCGCATGGCGCATCCACCAGCGCATGGGTAAGCGATATCAGAATCGCGTAGAGGCTCGCCGAAAGAGGCAAGATGCTCTGCTGAATACGCTCCGAGCGTGCTTTGGGCTCAAGCCGGCGTAAAACAATGGCTTAATAGGGGGTCTGTTTATATGCCCTGTGCAAAAAACGGCAAATATGAGTACTGTTACTAGATTGGTGGCAGCGAAAACAAAGAAATTTGGGCTGAGAACCAGTATATATTGGAAAGATAATAAACAAATGTGGAGTAGCTTGGCGCTAAACGGACCGAATTGAGCTCGAAACCTACTCGTGGAGAGGAAAAACGCTGCTACTAAATTGGTAACAGTACTCATATTTGCCGTTTTTTGCACACGGCACCCTAAGAAGGGCGTCCCGGAGCTCCCCGCAGGGGAGCTCCGGGCTTCATGGGGGCATGAATGGTCCGTTCCGACCTGCAAAATCTGTTCTCACGGTGCGAATGACGCCCCTAACCTTAAACTTTAGCTTGAACTTAGCTATAATGCGCTACGTTCCTGCCAGGCTGTGGTTGCGGACGGACGAAATGTCCATCCTAGTCCAAGACAGACGCGGTCAAAGGGATCCACGTAAGCGACCGCGTGCGCGCGGCGCGATCATGGCGCGTCCTAGATGTAAGCCGCACCGTCCGTTCTACTTTCTTTGGGGCAATACCGCCTCGCGGGCGAGCGGGCCAGTCGTGAAGGTGGCTGCGGCCTCCCGAGCAAACACCCCGGTGCGCAAGTGTGGGGTCAAATACCAGGTCAGCTGGTGGGAACAACCTGATATTCCGCGCAACGCACGGATCGTATACGACACAGAAGGCAGGGTAGTGGACATGGTGAGGGGCAGCTTGATGCACGCGGCTCGGTTAGGTGCTGGGACCGCAGCGGTCATCGCCGTTTTGGGCCTGAGCGGATGCGCATTCAACCCGCTGTCTACGTTCACGACTCCCACGATCGACCAGATCGAGTACGAGACCGTCACGCCGGCGGTGTCGGATGATGCCCTGGTCACCCCCGGTACCCTGACGGTTGCCCTCGATACTTCCGATGCGCCGCAGGCCATGCAGGGCGCCGACGGCGAGCTCACGGGGTATGCGGTCGACGCCGCCCGCGCCCTCGCAAACCGCATGGGCCTTAAGGTCGCCTTTGTCGATGCGTCCTCGGCAGGTTCCGTGCTCGGCGACAAAAAGGCCGATATCTTTATCGGCGAGATCAACTCCACGGATGGGGACATTAGCTCGCTCGGCACCTGCCTGTACGATGCCGCTTCCGTGTTCGGTAAAACCAGCGATGGTGGGTCGCTAAGCGTTTCCACCGATACCCTTAACACGTCTACTCTGGGTGTCCAGATGTCCTCGGCCTCGCAGGAGGCACTTGCCAAGCAAAGCATCACCGCCAACCAAAAGACCTACTCCAACATCAACGAGTGCTTTGAGGCGCTCGAGTCCGGCGAGGTCGACTATGTTATCTGCGACTCCACTGCCGGCGGCTACCTTGCACGCCTGATGAGCCAGATCTCCTATGTCGGTGCGCTCGAGGCGCCCTCGACGCTTGGTGTTGCAGGCCTTTCTTCCAATGACGAACTGTGCCGTGCCGTGAGCGATGCCCTCGACGGCATCACGGTCGACGGTACGCTCGAGGCAGTCCACTGCGTCTGGTATGGCGCGATGCCCTACGACCTCACCACCAAAACGGTTTCGGGCGCTAACCTGCAATCGTCTGGCTCCGCATCCTCCAGCGAAACCTCTTCTGGTTCCAGCAGCGAGGACGCATCCTCCGAGGATAAGTCATCCGGTCAGGAGGGCGCCATCACCGACGACGACATTAACAAGCTCAATAGCTAGTTATTGCTAGGGGTGGTGTCTCCTATACGCTGGAAAGGACACCTCTTCACGGTTTCAACACGCATCGCTGGGCTTTCCCAATAGGGGAGCCCGGCTTTTTCATCTCTATAAAACCAGCAGGTCAAAACCAATTTTCTGAACCAAATCCAAAGCCGACCGCACCCTCCCATAGCGCACTTTGCCACGGAAAAGTGCGAGACTTCGGTATGCGGTATCAAGCAATCGTTATTCGGGTCTTTGAGAATCCGCGTGATTAAATGCACGGCAATGGGTACATAGCCAGTACAGTAAGTCCCCGAGGCAGATTGGAGCCACGTATGGATATCAAGGTTTCTGGACGCAAGACGACGGTAACCGATGCTCTGCGTGCGCATGTGGATGAGAAGATCGGCGAGGCGCTCAAGGTTTTTGATATCGAGCCCATGACGGTCGACGTTGTACTTCGCTATGAGAAGAACCCCTCGAACCCCAACCCGGCAATCGTCGAGGTTACGGTTCGTGCCCGCGGTTCCGTGATTCGCGTTGCCGAGCACGGTGCCGATATGTACGCCGCCATCGATCTCTCCGCCGATAAGGTCACCCGCCAGCTGCGCAAGTTCAAGACCAAGGTCGTGGACAACCGCCAGGGCGGTGCCAGCGCCGCGGATGTCGCGCCGGTCGAGCGCGTCGACGATCTGGCCGATCTGCTGCTGCCCGAGGAGGACGACGACCTGCTCGTCCGCGAGAAGGTTATCGACGTCACCCCGATGACCGAGGAGCAGGCGCTGGTGCAGACCGATCTGCTGGGCCACGACTTCTATGTGTTCGAGAACGCGACGACGGGCCTCATCAATGTGGTGTATCACCGTAAGAATGGTGGATATGGCATCATCAAGCCCCGCATCGAAACACTTGACGAGTAAAATACGTTAACTTGCATGAGTTAACGGCCGGCGGTCATCCCATGCGGATGGCCGCCTTTTTTACGTAAGGAGTCGCTTTGATGGACAAGGCTGCATCTACCGGCCATTCTGGCCGCTGCCGCATCGTCGTCGATACCTGCTGCGACTTTAGCCCCGAGGTCGCCGCGAACCTTGATGTCGATATCCTGGGCTTCCCCTTCATTATCGATGGCGAGGAGCGCACGGACGATATCTGGTCGAGCATCACGCCCAAGGAGTTTTACGACCGCATGCGCGCCGGCGCTCGCGTGTCTACCTCCGCCGTGTCGCTCGGCCGCTATATCGAGTTCTTTACCGAGTGCGCCAAAGAGGGCACGCCCACGGTCTACCTGTGCTTTACCTCGGCGCTGTCGTCGAGCTACAACTCCGCGTGCCAGGCGGCGGACGTCGTGCGCGCCGAGTATCCCGATTTTGAGCTCTACGTGGTCGACAACGCTCTGCCCTGTGCGACCGGCGAGCTCTTGGCGCTCGAGGCCGTCCGTCAACGCTCGGCGGGACTGACCGCCAAACAGCTGGTCGACTGGGCAAACGAGGCCAAGACCTATGTCCACGGCTACTTTACGCTCGAGAGCTTTGACGCGCTGGCTGCCGGCGGCCGCATTCCGCCCGCGGCGGCACAGCTCACGGCAAAGCTCGACGTCAAACCCGAGCTGTCCTACGACTTGGCTGGCTCGCTGTCGCTGATCGGCGTCAACCGCGGCCGCAAGAAGGCGCTCAAGTCCATCCTCAAGTCGTTCCGCGAGAACTACGTGCCCGATCGCACCATGCCCATCGCCATCATGACGGCCGATGCCGAGAAGGACGGTGACTGGCTCGAGGCCGCTATCCGCAAGGAGGAGGGCTGCGCCGACGTCACGATCATCCGCAGCTCCGTGGGCCCCACCATCGGCTCGCACGTGGGCCCCGGCATGGTGGCCTGCGCGTTTTGGGGCAAGAACCGCGCTGAGAAGGCCTCGCTTTCCGATCGCATCGCGCGCCGCGTACGTGGCGAGTAGGCAGGCGCTACGACCACAGGCGCCCTCAAGTCACGGCCCAAACGCTGGCACCGAGTATTCAACCTGGTAACAACACCCAACCCAAAAGGAAAGGTTTCATGGCAAACAAGCTCTCCGTCGCATTTATCGGCACCGGAATCATGGGTGCCCCCATCGCCGGCCACATCCTGGATGCCGGCTATCCCGTCACGGTCAACAACCGCACCAAGTCCAAGGCCGCCGCACTCCTCGAGCGCGGTGCCGCCTGGGCCGATACGCCGGCCGATGCTGTGGTGAACGCCGATGTCGTCTTTACCATGGTGGGCTATCCCTCCGAGGTCGAGGAGCTCTACCTGGCGGGCGACGGCCTGCTGGCCTGCACCAAGCAGGGCGCGGTGCTGATCGACCTCACCACGAGCTCACCCGAGCTCGCCCGCGACATTGCCGAAGCCGCCCAGGTCTCCGGCCGCATGGCGTTTGACTGCCCCGTCACCGGCGGCGAGTCGGGCGCAATCGCCGGCACGCTTACGGCTATCGTGGGCGCCACCGAGAACGATATCGCCCCGGTTCGCGACATCCTGGCTACCTTTGCGGCAAACATCTGCTGCTTCGACGGCGCCGGCAAGGGCCAGGCTGCCAAGCTCGCCAACCAGGTGTCGCTGGGCGCCTGCATGGTCGGCATGGCCGATGCCATGGCATTTGCCGAGCTGAGCGGCCTCGACCTCGAGAAGACCCGCGAGATGATCCTGGGCGGTACCGGCAAGTCCGGCGCCATGGAGAGCCTTGCTCCCAAAGCGCTCGACGGCGACTACAAGCCCGGCTTTATGGTTGAGCACTTCATTAAGGACCTGCGCCTGGCCCTTGCCTACGCCGACGACCGCGAGCTCGCGCTGCCCGGCGCCGACGTGGCCTTTACGCTCTACGACATGCTCGACGCCATCGGTGGCGCCAAGCTGGGCACCCAGGCCATCACGGTCCTCTACAAGGAGGAGGCCGACGCCATCGCCGCCGGTCTTGACTGGTCGCAGTATCGTCCCGAGGAGCACGGTGCCCACGAGGAAGGCTGCGGTTGCGGTGAGCACGGCGACGACCACGAGTGCGGTTGCGGCCACCACCACGGCGAGGATCACGAGTGCTGCGGCGGTCACGGCCACGATGACGGCCACGAGTGCTGCTGCGGCCACCATCACGAGGAGTAGCGCCCATGAGCTGGACGTTCGTGGTGCTCGCGCTGGTGCTCTTTATCTTTGCGATCTACGTTGGCTTTTTGTGCGGCCAGTGGGCTTGCGAAAAGCGCGTGATCACCAAGCGCGACTACTGGATCGCCAACTTTGCGGGTGCGGCGGCAGTCATCCTGCTGACCTGGGTGTTCTCGCTGTTCCCGCTGGTGCAGTTTGCGCCAATCGGCTGGCTCGGCGGTTTTATCGCCGGCCTTAAGATGAGCTTTGGCGAGTCCGTTGGCCCGTGGCGCAAGCATGACGAGGTCTTTAACGTCAACAAGGCCCATCGCACCGCCGCCGATGCGGGCGACGCCGAGGACCGCCGTCGTGCGCGTCGCAATGGCGCTGCCGACCGACAGCTCATCTCGGTCACCGATGACAGCAAGGGTGCTGGCAAGCACACCAAGAAATAAGAAGAGGTAACTATGGCAGAAAACAAAGACGAACAGCTTACCGATGAGGAGCTGGCACAGCTTCAGCTGGCAGAGGAGAACGAGAACGCCGTCGACCGCCTGGTCCAGGAGCTCGGCTGCCCCACGCGCCGTATCCGCCAGTTTGCCGCCCGCGTGCTGCACCTGCTGGCCGAGCGCGACCCGCAGCGTGTCGTGCCCTGCGTGCCTGCGCTGATCGAGGCGCTCGACCGTCCCGAGGCCCAGACCCGCTGGGAGGCCCTCGATGCCCTGACGGCGCTCGCCACCACCTGCCCCGAGCAGATGGGCGACGCCTTTGAGGGCGCCGAGACCGCGCTGTTCGACGAGATTTCCTCCACGCTGCGCTACGCCGCCTTCCGCCTGCTGTGCGTATGGGGCGCCACGAGCGTCGAGCGTTCGCGCGAGGCCTGGCCCATCCTGGACGAGGCCATCCAGTGCTATCACGGCGACCTCGAGTATCGCGACATGCTCGGCTGCCTGTACGAGTTTGGCCAGGGCGAGATCGATGCCGAAGTCGCCGAGAAGCTCGCGCTGCGCCTGAAGTTCGACGCCGAGAACGGCAAGGGCAGCTATCTCAAGGCCCGTTCGAGCGAGATTTGCGAAATGCTTGTTAAACGTTTTGGCCTGGATCTCTCCAAAAAGAAGAAGCGTGCTAGCGTTAAAAAATCTGACGACGCCGAAGACGAGGAGTAACAGATTATGGCGCACGATGTAGTCCTGATTCCCGGTGACGGTATCGGTCCCGAGATTACGCAGGCCATGCGCCGCGTGGTCGAGGCCACCGGTGTCCAGATCAACTGGAACGTCCAGGAGGCCGGTGCTGGCGTCATGGACGAGTTTGGCACGCCGCTGCCCCAGCACGTGCTCGATGCGGTCGCCGAGACCAAGGTTGCCATCAAGGGCCCCATCACCACGCCGGTCGGCACGGGCTTCCGCAGCGTCAACGTTGCCCTGCGCAAGCACTTCGACCTGTACGCCTGCGTGCGCCCCTGCCTGTCGCAGCCGGGCGACGGCTCTCGTTTCCGCGACGTCGACCTGGTTATCGTGCGCGAGAACACCGAGGACCTCTACGCCGGCATCGAGTTCGACGAGGGCGCTGCCGAGGTCGAGGAGCTCTCGCAGCTCGTCGAGCGCTCGGGCCAGAAGACTTTTGCTGCCGATTCCGCTATCTCGATCAAGCCGATCTCCATCGCCAAGAGCCGCCGCATTGTGGAGTATGCCTTTGAGTATGCCCGCCGTTGCGGCCGCAAAAAGGTGACGGCCGTGCATAAGGCCAACATCATGAAGGCGACCGATGGCCTGTTCCTGCGCGTTGCGCGCGAGGTGGCCGCGAACTATCCCGATATCGAGTTCAACGACAAGATCGTCGACGCCACCTGCATGGGCCTGGTCCAGAACCCCAACGACTTCGATGTCCTGGTACTGCCCAACCTGTACGGCGACATCGTCAGCGACCTGTGCGCCGGCCTGGTGGGCGGCCTGGGTATGGCCCCCGGCTCCAATATCGGTGCCGACTGCGCCATTTTCGAGGCCACGCACGGCTCCGCGCCCGATATCGCTGGTCAGGATATCGCCAACCCCACGGCCGAGATCCTCTCCGCTGCCATGATGCTCGACCATCTGGGCGAGAACGATGCGGCCAACCGCATCCGCGCTGCCGTCTCTGCCACGCTCGACGAGGGCGAGCAGGTTACCGGTGACGTGCGTCGCGCCCAGACCGGCTCCGTTGAGGGCGCCGTGGGCACTCAGGCCTTCGCCGATGCCGTTATCGCGCACCTGGCCTAAAGCAAATGGCCCGCAAACGCCTAAATAGTACTTAAGTGTTTGCGTTTAACCTAAGAAACAATACGCCCGGCGCTCCGTCGGGCGTATTCTATTGAGGACTTTGTTTCCCATCAAGGAGTAACTGACTATGGGTCTGATTCAAAAGAAGGACGAGAAGGACGAGATCGACGGCATCCAGATCATCGAACGCGGCGAAGGTCCCGACGGTGACGAGGAAGAGAAGATCGACCTGGTCGCCGGTACGTCTGCCGAGCACATTGCCGCTGGCACGACCGCCGAGGAAGAGGACGCCCGCCTGGAGGCTCAGATCGCCGCGGACGCTGCCGACGAGAATCTCATGCCCGAGCCGCAGGACGAGGACGACGACGTCGATACCGACGAGGACGACCACGCATCCAAGCACAAGAAGACGATGATCGCTGCCTTTGTGGTCGCCGTCGTGATCGCTGCTGTGGTCGGCTTCTTTATCGGCAACGGTGGCTTTGGCGGCAAGGGCATTGGCTCCTCGACCCTGACCGAGGACCAGCTCGACTCGACCGTGGCAAGCTACAGCTACAACGGCAAGAAGAGCGACATCACCGCGCGCGAGGCTATCGAGAGCCAGTACAGCCTCGATACCGTCAAGGATAGCGATGGCAACTACACCGCCCCTTCCGCCGATGTTATCCTTTCCTACGTGCGTAACAAGATTCTGCTCGACGCTGCCGAGGACGAGGGCATTACGGTCTCTTCCAAGGAGATGAAGCAGTACGCCGAGGATTCCATCGGTACCTCCGACTACAAGACCATGGCCACGCAGTATGGCGTGTCCAAGGACCAGGCCAAGCAGATCGTCCGCCAGTCCGCGACGCTGCAGAAGCTCTATAAGAAGAAGGTGGGCGACAGCTCCGCGAGCATGCCGACCGCTCCGACTGAGCCTTCTGACGGCAACGAGGACACCGCGAGCAAGGATTACGCCGACTACATCATCAACCTTGCCGGCGACGAGTGGGATAGCTCGAAGGGTACTTGGAAGGACGAGGACGGCACCTACGCCAAGGCCTTCGCCGACGATGCCTTTACCGCCGATAGCGCCACCTACAAGCAGGCCATGACTGCCTACTACACCGCCTATCAGCAGTATTCCTCCCAGGCCTCGAGCGCCAGCTCCAAGTGGACCGAGTACGCCAACGGCCTGTACGCTAAGGCCAACATCAGCATCTACGGCCTGTTTGCATAAGGGATGCCTTAAGCTGCCGAGCACGTAGCCGATACAACTGATTGAGCCCGCCAGAACGGACATCGTTCTGGCGGGCTTATTGCGTTGATCTGGGAGTGATAGGGCGGGACGAATATTGCTTCTGAAAGTGACCCCCTATACAGAAAATGACCCACTTTATTCATGTAAAGCGCAAACGATTTCAGACCAACTGGTAGTAACAATGTGGTACCACTGTTCATCTGGTAGTAACCAATTTTGATTTGAAATCGTATGGAAATTTCTAAGAATTAGTTTGGTAACGAAAGAAACGCAGCACGTCTACCTGCGTAAACTACCGTTTACGGGCAAAAAATAACCGTTTGGCAACGGAAAAGTAATTTGAACGAAATGTGGTGGACGTTTGAATGAGGTGTGTGCTACGGTACATACCAGCAACCCGAGAAAAGGGACTGGGTTGACTAAGTTTGCGCTTAAATGCCGGCAAGCGGAGAAGCCGGTATGCAGAAGGCGCGGACATGGAACTCGTTGGTGAACAACGAAAGAAAGGTTGGAGGAGATACCATATGATGAAGTACCTCCAGAAGCTCGGCAAAGCGCTGATGCTTCCCGTCGCGGCGCTTCCCGTCGCAGGTATTCTTATGGGCGTGGGCTACCTGCTCGCCCCCGCAGTCATGGGTGCTGCCGGTGACACTACCGGTTTTGCCTACACCGCCGGCTTCCTGCTCATCAAGGCAGGCGGCGCTCTTATCGATAACATGGCCTGGCTGTTCGCAGTCGGCGCCGCTGTCGGCCTCGCCGACGATCACGACGGCACCGCTGGCCTCGCTGGCCTCGTTGCCTTCCTGATGATCCAGCAGCTCCTGAGCCCCGCTGTCGTCCAGACTGTCCAGGGCATCGCTGATCCCGACGCGTGGCTCGCTACCACCGAGGGCATCGCGTTCTCCAAGATCGCTGGCAACTCCTTCATCGGTATCCTGTCCGCTGTCATCGGTGGCACTTGCTACAACAAGTTCAAGGATACCCGTCTGCCCGACTGGCTGGCCTTCTTCTCCGGCAAGCGTTGCGTCGCCATCATGACCGCCGTCATCTGCATCGTCGTCTCCGTCGTCCTGCTCTTCGTGTGGCCCCTCATCTTCGGTGCCCTCGTTGCTCTTGGTGAGGGTATCGCTGCTATGGGTGGCATCGGCGCTGGCATCTACGCCTTCCTCAACCGCCTGCTCATCCCGACCGGCCTGCATCACGCTCTGAACAACGTGTTCTGGTTCGACACCATCGGCCTGGGCGACCTGACCCACTTCTGGGCTGGCGAGACCTCCGCTGACGTCAACTGGAGCCTCGGCATGTACATGTCCGGCTTCTTCCCCTGCATGATGTTCGGTATCCCGGGTGCTGCCCTGGCTATGGTCCAGACCGCTAAGAACAAGAAGGCTGCTATCGGCCTGGTTGTCTCCGCTGCTATCTGCGCCTTCGTCTGCGGCGTCACCGAGCCCTTCGAGTTCGGCTTCATGTTCCTGTGCTTCCCGCTCTACGTCGTGTACGCTGCCCTGTACGGCATCTTCACCGTCATCACCTACTATGTCGGTTTCCGTGCTGGCTTCTGCTTCTCTGCTGGTGCTACCGACCTCCTGTTCTCCGCTAGCCTCCCGGCTGCTGCCAACACCTGGACGATCATCCCGCTGGGCATCGCTGCCTTCCTCGTGTTCTACCTCGTGTTCCGCTTCGCCATCACCAAGTTCGACCTCATGACCCCTGGTCGCGAGGATGAGGATGTCGAGGAGACCTCCGCTACCGCCGCTGCTGGCAACGATAAGTTCGCTGCTCTGGCTGCCGCTGTTCTCGCTGCCGTCGGTGGCAAGGAGAACGTCAAGACCGTTGACTGCTGCGCTACTCGCCTGCGCTTCGAGCTCGGCGATTCCGCTCTGGTGGACGAGGCTGCCTGCAAGAAGGCTGGCGCTCTGGGTGTCATGAAGATGGACAAGGGTGCTACCCAGGTCATCATCGGCACGCAGGTCCAGGCTGTTGCCGAGGAGCTCAAGAAGCTTCTCTAAGCCTCTAGGACGTTGCGTCTTGCAAAAGGGTCGTCCCGCTCCGCGGGGGCGGCCCTTTTTTACTACCGCGATTCCCAATACAGCAATGGAATTGGTATCAGTGGCTTTTGGTTTAGCTTGGTCAAACATTCTTGAAATATACGGGTTGACCTGCTGTTATCAATAATTAGCTGCTATAGTACGTGGTGTCTGGTTACAACCAATTTCGAGTCATTTATCCGGCAGGTTTCATCATGGCAATGGGAGCACGCAAACAGCCTTTGTACGATCAGCTCGTCGATTTGCTGACTGACAAGATCGATCACGAACTTCGCCCCGGCGATTATCTGCCGTCCGAGCGCGATCTGTCGGAACGCTATGGGCTCTCGCGCACGACGGTTCGTCTTGCCCTGCAGGAGCTTGAGCGTTTGGGCCTCGTGGTTCGTCAGCGCGGTCGCGGAACCATGGTGTGCGATCGCTCGCTGCAGACGGCAAACCTCACGCAAACCTACAGCTTTACGGAGCAGATGAAAGCCATCGGTCGCGTGCCCAAGACGACGATTCTTGAGTTTACCGAGGTCGAGGCCGACAAGAACATCGCGGTTGAGATGAACGCGCGCCTAGGTGAGCGTTTGTACAAGATCAAGCGCCTGCGTATCGCCGACGGCGTGCCGCTCATGATTGAGTGCACATACCTGCCGAGCCGCAAGTTCTTCGCGCTCAAGCGCCCGATGATCGAGAATAAATCGCTGTACGACATGATCGAGCAGGATTTTCACGAGAAGGTTCGCCTGGCAGAGGAAGAGTTTTATGCGAGCATCGCTCGCCATTCCGATGCTCGTCTGCTCGAGATTGCCGAGGGTGCGCCGGTCCTGGATTTGATTCGCACCACCTACGACATGAACAACGAGGTCATCGAATATACGCGTTCGGTTGCGCGCGCCGACCAGTTTAAGTACAAGGTCTACCACAACCGCGCCGTCTAGCGTAATTGGGTATAAACGGCTTGGCGTGTTTTGCGACGGGTGCAAAATGCGCGGGGCGATAGAAACCAACGAACAATCGCTCAAATGAACAATGCAGTGGTTTTTGACCCGCCCTAAAACGCACTGCGAGTACGGGAGCTTAGATGAGCACGTATGCTATCAAGGCCGACAAGTTCTTTTTGCCGGCAGGGCCGCAGCTGGGTGGCTACCTTATGGTCGAGGACGGCGTCTTTGGCGCCTGGCAGGCCGACGAGCCCGCTTGCGAGATTAAGGATTACACGGGGACGTGGATTGCGCCGGGTATGGTGGACACCCACATCCACGGCTTCTATAACCACGCCACGACCGATAACGATGCCGAGGGCATCAACATCAGCTCGACCGAGCTCGCCCGTCGCGGTACCACCAGCTGGCTGCCCACGACCTTTACTGACGGTGTGGAGCAGATCAAGGAGGCCTGCGCCGCTATTGCACAGGCCGATGAGGAGCGCGGTCCCGAGTTCTGTGGTGCCCGCATTCAAGGCATCTACCTGGAGGGCCCGTTCTTTACCATGAAGCACGTGGGTGCGCAGAACCCCGCCTATTTGATCGACCCTTCCGAGGAAGTCTTTGACGAGTGGCAGGAGGCTGCCGGTGGGCGCATCGTTAAGAGCGCCATGGCCGCTGAGCGCGACGGCGCTGCCGCCTATGCCGCGGCGTTGAGCGCTAAGGGGGTCGTGACCTGCATTGGCCACTCCGACGCTACCTATGACGAGTGCGCTGCGGCCATTAACGCCGGCGCCAGCTGCTTTACGCACACCTACAACGGCCAGCGTGGCCTTCATCATCGCGAGCCCGGCGTTGTGGGTGCTGCCATGACCACGCCCAACACGTATGCCGAGATCATCTGCGACGGCAAGCATGTGAACCCTGCCGCCATCAAGGCGCTGCTGCAGGCCAAGGGCTGGCAGCATACGGTGCTCATCACTGACTGCCTGGGCTGCGGCGGCATGCCCGAGGGCAAGTACACCAGCGGCGGCATGGACGTTGTCATGAAGGACAACCTGTGCTGGCTCGCCGATGGCTCTGCTATTGCCGGCTCGGTGCTCACGCTTGCCCAGGGCGTCAAGAACATGGTCGACTGGGGTCTTGCCAGCGCCGATATCGCCATTCGCATGGCCACCGAGGTGCCGGCGCGTTCCGCTCATGTCGATGACAAGTGCGGTAGCATTATGCCGGGGCGCGACGCCGACTTTGTCGTGTTCAATCCCGACCTTACCCTGGTCGAGACGTATGTGGGTGGCAACAGCGTCGGTAACGCGTTTACCGAGTAGCCGCCAAAGAAACGATCCGAGAGGGGATTTAGATGATTTACGGTGCACTGGGCGATATCGAGGAATACCGCGGAATGCTCAAGGGCCTCGATGTGCTGATCGATTGGCTCGAGGAGAACGACCCGGCGGAGCTCGAGGTCGGCAGCCATCAGATTCTGGGCGACAAGGTCTTTGCGAACGTCATGGCTCCCACGACGCGCCCCGAGGCCGACGCTCACTATGAGACGCATCAGCGCTATCACGACCTGCAGATCGACGTCGAGGGTCGCGAGGCCTTTAAGGTCGCCACGGGCAGCCTGACGCTGGTCCAGGAGTTCGACGAGAAGGACGACTACGACCTGGTCGATTCCGACGCCTCGATCGCCGGCGATCTTGCCGACGACAAGTTTGCGCTGTTCGTTGCCGGCGAGCCGCACATGCCTACGCTCGAGTTCCCGGGCGATGGCGCACAGCCGGTCAAGAAGATCTGCTTTAAGCTGCTTGCCGACGCCTACTGGGAGGAGTAACGCGCCGCTCGGTTGAGCTGTTCGTGTTGCGAGCGTGATCCCTTGGGGGAGCGCGCTTAGGCCCCGCTGATCGTGGTTCCTTTTGGAGGCTGCGGTCGGCGGGGCTTTTGTTGAGTAGAGGAGTTGCCGGCGCCGTTGCGCACAGATTGGCGGGCGCGCGTCCAAAATCGGCAACAAAAAAGCCGCCCGAAGGCGGCTATCTTGTGCAATGGAGCCAGCGACCGGGCTCGAACCGGTGACCCCCGCTTTACGAGAGCGGTGCTCTACCAACTGAGCTACGCTGGCGGCCATGTGGTGACGCAACTGAGGCGTCAACGGCTGTCTATGATACGGGACATCGCAAATCCGCGCAAGTGTTCTGACGGCTTTTCTCACTTTAAATGCACTAATATTGGAAACGCGATGTCTTGCTCTTACGGGCCTCGAACAGAATGGGGCGGCGATGGCTCAACCCAAGATTTTCCTTACGCGAATCGATGACCGCTTTATCTATGGGCAGGATGTCGAGCTGTGGAACGAGGCTGTGGGCACCAACCTCGTCCTGATCGTTAACGACGAGATTGCGGCGGATTCGCGTAAGTGGGCACCCATGAGGGTCGCGGCGCCCGATGGTGTCTGGACACGGTTTTTCTCGGTGCAAAAGACCATCGACGTCATTCATACCGCAACGCCGCGCCAATGGATCCTGATCATGGTAGCGTCACCTGCGGACGCACTGGCGCTGGTTAAGGGCGGCGTGCCCATCACCAAGATCAGCGTGGGCCATATGCAAGCAGGGGAGGGCAAACGCTCCGTAACGCCCGCGATTACCGTGGACGATACAGACATAGCCGCCTTCAAGGAGCTACAAAAGCTCGGCATAGAACTAGAAATCTGCTATCTCCCCGATGCTGAGCCAACTCCCATCGAAGCCCTGCTCAACTGATCCCTTGGGGACGGAGGAAAACAGATCATTTTGCCCTCGCAGGAGGGTCTGTGCGATGCCGTCCGCCAAAACTATGCCGGATTACTACGATGAATCGCCTATCGCTGAGCACGCCGATAAACCGGAAATTAAAACCGCAGGTAGACGGGGTGCTAATTTTCGAAAAACCAGCGCGTGATCGGACATCGCGGATTCATCGTAGTAAACCGGCATAGTTTTGTTATGCGACTAATTTAGCGTCAGCGAAAGTTAAGCCAAACGCACAAAAATGCGCCCGCCGGCGGGGTTGCCGGCGGGCGCAGCTGTGCGATATGTTGCGTTGTGGGCTTAGTGCCTCATAAAGTGGTACTCGATCACATTGCTGTAGGGGTGACCCGGGCCCACGATGCCCTGTGGGAACAGCGTATGGTGCGGCGTGTCGGGATACATCTCGGCCTCGAGGGCAAAGCCGGCGCCCCAGCCATAGTTGGCATCGTCCTTGGCATGCTCGTCGCACAGCCAGTTGCCGGTGTAGAGCTGCACGCCGGGCGCGGTGGTGTAATAGTCCAGCTCGCGACCGGTCCACATCTCCTCAACATGCAGGGCACGGCGCAAGTTGCGACCATACTGGTAGCCACCAATGCACAGGCAGTGGTCGTAGCCGCGGGCCTGCTTAATCTGCGGATCGTCGGCCTCCATGCCGGGAGCGACGGGGCGCAGCTCGCGGAAGTCAAACGGCGTGCCCTCGACCGGGGCGGTCTCGCCGGTGGGGATATTCTGCTCGTTGATGGGCAGGTAGTGGGAGGCGTTGGCCACAAAGAAGTGCTCACAGTCCATGCCGGCGTTGTGGCCGGCGAGGTTAAAGTACGTGTGATTGGTCATGGACACGTAGGTGGCGCGATCGCTCTCGCAGCCGTACTCGATGCGGAAGCGGCCCGTCGGCGTCACGGTAAACACAGCCGTAAAGGTGCGGTTGCCGGGAAGTCCCAACTCGCCGTCCTCAAGCGAGGTGGTCATGTGCACGGCGTTGTGGATCTCGTCGAGCTCAACATCCCACACGCGCTTGTGCAGGCCGTGCTCAAGGTCGCTGTGCAGGTTGTTGACGCCCTCGTTGGCCGGCATATGCCAGTCCGTACCATCGATGGTGATCGTGGCACCGGCAGTGCGGTTGGCCACGGGGCCGATAGTCGCGCCAAAGCAGGCGGGGTTGTCAAAGTAATCCTCGAGCTTATCAAAGCCCAGCACCACATCGCGCACGTTGCCGGGGATGTCGGGCACGTCAATGCCCAGAACGGTAGCGCCAAAGTCCATAATGCGAACGCAGATCTCGGGCCCGTTGAGGGTGTAGCGATGAACGGGGGTACCGCACGGCGCGGTGCCGAAAAGCTCGGAAGTGATCATTTGGTTCCTAACATCGAGGTATTTCGGACAAACTGTAGCGCGAACAGGCCAAATTATCACTACACCCCACTAAAGCAGGGGGTATTTTTCTCAAAAAAAGTGATGATGGGCCCGTTTGCGGGCACCTGTCGCAAACCTGCGACACTCTGATACAATTTGTTCGTTATTGTTTGATTTGTACGCGCGCGGAATTGCGAGGGCCCGTTGTGATTAAGGCAGAGCGTCAGGATAAGGTTCGTCAGCTACTCGAGGAGCAGGGAACGGTCTCGGTCAAAGAGATTTCTGATGCATTAGGCGTCTCTGACATGACGATTCGCCGCGATCTGGAGGAGCTTGCGAGTCTGGGCGAGATCGAGCGTGTGCACGGTGGTGCCCGCAGCGCGCAGGGTCGTCCTCACGCCATGCTGCGCCACGAGTACTCGCACAGCGAAAAGCGCACCAAACACGCCGAGGAAAAGCTGCAGATTGCGCGCCGCGCCGTGGAGCTCATCGAGGAGGGGTCGACCATCTTTTTGGGCACGGGCACCACGGTGGAGCAGATGGCATCGATGCTGCCGGCGTTTCGCCTGCGCATCGTGACCAATTCACTTTCCGTGTTCAACCTGCTCGAGGAACGCGAGGACTGCGACCTGTGCCTGGTGGGTGGCATGTACCGTCGTCGTACCGCCGCCTTTGTGGGGCCCACGGCCGAGGACACCCTGCGCGCGCTGGGCATCGACGCGGCCTTCATCGGCGCCAACGGCATCCTGGACGGTGACGTGTCCACGTCCAACATGGACGAGGGCCGTATCCAGCAGCTCGCCTTTAGCAAGGCCGACTCGCGCTATCTGATTGCCGACTCCAGCAAGATCGGCAAGCGCGACTTCTACACCTTCTGCCGCCTGGACAGCCTGGACGCCGTGGTATGCGAGTCGAGCATCTCAGCCGAGGACCGCGCCGCCATCGAGGAACACACGCAGGTCATCTGCTAACTAGCGCAGCAGGCGATACTTCTGCCCTCTGCCGGCGCAGGTGATAAGAGCTTTACAATGACGAGCAAAGTGAAACGTAAAAGTCAAAACGCCATTTGCGCGTCAAAAAATATGACACGTAAAAATTTGCGCGTCATTTTACGTGTCAACGTGACACGAAATGACGCGCAAATAGGGATTCAGGCGCGCTCGGAAGATTGACGGAGTTTGTAGGCCCGTGGATTGGTTGAGTCAACGCACGGGGTTTTCGCATGCTCGAACATACTTTCGGTATCATACCAACATAAAATGATACCGAAAGTATGTTCGTGACACCGAAAACTCGAGCCTGCGTTCCATAACTGCTTGGAAAGAGTGGATTCCGCCATCTAACTGTCTCAATCTGTAACAACTGGACGGCAAAAACCGGTCTAGATGTTATGGATTGAGATGTTCCGGCTCGGGCTGTGACCTTTGTCTTGATTTGTAACAGGTAGGACCGAAAACCCCTGTTAGATGTTACAGATTGAGACAAACGGTCCGTTCAAAACAAAAAGGCCGCATGCGATCCCGTGGGGGATTCGCATGCGGCCGACAGAGGGTATGCGGCTGAACTAGGCCATGAGCAGGCCGGTCTCCGCGACGTTCTTGTACCAGTACGCGCTTGCCTTGGGATAGCGCTTCTGGGTCTCAAAGTCGATGTAGAACAGGCCATAGCGCTTGTTGTAGCCGTTGGTCCAGGAGAACTGGTCCTGCAGCGACCACACAAAGTAGCCGTCGACGTTTACGCCGCCGTCGATTGCCTTGAGGATCCACGCGAGATGCTGGCCCATGTAGTCGATGCGAGGGGCGTCGTCGATAAAGCCGTCCTCAAAGTCGTCCTTATAGCCCATGCCGTTCTCGGTGATGTAAATCTTCTTGTAGTTGGGGTAATCGTTCTTAATGCGGAGCAGCAGATCGTACAGGCCCTCGGGATAGATAATCCAGTCCCAATCGGTGGTGGGTACGCCTTCGCGCACGCATGACTCACCAACGCCCTTGAGGAACCAGCGCGAGGAGCCCTTGTCGCCAGTGCCATTGTGGTTGATGTCGTTTTCGCCCTCGGCGGCACGCAGGAACTGGCACTTGTAGGTGTTGACGCCCAGGCAATCGTTGTAGGGGAGCGCGGCGGTCAGCGCGGCGATGTCCTCGTCGCGGACGTCGAGCTCGCCGCCGGCGATATGGGCCAGCTTGGTCGCAGCCTCCATGGTGTCGGCTGCATAGTGGCCGCGGAAGGTGGCGTCGAGTACCCAGCGGTTGTTGATAACGTCGGCCATGCGGGCGGCCTCGCAGTCGGCAGCACTGTTGGGATCGAGGGGATACTTGGGCTCCAGGTTCTGGACGATACCGATCTCGCCCTCAAAACCGCCCTCGTGGAAGGCGACGACGGCCTTGGCATGGGCCACCATCATGTTATGCATAAGCTGGAAGGCCTTGTCCAGGCGATACTTCTCGCCGTGCGGCCAGTTGCCAACGATAAAGCTGCCCTCGGCGGTCGCGGGAATCTCGTTAAAGGTAAACCAGTGCTTGACCTCGGTGAACTCGGCAAAGCAGAACTTGGCGTACTCGACAAAGGCGTCGATCGTCGTGCGCGTCAGGAAGCCCTCGCCGCCGTCCTGGTAGAAGGCCTCGGGCGTATCAAAGTGATCGAGCGTGACATAGGGGATAACGCCGGCTTTATTGCAGGTGGCAAAGAGCTCGTGATAGAAGGCAACACCCTCGGGGTTAATCTCACCGGTGCCGTTGGGGAAGATACGGCTCCAAGCGATTGAGACACGGATACCGTTGATGCCGAAGCGCTGGCACAGGTCGATATCGACCGGGTACTTGTTGTAGAAATCGCTTGCGGGATCGGGGGAGAAGCGACCCTGAGCAGCCAGGAAATCGTCCCAGGGCACTTTGCCCTTGCCGTGCGTACGGGTCTCGCCCTCAACCTGGTAAGCGGCGGTGGCGCCGCCAAACACAAAGCCGTCGGGGAACTGCATGGGATTGGACATGAGCCATCCTTTCTGTGGGATACGAATAGGGAGAGGTGCCCGAACTGGGGATCCGGGCACCAACAGAGGGAGGAACTAGTCGAGGTTCTCGCGGAGCCACTTGATGGCGCCAGCGGGGTCGCGAGTAAGGTCGATATATTCCTTACCGCGGGGAGCGAGCAGCTTAATGCCCAGACGATCGGTGTCGGCCTTCATGTCGTTGTAGTAGCTACGAACCTGCGGGGCAAGCACGATAACGTCGTACTGATCCATGATGGCGGTGTGCTGGCCATAGGCACCTGCGGAGGAAGCGATGTTCTCGCCGGTCTGCGCGGCACCTTCCTTAATGGCGTTGGCAAGCATGGCAGAGGTGCCGGCGCCGGCGCACAGGACGAGGACCTTCAGGCCATCGACATCCTTCTTGGCGGATGCATCGGCAGCGGGCTCGGGCTGATCGGCGACAGGCTCGCTGTCGACGGCAGCGGCGGTCGTCTCTGCGGCAGCGGTAGTCTGCTCAACGGCGGGCGCAGAGGTGCTGGCGGCGATGGTGGCAGCACCATCGGACTCGAGACCCAGCTCGGCGGCGCGCTCGGCTTCCTGGTCGCAGAGCAGCTTATCGTATGCCTTCAAGAACGGCAGATAGATGACGGCGTCCAGCAAGATGATGATTGCGACAAATACCAGGGCAATAAGCTGGAAGTTCGTGGTAATGAAGATACCGATGGGGGCGGGGGTGGCCCAAGGCACCACGAAGGAGAAGCCGTTCATACCCACGTTATCAATAAAGAACTTGGCAACACTCACGTTGACGCAGCCGGCGGCAACAAAGGGGATGAGCATGTAGGGGTTGAGGATCATGGGAGCGCCAAAGAGCAGCGGCTCGTTGACAGCAAAGGCAACAGGAACAATCGAGGCCTTACCGACGGCCTTGAGCTGCTTGGACTTCATAAAGAGAATCAGCAGAAGCGGCACGATAAACGTGGCACCGGTGCCGCCGAACTCACCCACGAGCGACATGTTAAAGGTGAGGGAGTGGGCGGGGTGGCCGCCGGCAAGCAGAACCTGCAGGTTCTCGGCCTGGTTGGCAAGACGGATGGGGTCGATGCCCGGCTGGACGATCGAGGGGCCGTGGACGCCGATGAACCAGAAGAACGCGGTGGCTGCCTGGATAAGGATAAGGCCAGGATAGGTTTCTGCAGCGGTAAAGAGCGGGGAGAGCAGTTTGATAAGCAGCTCGGAGAACGGAACGCCCATGAGGTTGCGCACGACGACATCGATGATGCCGCAGATGATGACGGCGCCGCCGAAGGGGATGATGTCACGGAAGTTCTGAGCGATGGCGCCCGGGACCTCCTTGGGCAGCTTAATGGTCAGATCGCGCGAGACGCAGAATTTATAGACCCACACGGTAATGAACGCGGCGATATAGGCCGAGAACAGACCGCGCGTACCCATGCTGGTGCAGTCGAAGACCGAAAGCTCGGAGCCGTTGAACTTGGTGGTGAACTGCGTAACGGCGAGCAAAAGCATGCTGCACTGGGCGGCCACCATGGTGGAGCCGTCGTTGAGCACCTTGCCGGCGGGCATGCGACGGTTCATGGATGCCGTGAAGTTCTTGGCAGTAGTGCCGGCAACCATAATGCCCATGACGCCCATGGTGAAGTTGTACAGCTTATTGCACCAGTCGATGAGCGGCTGGGGCAGCGTGATGCCAACTACGCCAGGAAGGGTGGCGATCAACAGAAAGATCGAAGAGGTGAGGACGATGGGCATGCACCCAAGGAATCCGTCCTTAATGGCCTGGAGGTAGATGTTCCTCGAGATCTTCTCAAAGAACGGCTGATGCTTTTCGAGCATCTTTACGATGGCGTCCATAAAGCTCCTTTGCTACTTGATGCGCGATGCATGTGGATGGAACTGGTCGTCGATGGATGGTCAGGACTGCCCGGAAGCCTTCCTGCTTAAGGAAGGCATTGCGAAATGACAACGTTGTCATTTCGTTAATGACAACGTAAGACATTTTTGGAAGAGCAACAAGGATATACGGGTGAGCGGTCGATATTATCCGGTAAACGGTTGATTTATCAGTCGGGCAGGTAGTGTATGCTAGAAAGCAAAAAACAAGCGATAGAGAACCGAGTGGAGAAGCAGTGACAACGATGGACAAGAAAAACGTCTCGATGAACGATGTGGCGATTGCCGCGGGTGTTTCTCTCAAGACGGTATCTCGTGTAATCAATGAGCCCGATAGCGTGCGAGAGTCGACACGCGATAAGGTCCATTCGGCAATGGAGGCGCTCGGATTTCGAACCAACTTTGCCGCGCGCTCACTCAAGTTGGGCCGTTACGGGTGCATCGGCGTGGTGTTGTTCCACTTGTCGGGTGGTGCCGTGGACATGATCGACGGTATCGCCGATGCCGCCGAAGAGCGAGGCTTTGCTCTCACGATGATCAAGAAACGAGCGGGGGAGAAGATGACCCTCGCCGATGCAGCGCGCAGGATGTCGCAGCTGCCCGTCGATGGCATGATCTTCAACTTGCGTCAGATGGTCGATGACTTTGATACCTTTGAGGCGCCGAAGGACCTTAAGACGGTGATTATCACGTCGATGGAGCATCCTACCTGCTCTACCGTCAGTGACGACCAAGAGGGCGGCGCGCGTATGGCGTGCGAGTACTTTTTGGACCACGGTCACAAGAACGTGTACTTCGTCTCTGGTAAGAAAGAGTCGCTGTCGAGCCAGTGTCGTATGAAAGGTTGGCGAGCGGCACTCGAGGCGTGTGGCATTGAGCCGCCCGAGCCTCTGCAAGGCGATTGGAATGCGGATAGTGGCTATGCCGCAGGTCTCGCGCTTGCCGACAAACCTGATTGCACGGCGGTCCTCGCTGCTAACGACTGCATGGCAAACGGCGTAATGATGGCTCTGCGCGACAAGGGACTCAGCGTGCCTGATGACGTATCGGTGATCGGCTTTGACGACGAGCTTTACAAGACGATTCCCAACTCGATTCTGACGTCGGTGAAGTTCCGCCACCGCGAGCTGGGAATCCGTGCGCTTAACGAGGTCGTTGCAGGTCTGGAGGCTCCAAGCTCCAGAAGCCGGACGCTCGTCTCCGGCGTGCTGGTCGAGCGCTCCAGCGTAAGGGACCTGCGGGCGTAGGTTTGCTCGGCCCGTTCATCTCGATCTGTAACGGGTAAGGGCGGAAAACTCAGCTAGATGTTACAGATTTAGATTGAGGAGATTGGCCCGGGTGTTTGTCTCGATCTGTAACAGTAAGACGACGAAAAGTGGGTTTGATGTTACAGATTTAGATCTTACGGGGTGGCCCATCCGTTTGTCTCGATCTGTAACAGATAGGACCGAAAATTCCTGTTAGATGTTACAGATCGAGACAAACGGAAGGCCGGTCCGCTCAAAAACAAAAGAGGCGGATACGACCAAGGATGCTGAAGCATCCACCGGAAAGGTCGTATCCGCCACACGGAAAGAGGTGCATGGACGCAGCGCCCATGCAATCGGGAATGGAAAGGTACTCGGCCGCGCGCTACGGTTGCCACGGCCGTTAACGTTAGCTAGTCCAAACGACGGGTCTCGGCAACGTGCTTGTACCAGTATGCGCTTGCCTTGGGCGTGCGCTTCTGGGTCTCAAAGTCTACGTAGAAGAAGCCGTAGCGCTTGTTGTAGCCGTTGGTCCAGGAGAACTGGTCCTGCAGGCTCCACAGGAAGTAGCCGCCCACGTTGACGCCGACCTCCATGGCCTTGAGCAGCCAGCGCAGGTGCTGCTCGATGTAGTCGATGCGCGGCTGGTCGTCCACAAAGCCGTCCTTGTAGGGATCCTTGTAGCCCATGCCGTTCTCGGTGATGAAGATCTGCTTGTAGTTGGGGTAGCGCTGCTTAATGTAGACGAGCAGGTCGAACAGGCCCTCGGGGTAGATGATCCAGTCCCAGTCGGTGGTGGGGATGCCGGGCTTGTTCACATGCTCGCCAATGCCCTTGACGCGCCAACGGCCGGTGCCCTTCTCGCCCGTACCGTTGTGGTGCAGGTCGTTCTCGCCATCGTAGGCCTTGAGGAAACGGCACTGGTAGTTGTTAACGCCCAGGTAGTCGTTGTAGAGCGCGGCTTCGCGCATGATCTCGAGGTCCTCGTCCAGGATCTCGATGGTGCCGCCCGAGACGGCGGCCAGGCGGTTGGCGCACTCGAGCGTATCGGGCGCGTAGTCGCCGCGGAAGGTGGCGTCGAGCAGGAACTGGTTCTGCAGCACGTGCTCGTTGTTGGCGGCCTTGATGTCGGCGGGATCGTTCTCGTTGAGCGGGTACTTAAACTCCAGCGACTGGATGACGCCGATCTTGCCCTTAAAGCCACCGTTGTGGAAGGCGAGCACTGCCTTGGCGTGAGCGAGCATCATGTTGTGCTCGCACTGGAAGGCCTCGGCCAGATGCGCCTTGACGCCGCCGGGGAAGGTGCCCTCGATGTAGGTGTTGGAGGCGTCGGCCCAGATCTCGTTAAAGGTGAACCAGTAGGTCACCTGGTCGGCGTACTCCTTAAAGCAGAAGGTGGCAAAGTCCACAAAGGCGTCGATGGTCTCGCGGTTGAGGAAGTCGCCCTTCTCAAAGAGGGGAAGCGGCGTATCGAAGTGGTGCAGCGTGACAAACGGCTCGACGTGGTGCTTGTGGCACTCGGCGAAGAGGTCGTGGTAGAACTGCACACCCTTGGGGTTGATCTCGCCGGTGCCGTTGGGGAAGATGCGGCTCCAGGCGATGGAGAGACGGATGCCGTTGATGCCGAACTCTTCGCACAGCTCCAAATCGACGGGATACTGGTTGTAGAAGTCGGAAGCGGGATCGGGGGAGAAGCGGCCCTGGGCCTCCAGGAAGTCGTCCCAGGCAACCTTGCCCTTACCGTGGGTGCGGGTCTCGCCCTCTACCTGGTAGGCAGCGGTGGCGCCGCCAAAGACAAAGTCCTCGGGAAACTGCGCAGGCGGGTTGGTGACGCTGGCGGGGTTAACGGACATGATGAAGTATCCAATCATTTGAATAATGAAAACGATGCAGAGCTGGTCAAAGTCAGCGAGCGGCGCCCAGGCGAGTCAGATTGCCCCGAAACAAGGCGGCGCTGACCTTGTGGTCGCGCCGCCGAAGTTGAGCGGCAATCTGGCCGGCTGGGCGCCGGGCAGCGTCGAGCCGGCCGCTGTTCGTTAGAACAGCGGACTAAAGGGAGAGCTGCTCGGAGACGAAGGCGAGAGACTTGTCGCCGTTCTGGGAGAGCTCGATGTACTGCTTGCCGCGGCAGGCGACGCACTTGTTGCCCACGCGCTCGCAGTCCTTCTGCAGGTCGGCCAGGTAGCTCGCTGCCTGCGGAGCCAGGACGACCAGATCAAAGTCGGGGAGCATGTCAACGTGGTTGCCGTAGGCGTCGGCAGCGGTCTCCAGATCGATGCCGCGCTCCTTGGCGGCTTTTGCCAGTGCGTTGGCGAGCAGGCCCGAGGTGCCGCCGCCCTGGCAGAGCACGAGTACGCGCTTGCCGTTGAGGTCGCTGGCGGCCGTGGCCTCGGCGGCGGGGGCTGCAGCGGGAGCGGCATCGGTCTTTACGGCCTCGGCAGCGGCGCCGTCGGCAACGCTCTTGGCATCGGCCTTGCCCTGGAAGGCGTCGTTGAGCTTGGCAGCCTTCTCGGCGTTCTTGGCGGCGAGCTCCTCCTGGGAGATCTCGGCCTCCTCGGCGCACTTCTGGGCGTCATAGGCACGGAAGAACGGATAGTACAGAAGGAAGTCGACGACCAGGATGACGGTGAGCATCACAAAAGCGAGCGGCTGGAAGCCCAGGCCCATGATGGTACCGATGGGGCCGGGGACGGTCCAGGGCAGGGTGTACATAAAGCCGTTCATGCCCAGGAAGTCGATAAAGACCTTGAGGATCCAGACGTTGGCGATCGGGGCAAAGACAAACGGGACAAAGAAGACGGGGTTGAGCACGATGGGCGCGGCGAACAGCAGCGGCTCGTTGACGGCGAAGCAGGCCGGGACGATGGAGGCCTTACCGACCGCACGCATCTCCTGGGACTTAGCCAGGAAGCAGAACATGAAGACGAGGACGAGCGTGGCGCCGGTGCCGCCCATGCAGACGACGAAGTACTGGGCGCCCTGCGTCAGGACGGCAGAAGCGTGCTGACCGGCCTGGTAAGCAGCCAGGTTGTCGGTCATGTTGGCAACGAGGGCGGCGGCGATGGCAGGCTCGACGATCGAGGGGCCGTGGACACCGACGAACCAGAAGAGGCTCATGGCGCCGTAGATCACAGCGAGGCCGATGTAGCCGTCGGCGGCGGTGAACAGGGGCTGGAACACCTGGATGACGCCCTGGGCAAAGCAGAAGCCAAAGGCAGAGCGGAAGACGATGTCAAAGACCCAAAAGACGGTGATGCAGACGGAGAAGGGGATGATGTCCTTAAAGGTCTGCGAGATGTTGGGCGGAACCTGCTCGGGCATCTTGACGGTGATGTTGCGCTTAATAAAGAACTTGTAGATGATGCCGGTCACAAACGCAGCGATGAAGGCGGTCAGCAGGCCCTTGGAACCCAGGTAGGTGGTGTTGAAGCCGCTGGCGGCGTCCGTGGAGATCGTGTCGCTCGAGAGCAGCAGGAAGCCGATGATGGCCGCGCACATGCAGGAGATAAAGTTGATCTGGTTGTTCTTGGGCAGATCACGGTTCTGAGCGTCGGCGAAGTGCTTGGCGGTGGTGGCGGCGCAGGCGATGGCCAGGATGCCCATGGAGTAGTTGTAGCACTTCCACAGGGCGTTGTTGATGTCATCGGGCCAGTAGAAACCCCAGATGTTGGGGACCGAGGCCACCAGGCAGAAGATGGACGAGAAGATGATGATGGGGATGACGGAGATAAAGCCGTCGCGGATCGCCTTGAGGTACTTGTTGCGGGCGATCGCGTTGAAAAGGGGCTGGCCCTTTTCGATGGTGGCGATGAGTTGCTCCATGCATAGCTCCTAAGAGTCGGTGGGTTAGCAACGATGGTAACTTTTGGACCTTGTTTGCCAAAATGTTGACGTTGCCATTTTGCGACACAAAAAAAGACGCGAACCGGTGGCCCCTGTGCCTGTGGACCGTCGATTCCTTGCGCGTAAACGTTTGAGCCGCCCGGTGGCTCTGTGTTTGCACAATGGCAACGTTAACATTTGGGCGACAAAAGCCGTTCGGGGACGCAGGATTGTCGGTGAACGGTAGGTTTTGGGTGGTGAGCGTATGGCGGGGGAGGCGTTGGATATACTTGGAGGCGTTCATTTTGTCTGTTGGGATGCCCGCGATGGCATCGTTGACATAGAAAGATCGACCTATGGCCGCTGTTAAAAAATCGGTATCCGTTAAGGACGTGGCGCGTCTTGCGGGCGTCTCGGAGCAGACGGTCTCGCGCACCGTGCACGATTCACCCAGCGTGCGCCCCGAGACCAAGGAGCGCGTGCGTGCCGCCATGCGCGAGCTCGGGTATCGACCCAATTTTGCCGGCCGGTCGCTGCGCCGCGGCAAGTTCAAGACCGTCGGCGTCGCCATGTTCAACATCACCGGTACCGGAAACCTCGACCGCATGGAGGGCTTTGCCGCTGCGGCCGACAAACACGGCTATGCCATCACCCTTACTAAAGTGGATGGGCATCCCTATACCCTCGAGAGCGCGTCGTCGCGCATGAGTGCGCTGCCGGTGGACGGCATGGTTGTGATCATGAACCGTATGCCGGCAGACTTTGGCACCTTTGAGCCGCTGCCCGGCATGCAGACGGTGCTCGTTACCATGCTGGAGCATCCGCTGTGCTCGACGGTCGATAATGACCAGTTCGATTGCTCGCGCCAGGTGGTCGAGTACCTGTTGGAGCAAGGGCACAAGACGGTGCACTTTATCTCGTGCCCCGAGCGCTCGCTTTCGGGTATGCAACGTGAGGAAGGCTGGCGCGAGACGTTGCGCACCCATGGGATTGAGCCGCCGCAGCTCGTCCGTGGTGACTGGACGGCGCAGAGTGGATACGCTGCCGGCCAGGCGCTGGCGGACGACCCGACGTGCACGGCTATCTATGCTTCGAATGACGCCATGGCATATGGCTGCATTCGCGGGTTGGAGTCGCGTGGGCGTCGCGTGCCCCAGGATGTGAGCGTGGTGGGTGTTGACGACAGCCTGGGAGATATCGTGCCCGATCGCCGCCTGACCACGGTGCGCTTTGATAACAAACGCGTTGGTATGTGGGCGGTCGATAAGATCGCCGGTGCCGAGGGCGTAGTGCCCGGCGTGGAGCACAGGCTGATCCCCGGCGTGCTCGTTGAGGGCGATACGGTACGCGATCTGCGCTAGGGCGCGAGTCTGTTTGAGCTGCTGTTAGTTATGTTTGATAATGTTCGAAATGGTTTAAAAACCGTTCACGGGCGATAATCTACCGTTCACACCACCGAAATACGTTTTGCATTGTTCTTTTTTGTTTGAATGTTATTGTTTCAATCATACACAACGCAGCGCGTATGCCCGGACGCGATGCTCTCCATTGGTTCATATGTGAAAGGAACGCAATATGGCAACCAAAGAAGAAATCTCGATGGTTGGATTCGAGATCGTCGCATACGCGGGTGACGCCCAGACCGACCTGCTCGCTGCACTCGATGCTGCCCGTGAGGGTGACTTTGAGAAGGCCGAGCAGCTGCACAAGGATGCCAGCGATGCGCTCATCGGTGCTCACGACACGCAGACCAAGCTGCTTTCGCAGGAGGCCGGCGGCGGCGAGATGGAGATGACCTTCATCATGGCTCACGCTCAGGACACCCTTATGACCACCATGATCCTGGAGAAGCAGACACGCTTTACCATCGATGCCTACAAGCGCATCGCCGATCTCGAGGCCAAGCTCGCCTAACGAGCCCCCACAACCAAGTCCCCTTCCAAAAGCCCTGTCGCAACCCGCGGCAGGGCTTTTCTGTCCCCCAGCCTAAGTTGCGGTGAAATAGGGACTGAATGGGCCTTCTAACAGCAAAAACAGTCCCTATTTCACCGCAACTTATTCGGCGCTGTTGGATATTTTGCTTCGTGGGTATACTTCCATCCGCAATACAGGCCGGACTGAGGAGGTATCCAAATGCCGGACAACGGATCGATTCAAAAGAGAGATGCGGGCGAGATGGCTCACGGGCGCCCCGTCCAAATAACCGAGCATACGACGGTGACGGAGCTGCAGCCCAGCCTGTCCGATGTCGTGTGCGCAAACAAAAAGTTGCAGATCGGGTTTATCGTTGCGCTCGTGGTACTGGCGCTTCTGTCGGGCTTTGTCGCTCGCCCGCATTATGCCGACACCAAGACCTGGGACTCCACTATCGAGGTCATCGACCAAAAGAAGGGCAACGTGTTGGCGCTCACGACCTCGTGCGTGGCGCTGTCTGCGGGCATCACCGCGCTGCCGGGCGACACGGGAACGCCGGTGGCTGAGCAGCTCGCACAGCTTTCGGGAAACCTGGGCATTGTGCTCGCCGTGCTCTACCTCGAGAAATATTTGCTCACTATCTTATGGTCGGTGGGCTTGGGCATCCTAATCCCATTCTCGCTCGTACTCTTTGCGGTGTCGCTTGGCATTCACGGACGCTGGAGCACCAGCGCTGTCCTGCGCCGTGTGGCAACGCGCGTACTGGTGGTTGCCATGATCGGCATGGCGTTGGTGCCCGCGAGCGTGTGGGTATCGCAAAAGGTCGACGAGACGTACCAGGTGAGTATCGAGCAGGCCGAGCAAAAGGCGACAGGCGCGGCTGAGGCAAGTTCGTCAAAGAGCAAAAAGAAATCTGAAGCAAAGACAGACAAGAATGTGCTCGAGCAACTGACCGAAGGCGCCTCGAGTCTGCTGACTTCGGTGACCGATAGCGCCAAGTCGATGACCGACGAAGTTGTCCAGCAGGTGACTGATCTAATCGAAGGTGTCATCGTGATGATTGTGACTTCGTGCGTGATTCCGCTGCTGGTTCTTGCTGCATTCTTGTGGCTTGGGCACGTACTGCTGGGGATCGATATCTCCGGTCCCACGAACTATCTGACGGCTCGTTTTCTGAGTGCCCCCTCCAAGCACGCCAAGAAGGGCGGGCAGACTGAGTAGCTAAAAGGATCGTTTTGCGGATCCATATCTCCGAAAGGGCGACCGAGATGCGTTCTCGGTCGCCCTTTTTGTTGAGCGCGTGACCGTCCATGCCTCTGTCAGGCCCAAACGGTCGGCAAACACCCGTGAACGGTAATTGTTCAAAAAAGAACAAAGATAAACAAATAGTTGTTGCAGTTGCTGTTCGAATGTGTTCAAATAAACATGAACAGTGAAGAACCGCACATTCAGATGCCCGGACCTGAACGCGATTCAACACTTCCAAACAGAAACTACGCACCTGCGTATCTCTCAAGGAGGATGTCATGAGGGTTGTAATCGCTTCCGATGCCGACGGCATGTCGATGAAGGAGTCCATCAAGGAGATGCTCATCGCCGACGGTCACGAGGTCGTCGACTATTCCGAGACCCCTGCCGCGGACTTTGTCGACTCTGCGACCGCCGTTGCCAAGGACCTGCTGGAGCACAAGGATTCCCAGGGCTTCGCATTCGATAAGTACGGCGTCGGTTCCTATATGGCCGCCGTCAAGATGAAGGGCATGGTCGTTGCCAACATTTCCGACGAGCGCTCTGCCTACATGACCCGCGAGCACAACGGTTCGCGCATGGTCACCATGGGACCGGGCGTCGTTGGCACCGAGGTCGCCAACAAGATCGCCCGCGAGTTCCTGCGCGCCCAGTACGCCGGCGGTCGTCACCAGATTCGTGTCGACATGCTCAACAAGATGGCCTAACGAGAGCCACCGAGAACTCGAACTTCTACCTCAACTTGTGAATTCAGACGAAAGGACGTTCTGATGAAGAAGACCATCGCAATCGGTTGCGACCATATCGTTACGGACGAGAAGATCTATCTGGCCGACCGTCTTGAGCAGGCCGGCTACCAGGTGCTCGACTGCGGCACCTACAGCCACAGCCGCACGCACTATCCCATCTACGGCAAGGCCGTGGGCGAGGCCGTTGCCAGCGGCAAAGCCGACTTTGGCGTGGCCCTGTGCGGCACCGGCATCGGCATCACCAACGCCGTCAACAAGGTCCCCGGCGCCCGCTGCGCCCTGGTCCGCGACATGACCTCTGCCCTCTATGCCCGTCGCGAGCTCAACGCTAACATCGTAGGCTTTGGCGGCAAGATCACCGGCGAGTTCCTGATGGCCGACATCATGCTCGCCTTCCTGGAGGAGCCCTACGAGCAGACTCCCGAGCACGACGCCCTGATCGCCAAGATCGATGCCTGCAACAAGGCCGACGCCGAGGCCCAGGCCGACCCGCACTTCTTTGACGAGTTCCTCGAGAAGTGGGACCGCGGCGAGTATCACGATTAGCGGGGATCCGGCGTAATTAACTAGTCCGTTGACGGCTCGCGTTTCTGTGAGGGGGCGCGGGCCGGTTTTCTATCAGCCCAATTGACTCGACGGGCTGGCGTAAGAAAGGGAAGGCTCCTATGGAGTTTGTTCTTGATAACGGTTCTGTTCGCGTGACACTGAGCACGGCTGGCGGATCGTTTACCTCTATTGAGGCTAACGGTCGTGAGTATTTGTGGCAGGGCGACCCGGCGGTGTGGTCGGGTCAGGCCCCGATCTGCTTTCCCATCTGCGGCGGTCTGCGCGATGGCCGCGCTATGACGCGCGCCGGCCACGAGATCAACCTCGCGCGTCATGGTTTCGCCCGCAAGCAGGAGTGGAAGCTCGAGGAGCAGGGCGACAGCATGGTTGCGCTGAGCCTGAGCTCTGCCGACCACGCCGAGCTGCTCGAGCAGTATCCGTATCCGTTTAAGATCGTTGCACGCTACACGATCGATGCGGCAAAGGTGGTCGTGTCGTACGAGGTGACCAACGAGGGAACCGAGGACATGCCGTTCTTTGTGGGCGGCCATCCCGGCTTTAAGTGCCCGCTCGACGAGGGTGAGTCCTACGACGATTACGAGCTTCGATTTGAGCAGCGTGAGGCGGCAGAGCTCTGCACCGCCGTTCCCTCGACGGGCCTGATCGATGTCGAGCATCGCAGTAAGAACCCGATGGTTGGCCACGACCTGCCGCTCACCCATGAGCTCTTCGACTTTGCCGAGACCATCTTTGATGTGCTCGAGAGCCGCGTGGTCACGCTGACCAAGAAGACCGAGGACAAGGGCGTGCGCCTGACATTCCCCGGTATGCCGTACCTGATTGTATGGAGCAAGCCCGAGGGCGACTTTGTCGCGGTTGAGCCGTGGGGTGGTCTGTCCACCTGCTCCGATGAGGACGATGTCCTGGAGCACAAGCGTGGCTGCCTAGTGGCCAAGCCGGGGGAGACCGTCGTCCGCGGTTTTGAGATCGAGATCCTTTAAAGAGCTATCGTATGTTGGGGTCGCACACGTCGTTCCCCGGAAACAGGAGTTCAAGATGATTCTGACCGTTACCATGAACCCGTCGGTTGATACGCGTTATCAGCTCGATAAGCTGATTATCGACGACGTGAATCGCGTAACGCCCGAAAAGACCGCTGGCGGCAAGGGCCTCAACGTGAGCCGTGTGCTGCTGCAGCTGGGCGATGACGTACTCGCGACCGGTCTGCTCGGCGGCCACATGGGCGCCTATATGGCCGAGCTTATGGATGCCGACGGCGTCAAGAATGACTTTGTGCCCATCGCCGGCGAGACGCGCATTTGCCTGAATATTCTGCACGAGGGTAATCAGACCGAGCTGCTGGAGAGCGGCCCGCAGATCGCCCCGTCCGAGCTCGAGGCCTTTACGGCTAAGTTCGCCGAGCTTGCAGCGAAGGCGGACGTTGTGACGCTTTCGGGCTCGCTGCCGCGTGGCGTCGATGCCGGCTACTATGCCGAGCTCGTCAAGATTGCCGAGGAGGCGGGCGCCAAGGTGCTGCTCGACACCTCGGGCGCTTCGCTGGAGGCCGCGCTGGAGTCCGACGCTAAGCCTGAGCTCGTAAAGCCCAACCTGACCGAGATTAACGGCCTGCTGGGCACGTCCTTTACCACCGACGACGTCGACGCGCTGCGCGAGGCACTTGCCGCCGACGGCCGCTTTGCCGGTATCCCCTGGGTTGTCGTCTCGATGGGCGCTGCCGGCTCGGTGGGCTTCCATGAGGGCCGTGCGTTCCGCGCCAAGACGCCCGCGATTGCCGCTGTCAACGCGACGGGTTCCGGCGACTCGACGATCGCCGGCTTTGCGCATGCTATTGCTGCCGGTGCCGATGATGTCACAGTGCTTAAGACTGCCAATACCTGCGGCAAGCTCAACGCCATGGATCCCAAGACCGGCCACCTGGTCATGGACCGCTGGGACGAGGTCTACAACAGCGTGGAAGTTACGGAGCTGTAGGGTTACGCGGTTTTACCAAACCGCGTAACGGCTCGACGCTGCGCGGGCCGCATTTGGACAATCTGACGTTCAACTTCAAGGGCGCGACCAGAAGGTCTGCGCCCTTTCGTTTCACGTCACCTTGTCTCAAATGCGACCCGCTCGCTGGCATTGCCAAAACATCGGCGTTTCCGGCACTTGGGGACGTTCCTTTGCGGCAGATGGGGACGTTCCTTTTCTGCCGGCAGTTTGGGACACTCCTTGCGGGGCACCCCCCACAGCGCCTATGCCAGCTTGTCGATTTGCCCAATCTCCCAGAGCGGAATGTTGACGAGCGTGCCCTCGTCTCTATATGCCGCTAACGATGTTCTCACGCAGCGCTCGAGCTTGAACTTCTCGCAGGCAATCCTCAGACTCTTTGCTTTGAGATTCTCTGCCGCCTTGACCTCGAGCGGAAGCACGGTCCCCGCATAGTCGATGGCAAAGTCAGTCTCTGCATTGCCGGAGGAAGATGACCAATACGCGGGAGTTTTGCCTTGGAGCAAAAGCTCCTGTGCGACGTATTGCTCGGTCAGCGAGCCTTTGAACTCCGTAAAAACAGCGGGCCCGTTCAGAACAATGGCCGGCGAGAGACCGGAGAGTGCTCCGAGGATGCCGGTGTCGATGCAGAACAGCTTGAAGCCCGAGAGATCCTCGTAGCTTGTGAGCGGTGCTCTTAGGGCGGAAACACGTGGTACCTTATGAACGATTCCATAGTCCATGAGCCACTGGAGGCTTT
Organism: uncultured Collinsella sp.; assembly: GCA_934643145.1. Lineage (GTDB taxonomy): Bacteria > Actinomycetota > Coriobacteriia > Coriobacteriales > Coriobacteriaceae > Collinsella. The sequence continues at coordinate 1,194 of CAKUBM010000003.1, read as the reverse complement.
CCTCAAAATCGCGTGCGCGCGCCCCGGGACGAAGCGCGCCGTAGACGAACTTCTTGTTTTCCTTTGCGAGCTGGCCGGGAAGGGATTTCCAAACCAGCCTCATGCGCTCGACGATGCGGGCTGGCGCATGCTTGCCAAAATCGGATTCGTAAGCTTCGATGATTTGCTGCTGAAGCCTGCGGGCCTCGATGAAATCGTGGGAGGCGGCGAAAGCGGAGACAACTTCTGGCATGCCACCGACAACGAGGTATTCCTTGAGCAAGCGCTCGAGCTTTTCGGAAACGTTTGCCAGCAGGTCCATGTCTGCGGCAAGGATGGCATCTGCGAGCGGATCGCCATCGACGGCACGAACGAACTCGACAAACCCCATGGGGCGCATGGTGAGCTGGTCGATTTTGCCGACGGGGAACGACTCGTTTTCGCGTCGGAGCGCGAGTCCCATATAGGAGCCGGCTGCCACAATATGGTATTCCGGCGCCAGCTCGTTGAAGTATTTGAGCGAGGTGATGCCACGCGGTGCCTCTTGGATTTCGTCGAAGATGATGAGTGTGTCTGTCGGCGTTATGGTCTGGCCGCGCAGGAGCTCTATCTGGGAGATGATGCGCTTGGGGTCAAGGTTTCCATCGAACAGCGAACGCGCGCCCGGTTCGAGCATAAAGTCAAAACGGATGACGTTTTGATACTGCTGGCCTGCGAATTCGTTGAGAAGCCAGGTTTTTCCCGTCTGGCGGGCCCCCTTAAGCAGGAGGGGCTTGCGGTTTGCTCTAGATTTCCAAGCGATGAGTTCGTCCATTAGCTGTCGCTGCATACTGCCTCCTAACGATCATGGTTAGTATAAGACTGTTTTGGTTTTTCCATCGAAAAATGTGGGAGTGAACCACGTTTTTCCATCGAATAATGTGGGAGAAAACCACGTTTTTCCATCGAATAATGTGTGGGTTTAGGTCGGCACCTGGGGACGTTCCTTTTCTGCCGGCTGTTTGGGACACTCCTTGTTTTGGTGCAAACTAACCTGACCCCTTTGCACCACCAAGATGCCTATCAATTCCATGCAGGGCGGAGAAGCCAAAAAAGTTGCGGTGAAATAGGGACTGAATGGGCCTTCTAGCAGTTAAAAGGGGGTGCGGACGATTTCCTGGACCGCCTAGGCGTATCCAAGCTTCCTGCGGTACTCCATCGGGCTCAGCCACCCGA
>CAKUBM010000002.1 GCA_934643145.1 uncultured Collinsella sp. | reverse complement strand
GAGAGCTGCGGCACCACGCCGGCAAAGGCGATCGCGTCGACCGCGTCGAGCGAGAGGTCGTACATCTTAAAGAAGCCCATCAGGCGCACGTGGATCTCGTCGGCGGTAAAAGAGCGGTCGGTGGGCATGCGCCACGACTGCACCAGCTCGTCTCCGTCAAACAGGCCCATGGCCGTCTGCGTGTTTCCCATATCGATAGCGAGCAGCATGTCTACTCCCGGTTTTGGCGTAAAAGGACGCGCACCATTGTATACGCGCTGCCGGCGTTGGGCTGCGATTCGTTTACGGGGACACATGGGCTGAAAGATAATATATGAAGGAATTATGCTCTACGAGATTTTCCTTGCCGTTTACCGAACTCCCGCGTAATATTCTTTCCTGCGCACATGAGGCGCCCAGACATTGCGGGGTGGAGCAGTCTGGTAGCTCGCCGGGCTCATAACCCGGAGGTCGTAGGTTCAAATCCTGCCCCCGCGACCAAGAACTTGCAGCTCGTCGGCCTAGCCGGCGAGCTTTTTTGTTATTTCGGGACTGTGTGGTCGACCCGATTCTCAACTTTTCGGTCGAAAATCTCAATCTGTAACAGGTAGACCCGATTTGGGTCGCTAACTGTTACAGATCGAGACAAACTGGCAGGACGGCCTCCGTCTATCTAAATCTGTAACACGAGGGACGGATTTTGCCGAGCTACTGTTACAGATCGAGATTCTCCGGCAGTCCGGGTTTGGTTTGTCTCGAGCTGTTACATCTGGGGCCGGTTTTGGCCGGTAGATGTTACAGATCGAGACATTTGGCCAGAGCGGGCCCTGCATGCCCAATCTGACACAAGCCAATAAGGTGCAAACTAGGGAACTTTACTAGGGGACTAGGGAACTTTACTGCGGAACTAGGGAACTTTACTGGGGAACCATGGGGCCGCCCTTGGTCAAGTTTGATCCGGACACGGTGGCCCCTTTCCGGACATTCACGGACAATGTCCGGAAATAGGCTAAAAATGTCCGGAATTACCGAGTTATCCCACACTCGGTTTGCTCGGTTGCGGTTCAACATTCTGTCCGTACCCCCAAGTACACCGGCAAGGTAAGAACTGGGGAGCTTTTACTGGGGAACTTTCATCGGTCAAGTCTCATTTCGGACACGGCGGTCATTTCCGGACAGTCGCGGACAATGTCCGGAAATGGGCTAAAAATGTCCGAATACCGCTTAAAATGTCCTAAAAGAGTGAGACTGAAAGGCAAATGTATGACCTCAGACGACATTAGGGGAATCCTCGCCCAAGGAGAGGGCATTTCCATTGAGTTTAAGCGTTGCGGCAACCTTCCGGAAATCGATACGTTCGAAACAATCTGCTCTTTTGCAAATCGACAAGGAGGCAATATCCTACTTGGGATTGTCGATGCTGAAAAATCCGGCACGGGAAAGCCTGAGGTTATCGGAGTCGATCCTGCTCATGTTGTCGAAATAGAGCGCAATATAGCGAATCGCCTGAATGACCCCCATTTCTTCAATGCTCCGCCCTCTATCGAGCTCGAGAGAGTTGAATACGGGGATCGACTGGTTTTACGCATCTGGGTGGTCGTTGGCGCCATCGTTCACAAATTGAAAGGTGTGGCGTATGACAGAATCGCTGATACGGATCGGAAGGTGACAACTGATACCCAGCTTGCGGCAATGTATATCCGTAAGCAGGATTACTATACCGAGCGGAGGGTCTATCCCTATCTTGAGTTGGGCGACTTACGTCTCGATTTGCTCGAACGGGTTAGGAAGATGGCGACGGCGAGACGTGCCAATCATCCGTGGGCAGAGATGAACGATGAAGATCTACTCCGAAGCGCAAATCTATATCTCAAAGACTACGAGACGGGTATTGAGGGTTACACATTTGCAGCCGCCCTTTTGCTTGGCAAAGACAATGTGATTTCAAGTATCGCTCCGTCTTACAAAACTGACGCATATGTCCAGCGTGATGATGTGGACCGCTATGACGATCGTATTGTCGTGAAGACTAATCTTATCGAGGCATACGATATTCTCCTGGAGTTCGCTCAGAAGCATCTGCCTGACAAGTTCTTTCTTGAGGGGACGCAATCGATTAGCCTGAGGGACGTCATTTCGCGTGAGCTCATCGCTAATACGCTTATTCATCGCGAGTACGCTAATCCTTACCCAGCAAAAATGATTATCGATGCCGAGGGCATCCATACTGAGAACGCGAGTCGACCGCGATTTATCGGTGAGTTGTCGCCAAGCCATTTCAACCCGCTGCCTAAAAATCCCATCATTGCTGAGTTCTTTAGCAATATCGGTAGGGCAGAATCGTTGGGAAGTGGTACGAGAAATATGTTCAAGTACTCGTGGGCGTATGGCGGCGGTCAACCTGAGCTCGTTGAGGGCGATGTGTTTGATGCGCGCGTCCCCGTAGCGTCGAGCCAGGAGACGATTCAGAAGCTCGATGTCGATTGGGTTATTGAACGCATGCTGGAGTCTTACGGGTACGTAACGGTAGCGGCGGTGGCGAATATCGCGAACGTTACCGAGAGGACGGTACGAAGGCATATCTCCGACATGGTCGACGCTGGGGAACTCCTGGGGACCGGAGAGACGCGTGCAAGAAAGTTTGTCAGGGTGAAGTAGGGGAAGGACATGACGGCTCCCTTTCCGGACATTTACCGACAATGTCCGGAAAGAGGTTAAAAATGTCCGGGACTAGGACGAAATGTCCGGAATGGCGGGGACGGGCCACATTTTGGTTGTCGAGATGCGGCTGTCAACGCGGAAATGGTGTCATGAACCCGTTTCGTGCCTCTCGGCCCCGTTCTCAATCTTTCAAGCAGGCATCTCGATCTGTAACAGGTGGACCCGATTTGGGCGGCTAGCTGTTACAGATCGAGATATACCGGTGGGTTGGGTCGTGTTTGTCTAAATCTGTAACACGAGGGACGGATTTTGCCGAGTAGTTGTTACAGATCGAGACGAACCGGTGGCCGGCCCCGCCCCCCATCCACCTGCCGCCACCTGCTATCCGCCGATTTCAGCTGCGGGCCCGTACCCCCATGCCATATCCTCTAGACAACTACGCGGCACCATCGCCGCCGCGCCTACAAGAGAGGAATGTCCATGACCGCACCTGCATCCAAGCTGCTCCAGCCCATTACGGTTGGCCCCCTTGAGCTCAAGAACCGCATTATGTTCCCGCCGCTGACCACCGGCTACGAGGAGCGCGACGGCTCCATCGGCGAGCGCAGCCTGGCTTTTTACGAGCGCCTGGCCCGTGGCGGCGTGAGCTACATCGTCATCGGCGACGTCGCTCCCGTCATGACCGCGAGCCCCACGCCCAAGCTGGCGACCGACGCCCAGATCCCCACGTTTAAGGCGCTGGCCGACACCGTCCACAAGCACGGCGCCAAGGTCGCGCTGCAGCTGTTCCACCCCGAGTACGACGTGCCCGGCGTCGGCCGCATGGTCATGGGTTCCATGGCCGCCGCCAAGGCCGCGCAGGAGGCCAAGGCCGCCGGCGACGAGGAAACCTTCGCCGCCAAGATGGCCGAGTCCAACGAGATCCGCAAGCAGGCCTACGCCAAGTTGCACCACGATATGCAGCACTTTGTGAACGAGGCTAGCGTGGAGCAGCTCACCCAGATCAAGGAGGCCATCGCTGCCTCGGCCGCTCGCGCGCAGCAGGCCGGGATCGACGCCATCGAGGTTCACGGCGACCGCCTGGTGGGTTCGCTGTGCTCGGCCATCCTCAACAAGCGCACCGACGAGTACGGCGGCTCGTTCGAGAACCGCGTTCGCTACGCGCTGGAGGTCGTCGCCGCCATTAAGGAGGCCGCGCCGCAGCTGATGGTGGAGTACAAGCTCCCCGTGATCATGGAGAATCCCGACGGCACGCCGCGCGGCAAGGGCGGCCTGCAGCCCGACGAGGCCTGTGAGTTTGCCAAGCTGCTCGAGGGCGCGGGCATCGACATGATCCAAGTGGCGCAGGCAAACCACACCGGCAGCATGGGCGACACCATTCCGCCCATGGGCGCCATGCCCTACAACTGGACGCTGCCCGTGGCAGAGCGCGTCAAGGCCCTGGTCTCCGTGCCGGTGGCAACCGTCGGCCGCGTGGTTTCGGTCGAGGCCGGCGAGAAGATCCTGGAAGACGGCGCGGCCGACATCATCGCGTACGGCCGCTCGCTCATGTGCGACCCCGATATTGCGCTGAAGGCCGCGACCGGCGAGCCCATCCGCGAGTGCCTCAACTGCAACAAGGGCTGCGTCGACGCGATTCAAAACCGCAAGTACATCTCGTGCGTGCTCAATGCCGAGAACGGTGACGAGGCGACCATCGCCATTAAGCCGGGCGAGGGCGACAAGAAGATTGCCGTGGTGGGCGGCGGCATCGCCGGCCTTGAGGCCGCGCGCGTGGCGGCCAAGCGCGGCTACGACGTGACCGTCTACGAGGCGAGCGATCATCTGGGCGGCCAGATTGTGCTGGCTGCCGCGCCTCCGCGCAAGGACGAGATCATGCGCTCGGTCGAGTATTACGAGAAGATTCTGCCCGGCCTGGGCGTGAAGGTTGAGCTCAACCATGCCGCTACCGCTGAGGACCTCAACGCCGCCGACGCCGCGATTGTAGCCGTGGGCGCGCACGACGTGGTCATCCCCGTTCCGGGCGCCGACTCGGAGAAGGTCGTCTCGAGCTGGGATGTGCTGGCGGGCAAGGTGGAGCTTAGCGGGCGCGTTGCCGTCATTGGCGGTGGCTTGGTGGGCACCGAGACTGCCGAGTACCTGCTGCAGCACGGCTGCGAGGTGGCGATCGTGGAAATGCTCGACAAGATTGCCGCAGGCGAGTCCGAGACCATTCTGCCGCTGATCATGAGCGACTTTGCCGAGCACAACGTGGAGCAGCACGTGAAGACCCGCCTGACCGCCATTACCGGCGAGGGCGTGGATGCCGTGCGCACTACCGAGGACGGCGCCGAGGAGCCGGTGAAGATTGCCTGCGATTACGTGGTGATGGCCGTGGGCTCCAAGGCCAACGCGTTTGACCTGGACGGCGTGACGGTGCCCGTGACTTGCGTGGGCGACTGCTCGGGCGAGCGCACCGCCGACATCGCGAGCGCCATTCGCACGGCGTATCACGCGGCCAACGAGCTGTAGTTGAACATCGCGGCTAGGCGGGGCGGTAGCACGGATCCGCCTCGCCCGGCTGTGTCCCGTCGGGTGTCAACCGGTGCGGGGCCTGCAAGCGCAGCAGGCCCCGCCCTTTTTGTTTTGCTCCGGTGGATGGCAATGCGCGGTAATCATGAGGAGTAAGGACGTCTGCTGCCTTGCCGATCACTCAAAATTATTGGGGGAGGGGTTAATAACTATATCCTCTATGCCAAAGGACATGAAGAGATGTCAATTTTGTTGACAAGCGAATGACGATTAGCTGCGAGTCAGCTACCAGCGTAAATAATCGATAAAGAAATGTCGTAAATTGGTGCCAAATGCCCAGATAACACCGCGTCTATTTTAATTAACTGCTTTGAGCAAACAGTAAAATGCTACTATCTAACTTGCACGTAAGAAAGCAGATTAACGGTTAAGGCTAAGAAGTGGCAGGTATGTCGGAAGCAACTAGGACTCGCACGCATGCGCCCGAGGTTAGGCAGCGCGCCGTCGAGATCCTCCAAGAGGGGGTCGGCCATCGCGCCCTCGCCGCGGAGCTTGGCATTCCCCAGGCCACGGCTCGTCAGTGGGCCCGCGCGTATGCCGTAGGCGGTGCCGACGCCGTTCTCAACGCCGGTTCGCATCATCACACCTATTCGTACGAAGTTAAGCTCGCCGTGGTCAAGGACCGCTTGGAAAACGGCTTAACGGTTCGCGAGGCCATGATCAAGCACAAGATTCCCAGCGAGTCTTCGGTCAAGGCTTGGTGCCGCCAGTACCGCGAGGGCGGTGAGTCCGCGCTGGTCGACAAGCCGCGTGGCCGCAAGCCGCGCGTTAAAAAGGCGGAATAGCGAACGGGACGGTGCGCCCACAGGGGCGCATTTTTCTTGCCGCGCCAACTTTTTGGACCGTCGTGAGCCTACTGGAACATCCTCCAAAGTGGTTAATAAACCGCGCGCAGTGGCCCGTGCGCCCGCCGCTGCGATAGGGGGAGCGTCGCCTCTCTGCTCCAAAGCGGACGTATCCTTACCCCGTATGCCTAAAACTCCCCAGTTGACCGAAAACCCGCCGCCGCTACTCCTCAATTGAGCTATAACGTTAAACAATTGCAGCGTTTTTGCATGGGGGAGTGATGGTATGACGCTACTGTATTTCCTTACCCTGTTTCCGCTGGTACCGGCGCTGGGCATGCTGCTCGCACGCGGTGACCGCGCCCGCGATGCGGTGGGGCTCATAGGCTCCGGCATCATTATGGCGGTGACAGTTGTAGTCGCCGTCATGTTTTTTGGCACGGGTCCGCAGAGCTTTGAGGTCGCGCCGGGCGCCTCTCACGTGCTCTCGATCATCAGCTCCGTCATCGATGTCATCCTGTGCGCCATCATCCTGTACAACGCGCGTAAATATAAGAGCACGCTCACCACGGTGCTCGGCGTGGTGCAGCTGGTGGGTTCGGTTGCCTTCGCTGCCATGACGCTGCCCGCGGCCGAGGTTGTCACCGCCACGCCGCTCTACCTGGATTACATGAGTGTGATCATGGTGCTTGCCGTCGGCATTGTCGGCAGCCTTATCTGCGTGTACGCCCTGGGCTACATGAAGGACTTCCAGGCCCACGACGAGCACGAGGCAGCGCTGCGCGGGCAGGCGGCGCCCGACCGACGCCCGCAGTTCCTGGCGCTTATGTTCCTGTTCCTCTCGGCCATGTTCGTCATCGTGACGAGCGACAACCTTGAGTGGCTGTTCTGCGGCTGGGAAATCACCACCGTGTGCTCGTTCCTCATGATTGGCTACACGCGCACGCCCGAGGCCATTAAAAACGCTTTCACCCAGATCATCCTCAACATGCTGGGCGGCATCGCGTTTTTGGCCGGACTCATGTACCTGCACGTTAACGGCATGCCTCTGACCATCTCGGGCATGATCGAGCTTTCCGGCGCCGGAACCGCGCAATCCGCGCTGCTGGTGATGCCGGTCGTTCTGCTGTCGCTCGCCGCACTTACCAAGGCCGCGCAGATGCCGTTCCACACCTGGCTGCTTGGCGCCATGGTTGCCCCCACTCCCACGAGCGCCCTGCTGCACTCGTCCACCATGGTCAAGGCCGGCGTGTTCCTGATGGTCAAGCTGAGCCCGCTCTATGCCATCTATCCCGTGACCGGCTTTATGGTCACGAGTGTGGGTGCCATCACGTTTTTGCTCGCTGCCCTCATGGCCATCTCGCAGAGCAACGCCAAACGCGTGCTCGCGTACTCCACCATTTCCAACCTGGGCCTCATCAGTGCCTGCTTGGGTGTCGGTGCGCCCGAGGCCGTGTGGGCGGCCATCTTCCTAATCCTGTTCCATACGGTGGCCAAGTCGCTGCTGTTCCTGTGCGTGGGCACCGCCGAACATCATATCGGCAGCCGCAATATCGAGGACATGGACGGTATGTTCAGCCGCATGCCGCACCTGACGCGTCTGATGATGCTGGGCATCATGGGCATGTTCGTTGCCCCGTTTGGCATGCTCGTGTCCAAGTGGGGCGCCCTGGTGGCGTTCGCGCAGACCGGCAACGTGCTCATGATCATGGTGCTTGCCTTTGGCTCGGCCGCGACGTTCTTCTTCTGGGGTAAGTGGCTCGCCAAGCTTTCGGGCGTCGACCCCACGGCCCAAAACGTCGAGGTCAATGTCCATAAGACCGAATGGATGGCGCTCAACACCATCGCCGCGCTGCTGATTCTGTGCTGCGTGGCGTTCCCGATTATCTCGAGCGGTCTGGTGTCGCCTTACTTGGCTATGGTGTTTGGCCGCGTGCCGTACGTTATTGGCAAGGACTCCATGTATCTGATGGTGGTTATCGTGGCGTTTATCGCCGTGGTGCTGCTGACTTCATTCCGCGTGAGCAACAAACCGCACGTAAACGTATATCTTTCGGGCGTGGGAACCGACAATTACCGCCATTTCCGCGGCTCGATGGGACACGAGGTGAAGGCCGAAAAGCGCAATTGGTACTCGGAGGACGCCCTTGGCGAGAAGCGTATTGGCCCCGCGGGTAGCGTCGTGTGTTGCAGCATTATCTTGTTTGCGCTGCTGTGTTGCGCGTGGATTGGGCCCGAGCGGCTTGCCATGAGTGCGCCCTCGGTGCTGCGCGGCAAGTATTTCGAAGGTTCGGGCGTCGTGGGCATCTTTATTGGCACCGTGGTGTTTGCCCTGCTGGCGCCGCTTGTGGGCGGCCTGATCGACGGTCTTGACCGTAAGCTTTCGGCTCGCATGCAGGGCCGCGTGGGCCCGCGCTTGCTCCAGCCTTTCTACGACGTTGCCAAGCTGCTGCGCAAAGCCCCCGCCAGCGTAAACACCATGGACGACACCTATATGGCGTGCGCGCTCATCTTTACCGTCGTGGGCGGTGGCATCTTTGTGTCGGGCTCCAACACGCTGCTGTGCGCTTTTATGGTGACGCTCGCCGCAATCTTTGTGGTGTTGGCGTCCGCCTCGACGCAAAGCCCGTTTGCCCAGGTTGGCGCCGATCGTGAGTTGCTGCAGGTCATGAGTTACGAGCCCGCCGTTCTGCTGATGAGCGTGGGTCTGTACCTTGCCACCGACAGCTTCGATTCCATCGCCGTGACGGGGCAGTCGGCCCCCATCATCGTGTACAGCGCGCCTATTTTCCTTGCGCTGCTCGCGGTGCTTACCATCAAGCTGCGCAAGTCGCCGTTCGATCTTTCGTACTCGCATCACGCGCATCAGGAGATCGTCCAGGGCGTCGCCACCGAGATGAGCGGCGGCACGCTGGCCAAGATGACCCTTATGCACTGGTGCGAGACCGTGCTGTTTTTGATGTGGGTGGGCATGTTCTTTGTTTGGGACAACCCGGTGAGCTGGGTGGTCGCCCTGGTCGTGATGGTCGCGACGTATTTTGTCGAGGTGCTGATCGACAACACCTTCGCCCGTAGCACCTGGCGCAGCTGCTTTAAGCTCGGATGGGGCGTGGCGCTGGTGTTTGGCCTGCTCAACCTTATGCCCATCCTCGTCGACGTATTTATTTAGGAGGCGGCATTCATGGATCATAAAATGTCGCGCTCGCCGTGGGTTATTCATTACGACGGCTCGAGCTGCAACGGATGCGATATCGAGGTGCTGGCCTCGCTCACGCCGCTGTTCGATGCGGAGCGCTTTGGCGTGGTCAACACCGGCAACCCCAAGCATGCGGACATCTTTTTGGTGACGGGGTCGGTCAATGCCCAGAACCTGCCCGTCGTGCGCCAAATCTACAACCAGATGCTCGAGCCCAAGTGCGTGGTGGCCTGCGGTATCTGCGCGTGTTCGGGCGGCGTGTTCCGCGATGCCTATAACGTGATCGGCGGCGTGGACCGCGCGATTCCCGTGGACGTGTACGCGCCCGGGTGTGCCATTCGCCCCGAGACGGTGATCGATGCCATCGTGGAGGCGTGCGGCATCCTGGACCAGAAGGAGGCCGTGATGCGCGTCGGCGGCGATCCGCTCACCGTGGGCGGTGCCGCTACCTGGGATGGTGGCGTTGAGCTGGGCGAGGACGGGTTTGTGGCTGCGGGGGCCGGGGCTGACGGTGCCGGTGATGCGCCTGCCGCTGGCGACGCACCTGCTGAGACGCCCGCCGCTGCAAAGGAGGCCGAGTAATGCAAAAGGCTATCTATACCACCGTCGGGATCGACGAGCTCCTGTCGCATGTCCAGGCGCTCAAGGGCGTCGGCGCGCGCTTTGTGCAAATGCACGCTGAGCGCAACGTCGACGACGGCTCGTATCGCTTGGTCTATACGTTTATCAACGTTCGTGCTGCCCAGGAGCAGATCACGCAGGACGGTAGCTATGCGATTGAGAACCTGGTAGTCGAGGGCATCGACCAGTACCAGGAGATTCCGTCCATCAGCTCGTACTATCCGGCGGTGTTCCCGTTTGAGAACGAGGCGCACGATCTGTTTGGTCTTGCCATCACCGACATGCAGATCGACTTTAAGGGCTTTTTCTACCAGGTTTCGACTGCCGAGCCCATGAGCGTTATCACGCCCGAGGTGAAGGCCGCGCGCGAGAAAACCATGAAGGTCCGTGCCGCCGCCGAGGCCAAGGCGCGCAAGGCCGCCGCCGAGAAGGCCGCCGCTGCCACGGCCACTGCAGGGGAGGCTGCCGCGGGCGTTGTCGTCGCTCAGCCCGCTGCGACTGCCGGCTCCGATGCTCAGCACGATGAAGCCGCTGCGAAGGCCGCGCTCAAGGCTGCCGAGATGGAGGCAAAGCTCGCCGCCATGGATCCCGAGAAAGCGGCCAAGGTCCGTGCGGCGCTTGCCGCCAAGGCCGCCCGCGACAAGCAGAAAAAGGAGGCGTAAGATCCATGGCACATCGCTCCGTTATTCCGTTTGGCCCGCAGCACCCGGTGCTGCCCGAGCCGCTTCATCTGGATCTGGTGATCGAGGACGACCGCGTCATCGAGGCAATTCCGCAGATCGGTTTTGTGCACCGCGGGCTCGAGAAGCTCACCGAAAAGCGCGATATGCACCAGTTTGGCTACATCGCCGAGCGCATCTGCGGCATCTGCGCCGTGGGCCACAGCTGCGGCTATGCCAGCGCCTGCGAGCGCATGCTCGACATCGAGGTGCCCGGCCGCGTGCAGTATATCCGCACCATTTTGCACGAGCTGTCGCGTATTCACTCGCATCTGCTGTGGCTGGGCCTGCTCGCCGACGCCTTTGGCTTTGAGGCGCTGTTCTATCGTTCGTGGACCCTGCGCGAGCAGATTCTTAAGATCTTTGAGAGCATGTGCGGCGGGCGCGTGATTCTGTCGATTAACGAGATCGGCGGCCTTAAGCACGATATCGAGGACTCCGAGCTGGCGGGCATTGTCCAGACACTCGATGCCATGCGTCCCGACTACGAGGCCCTGGTGCATACGTTTTTGGACGACGACAGCTGCGGCGAGCGTCTGCATGGCGTGGGCGTGATCAGCAAGAAGGACGCGCTGGAGCTTTCGATGGTCGGCCCGTTTGGGCGCGCCTCGGGCGTGGACTATGACGTGCGCATGTTTGGCGACGGTGCCTATGCGGACCTGGCTGCATTTGAGCCAATTGTCGCTACCGATGGCGACTGCTATGCCCGCTGCCAGGTGCGTTGCGCCGAGGTCACGCAGGCTATGGACATCATCAAGGAGCTTGTGGGCAAGATTCCGCACGACGGTATCGGCGGGCGCACCAAGCTCACGCCGGCCGACGGCGCGCGCGGCGAGGTTGTGATTGAGCAGCCGCGCGGCGAGGCGTATTACTATGTGCGCGGCAACGGCACCAAGAACTTGGACCGTTTCCGTGTGCGCACGCCGACGTCGCAGAACCTGGCGGGTCTGACACATGCGCTGCAGGGCGTGCTCCTTGCCAACGTGCCCATGATTATCCTGACCATCGACCCCTGCATTAGCTGCACGGAAAGGTAGGCACGGCATGAGTTTGCTGACATTTGCCAAGACGGCCTTGGGCTCTATGGTCAAACAACCGGTCACGGTGTGCTATCCGCAGGAGAAGCTCGCGGCACCCGAGCGCTTGCGCGGGCACATCGTCAACGACATGAACGTGTGCATTTGCTGCGGCATGTGCGCGCGCCGTTGCCCGGCGGGCGCACTCACGGTCGATCGCAAGCGCGGAACGTGGTCGATTGACCCGTATGCCTGCGTGGTGTGCGGCGAGTGTATCGAGAGCTGCCCCAAGCGCTGCCTGACTATGGACACCGCCCGCACTCCAGTCGCAGCGGACAAGACCCCCACGGTAGAAACCAAGCCGGAGTAGTGCTGGAATAGAGCTGGAATAGGGGCCGGTGGGGCAAAATTGCCCCACCGGCCCCGCGCGTGAACGCGCGGTCAAGCCGCCGCGAACAAAACTATGCCGGTTTACTACGATAAATCGCCAACCTCCAACCACACCGCATTCGGCAAAAACAAAACCGCAGGTAGACGGCTTGCGACTTTGTGAAAAAAGCGGGTGTGGTCGGGGATTTCGTTTTTATCGTAGTAAACCGGCATAGTTTTGAAATGGTGCCGTATTGGTAGCAGCCCCTGATCCCCCCGGGGACGGAGGAAAACGGGTCATTTTGCCCCTGCAAGGCTCCACATGGCGCCGTTTGCCGCTGTGCGCGCTCACGACTTTTGAGTCGCATCCGTTTCCCTGCGAAAACGCTGTGTCTCAACTTTGGTGAGACATTTGTCTCACGCCCAAAACTGAATCTGGAACGTGTGTCACCTGCCCTAACTGCGTCTCATTTCGTAACTTTAGGCTGATGCAAGGTCTGATCCTGCGAGAAGGGAGACATGATGGGTAAGTACACGAGGGGTCTCTTGGCGGTGATACTGGCCGTAGTGCTGGTGTTGCCGGCTGCAGCATTCGCCATGCTGCCCGAGGCCAACGCCAGGTCCAGTACCGGAATGGACGGACCGACGGTGAGTGAAAAGATCGTCGACTACGACACCAGCAACCACTGGAAGTACTGGGCCGGTGGCTATGACGGCAAGGAAACTACAACTCAAAACGTCGGCCGAATTTGGACCGACAAAACGGTCAAGAAAACCGGAGAAGGCGAAGAGTCGGATTTCCTGACCACGCTGTCTGCCATCTCTTCGACATCCGATACAACGATTTCCGGCAAGCCGCTCGACATCGTGATGGTGCTGGATGCTTCTGGGTCGATGGATGACCCCATGGGTAAGGACGACAACACAAAGCGTATCGAAGCGCTAAAGAAGGCCGCCAATGACTTTATTGACACCATTGCGGAGCAGAATGCAAAGATTTCGGACGAGTCCAAGCAGCACAAGGTCGCCATCGTAAAGTTTTCGGGCGATAAGGCTGATTGGGTCGGCAACGATAAATATCGCGCGGATACATTCATTTACAATTATTCGCAGACCATGAAGGATCTGACGCTCTGCAGCAAGGGCAAAGGTAAAGGTGCGGAGAGCCTAAAGAGTACGGTCAACTCCATCAGTCCTGCCGGTTCCACGCGCGCCGACTATGGCTTGGAGCTGGCTGATGAGCAATTTTCGTCCTCGTCTGGTCGTGCCGACGCCAAGAAGGTCGTCGTCTTCTTCACAGATGGCTCACCCACGAGTACTAGGGATTTCGAGAACGAGGTTGCCAATAGCGCCGTCAAAATTGCCAAGAGCATTAAGGCTAAAGGTGCCGACATTTACACCATCGGCATTTTTAGCGGCGCAAATCCCGTCGATGACCCCACGTCTGATCTCACAAGCAACGAGAATAAGTTCATGCACGCGGTGTCGAGCAACTATCCTGCCGCCACGTCCATCATTTCTTGGCGCGGGTGGATCATCAACTTTGGTGTGCGCGCAGAAAACGCCAATTACTACAAGGCGGCAACCAGTGCCACTGAACTCGAGAAGATCTTCGAAGAGATCTCGGGAAGCATTATCCGGGCTGGTTACCCGACAGAAGTCCATGACGGCTATGGCGAGCATAAGTCCGGCTACATTACGTTTACCGATAAGCTGGGCGACTTTATGCAGGTCGACACCTTTACGTCCGTTGTATACAACGGCGCGAAGTTTGAAAAACCGTCAAAGAAGACCGAGGGCAATGTCGACACCTACACATTTACGGGTGATGCCGCGAACCTGGTCATCACCGTTCAGCATGCCGAAGAAGGCAAGCCCCAGACCGGTGATATCGTAACGGTTAAGATTCCTGCGTCGCTGATTCCGCTGCGCCACTTTAAGATCACCGATGGTGTACTTACGGTCGACAATACTGAGCCCATCCAGGTGAACTACACCTCGAGCGTTAAGAAAGACGCGCTCAATAACCTGTTTACGCCCAAGAACGTACCGGGGCTCGAGGACTACATCAAGAGCAATACGACCACCACGGAGAACGACTCAAAGATCGTTAGCTTCTACGCGAACAAGTGGAGCGATAGTGAGCTGGGTGATACGATCGCGAACTTTGAGCCTGCCGATTCTAATCGCTACTACTACTTCCAGAAGCAGGCCCCCATTTACACGGATGAAGAATGCACGAAGCCTGCGACGGGCTCGTTGGCTGCCGACGGCACCTATTATTACAAGGACGAGTTTGAGGCAAAGGGCGCAGGCGGTAAGGCCGAATCCCGTACCGCCGTTATTAAGTTTAAAGGCAAAGACGCCGCGAGCTCTGAGGACGCCTTCGTGCGCGACACGAGCGGAAACCTGTCATTTAGAAAGGGAACCGCACGTCTGGCCTTTATTGACGAATTGCATACCACCAAGGAGCGCGTGGGTGGTGGCAACCCCACCGGTACCGCGGCCGACGTGCTCAACCCCAAGTGGAACAACAACGCCACGGAGGTTGACGTTCACCTGGGCAATAACGGCAAGATTAGCTTTGATGTGACGCCGGCAACGGTGGATACCAAGGCCAGCTTTGGCCTGACCAAGGTACTCGAGGGCCGCGACTGGACGGATGCTGATGAGTTTAAGTTTGAGCTCTCCGCGACGTCCGACAACAATGCCCCGATGCCCGACCCCGCGACCGTAACTGTGACCAATGCCGATCTCGACAAGGGCAAGGCAGCCATTAACTTTGGCAAGATTACTTATGCCGAGCCGGGCGAGTACACCTATGAGGTCCGCGAGGTCAAGGGCGACGCCGGTGGCATTACCTACAGCAAGAACGTTGCCACGTTCAAGGTGACTGTGACGGTTAACGCCAAGGGCGAGCTTAAGGCCGACGTTGAAAAGACCTCGGGCGAGACCGAGTTCAAGAACACCTATAGCGTGAAGCCTGTCGAGGACCAGATCACCGCGACCAAGGTCCTGACCGGGCGCGACCTCAAGGAGGGCGAGTTCTCCTTCGAGCTCGTCGAGGGTGACAAGGTCGTCGCCAAGGGCGCTAACGCTGCCGACGGCACGATTGCCATGGACAAGATCACTTACGACAAGCCCGGCACCCACGCTTACACGCTGCGCGAGAAGCTCCCCAACGAGGCGGGGCTGAGCAACGGGATCACGTACGATAAGACGAACTACACCATCAAGACGAGCGTCATCGACAACGGCGACGGCACGCTTAAGGTGACCCATACGCTCGAGGGTCCCGAGACGGCACGCTTTGAGAACAAGTACAACACTGCCCCGAACGAGTCCAGCGTCACCGACCAGATCATCGCGACCAAGTCCCTGACCGGCCGCGATCTCAAGGACGGCGAGTTCTCCTTCGAGCTCGTCGAGGGTAACGATGTCGTCGCCAGGGGCACCAATGCGGCCGACGGCAAGATCACGATGGACAAGATCACCTACACTGCGGCTGGCGAGCACACCTACATACTGCGCGAGACCAAGGTCGACGCCGACAACGGTATCACCTACAGCACCGCGGCCTACACCATCGTGACCACCGTCACCGATGATGGCAATGGCAAGCTCACGGTTAAGCATGAGCTGCAGGACGTCGAGAAGGCTATCTTCGAGAATGCTTACAGCGTTACTCCCGTGAACTCCAGTGTCACCGATCAGATCACCGCGACCAAGTCCCTGACCGGGCGTGACATGACCGCCGGCGAGTTCTCCTTCAAGCTCGTCGAGGACGGCAAGGTCGTCGCCACCGGCAAGAACGATGCCGACGGCAAGATCGTCATGGACAAAATCACCTACGACAAGGCCGGCGAGCATACCTATATCCTGCGTGAGGCCAAGGGCGCCGAAGGCAACGGCATCGCCTACGACGATAAGACCTATACCGTCGTGACTACGATCACCGATAACGGCAAGGGCAAGCTCGTGGCGAAGCACGAGCTGAAGGATGCCAAGACTGCTGAGTTCAAGAATTCCTACAAGCCGAACCCCGGCGAATTTAGCGTCACCGACCAGATCACCGCGACCAAGGTCCTGACCGGGCGCGACCTCAAGGACGGCGAGTTCTCCTTCCAGCTCGTCGAGGGCGACAAGGTCGTCGCCACCGGCAAGAACGCCACCGACGGCACGATTACGATGAGCCCCGTGAAGTACGAAAAGGCCGGAACGCACACCTACACGCTGCGCGAGGTCAACGGTGGAACCACCAGCAAGGGCATTACCTACAGTGGCGCCAAGTTCACCATCGAGACGACCATCACCGATAACGGCGACGGCACGCTCAGCGCCCAGCATGTTCTGAAGAACGCCGAGGCTGCAATCTTCAAGAACACCTACAGCGTGACCCCGCTCGAGACTGAGCTCGACTTTGGTCTGAGCAAGGCTGTCGACGGTCGCGACTGGACGGATGCGGACAAGTTTAGCTTTACCATCAGCGCTCCCGAGGGTGCCCCGCTGCCCGAGTCCACGACCGTAACCGTGGGCAAGAGCGACGCGAACGCCATTAAGTTCGGCACGATCCGCTTCACGGCTGCCGGAACTTACAAGTACGAGATCCGTGAGAACGCGGGCAACGCGGCCGGCATGACGTACGACGCCCATGTCGCGACCGCCGAGGTGACCGTGACTGAGAACGGCGAGGGCAAGCTGATCGCCAACGTCACCACGAAAAGCGGACACTTTACCAACAAGTACCGCACTGAGCTCAACTACACCGCAGCCGGCGGCCTCAAGCTCAGCAAGACCCTCTACGGACGTCCCATGACCGAGGGTCAGTTCACCTTTACCGTGACGCCCGCCGATGCGGCTTCTGCCACCGCGCTCGGCCTGCACGAGGGCGCCAACGTGTACAAGTCCCCTGCGACGGCAGAGGCAACGGTCGGTCGGATTGACATTCTGGCGGGCCATGAGGTCAAGTTTACGCAGGCTGACGCGGGTAAGACCTTTACATACACCGTTGCCGAGAAGAATGACGGCCAGCCCGGTTACACCTACGACGATGCTGTCCGCACCGTGACGATCGCCATCGCCGACGACACCGCCGGTACGCTCACCGCCACGACGACCGTCTCCGGCGGTCCCGAGGGCACGCTGGTGACCGAGTACAAGACCGGCGCGGCTGCGGTCGAGAGCGCCGTGGTCCCGTTCGTCAACAGCTATAGCGCTACGACCGATGCACCTGGTGGCACCGTTGCTCAGGTCGTTGCCGCCAAGACCCTGACCGGTCGCCCGATGGCCGACGGCGAGTTCTGGTTCGGCATCGCCTATCAGGGTGAGCTTGTGGGTTATGAAAATCTCAAGCCCAATATCGGCGGGCACGTGAGCTTTGATGCGCTGCACTACGACACCAAGATGCTTGCCGATCTTGAGTCTGCTGGGCTTGCCCATCGTACCGACAAGGACGGTAAGCTCGCTTGGACCATTAACTACACGGCCTACGAAGCTATACACGGGCTGCCGAACGGCGTTTCCGCTACAACGTGGTACTTTGGCTTTAAGGTTATCGTCGTCGATAACGGTGACGGTACCCTGACGGCAACGGTCGACTACGGTGGCATCGAGCCCTTGTTCGAGAACGTTTACGGCGCCGACGCCGTTGATGCCGCGCTCGCCGGCACCAAGAAGCTCCAGGCTGCCGAGGGCCTGACCCCGGCAGACATCACGGGTAAGTTCACCTTTACCGTGACCGCCGATGAGGCGGGTGCCCCGATGCCCGAGCGCACGACCGCAACCAACGACGCGGCCGGCAACGTGGACTTTGGCAAGATCCACTTTACGCTCGAGGATCTCAACCGCGCCCTGGGCGTGACGGACGACGCGACCGATAAGGCCGAGGCAGACGAGGCCGACGAGGTCGAGGCCGACGAAGCAGAGGCTGAAGAAGCCGTCGCCGACGCTGATGTCAACGCTGACGAGTCCGGCGACGAGTCCGAGCCCGCAGATCCCGCCGCTCCGCGCTCGCACACCTTTACCTATACGGTGACCGAATCCGGTAGCGCCCCTGGCGTGACCAACGACGCCAACACCGCGCGCAAGGTTTCCTACACCGTGACTGACGACCGTGCCGGACACCTGAGTGTCGTGCGCAACGGCGATGACGGCGCTGCCTTCACGTTCACCAACACGTACGGTGTGGCACCCACCGATTCTTCCGTGACCGATCAGGTCAAGACCGTCAAGCGTCTGACCGGACGTGATCTTGCAGCTGGTGAGTTCACGTTTGAGCTGCTCGAGGACGGCGTGACTGTCGCTAGTGGCACCAACGACGCCAACGGCAACGTTACGCTGAGCCCGATCCATTATGAGGCGCCCGGCACGCACACGTACACGCTGCGCGAGGCTTGCCCCAACGCGCTCGGCCTGTACAAGGGCGTCACCTATGACGGCACGACCTACACCGTCGTGACCACCGTCTCCGACAATGGCGACGGCACGTTGACCGCGACGCACAAGCTCGAGGGAACCACCGAGTCGGCTGGCTTTACTAACAAGTATCACGCCATGCCCACGCAGGTTTCCATCGGCGCCATCAAGGTGCTCGAGGGACGCGAGCTCAAGAAGGATGAGTTTAGCTTTAAGCTCGTTGGCGAGGACATCGAGTCCACCGTCACCAACGATGCCGACGGCAAGATCAACTTCGACAAGTTCGAGTACGACGAGCCCGGTACGTACGTCTACACCATCAGCGAGATCAAGGGCGACGAGGCCGGTATGACCTACGACAAGTCCGTCTTTACCGCGACCGTCAACGTGGTCGACGACGGCGAGGGCAACCTCAAGGCGAACGTCGCCTTTACCAAGGGCGACAAGAGCGTCGAGGGTATCGTGTTCAACAACACGTACAAGAAGCCCGAGACGCCCGTGCCGACGCCCGATCCCGGCACGCCCAAGACCGTGACGAACATCGTCAAGACGGTCAAGGGTTTCCTACCCACCACGGGTGACCAGCAGGCCGCTGCACTGCTCATGGCATTTGTTATTGCCGTGGCCGGCGTCGGAGCCCTGGTCTGGGGTATCCGTAAGCGCTAGGCACGCTGGCAGCGCCCGGGGCCAAAAGGCCCCGGGCGACCGGCGGGGAGCCAGAACATAGCCCCACCCCCCACCCCCAGCCGCCACGGAGACGTCTCCCTTCTCCGTGGCGGCACTTTTGTGCGCAGGGGAGGAAGGGCCGCCACGAAATCGGCCCATCTACTACATTTAGCCCCTTACCCCCAACCATGCCAAAAAACGAGAAAACAAAACCGCAGGTAGAACGCCTGCGGTTTTGTTCAAAACGAAGGCATGGTCAGGGGTATCGAGTCAAACGTAGTAGATGGGCCGATTTCGTGGCAAGCGGTTCCGGCTGATCCCTTGGGGATGGAGGAAAACGGATCATTTTGGTCCCGCAAGGCTTGCGGAGGCACTCGTGCAGGGCCGCCCGAACAAAACTATGCCGGTTTACGGGGCCGGATTCCGAGTCTCCAACCATGCCGATATTCGTGAAAATAAAACCGCAGGTAGACGAGTCGTCATTTTGCAGAAAACGCGGGTATGGATGGGGGTCCTGAGTTTAGCCTCGTAAACCGGCATAGTTTTGAAATGGCATCAAATCGGTAGCAGCCATTAAGCTATGCCGGGGTGGTCGGCCGCTGGTTGATTACCCTCGCAGGTAGGCGATGGCGATTTGGGTGCGGTTGCGTAGGCCCATTTTGGCCAGGATCGAGCTGATGTGGTTTCGCACGGTGCCTTCGCCCATATAGGCGGTGGCGGCAATCTCCTTGTTGTCGAGGCCGCGGGCAATGAGCTCGGCGACCTCGAACTCGCGGTCGGTCAGGCTGGCAAAGGCTGCAGGTCGGTGGGGCGTGCCGGCCTCGACGCCCGTCCCATCAAAATCGACGTCCTCGATTGCCTTGCCCTCGAGCACACGCTTGCCATCCATGACCTGCGCCAATGCCGGCGGGATGGTGGCGACATCGGTCTTGATCAAGTAGCCACGGGCGCCCAGCTTGAGCGCCGACACAATGTACTCGTCATCCGAAAACGTGGTCAGGAACACCACGCGTGCTGCGGGGTCGCGCTCAAGGATCTCGCGGGCCGCCGAAAGGCCGTCGCGTCCCGGCATCTGAATGTCGAGCAGCGCGATGTCGGGTGCGTGCTCGGTGTAGAGCGCGACCGCGTCGTTGCCGTCGGCGCCGGTGCCCACGACTTCGATCTGCGGCTGGGCACCCAAGATAATCTTGAGCGAATCGACCACCAAGCGGTCGTCGTCGACAACTATGAGCCTCATTGGGCGTCATCTCCTTGCTGTTTGGGGACGGTGGCAAACACGCGCCAGCCGGGGGCACCGGCACGCGGCCCGGCGGTGAAGGTGCCGCCAAGCGCCTCGACGCGCTCGCGCATGGAGCCGAGCCCCATGCCTTCTGCGATGCCGCGACCGCCCGCCCGGATCCTACCCTCACCATCGTCGGTAACGATGAGCTGGTAAAACGACGGATGCTCCATGCATCGCACGGTAACGTTTTGAGCACGGGCGTGGCGTATGGTGTTGGAGAGTGCCTCGCGCAGGATCGCCGCAAAGCAGTTGGCGACGTTGGCGGGTGCATGCTCGGCCAAAACCTCAAGCTCAATCTGCGGCCCGCCATCTGAGCGCGCGCCTTCCGCGATGCGCTCGAGCTGTACGGAGAGATTGGCCGCGTTGTCGTTGAGCGCGTGGACGCTGGTGCGCACGAGCTGAAGCGCCTCATCGACCGTGCGCTTGACGTCGGCGAAGTCGGCGGCGACGCCAGGCTCGTTGGCGTGGACCACGCGTAGGGCTTCGGTTTGCAGCGAGGCGCGCGTGAGCTGGTGGCCCACGTTATCGTGGATCTCGCGCGCGATGCGTGCGCGTTCGGCGAGCGTCGCGAGCTCGACCTCGTAGTCCTGGCGGTCGGCAAGGTCGCGGTTGCGCGCCTCGAGCGCGAGGGCTCGTTCCTGCAGTTCGTCACGGGTGCGACGCATGCGCTCCTGCTCACGTTCCAACTGGGCGGTGCGCAACGACAGTAAGGTGGCGGCGACCGAAAGGATGACGGTCAACAGCAGCGCACGGGTGGGAAGCGCGCCGGCGTGGGTATATGCGACGAGCGCGCAGACAAAGATGGTGCCGGCGCCCAGTGCGCCCCAGGCGTGCTCACGGCGCACGCGTCGCGCGATGTCATAGAAGGCGAGGGGTGCAAACGGAGCAAACGACGGCGCAAAGACGGCCACCATAATGTAAGCGTAGCTCGCGGCCTCGCTGGCGCGGCGGGCACGTTCGCCTTGCGCGATTTCCGCCAGCGAGGCGACTACGACGCCAAGGCAAAACGCCGCGACCAAGCGCGCGTCCACAGCAAGGCCCAGGGCGGCTGCGATACAGCACGCCAGCACGATCGATTTGTCGAATAGCCTGTTCATACGGGTTATTGTACGCGATGGCGCGCACGGGGGAGGCCCCACCGGGAGCAACCGTGACATTTGTCCCAGCAAAGGGGGACCGCGACTATATCTCGCCGACAATCATTTCACCTGAGCATTTTTGATAGCTGTATCTATCATTTTTGCTAGATACAACTATCAAAAATGATAGATAGACCTATCGACGGGGGATATGGCTGCGCCCGCAACCGTGTAAAACCCTCCTTGCGTGACGCCGGCCGCCGCACTCGTGACAAAGCTCACTGGTGCGGCCCGCCCGCTCCTGCGATGATGCAATCGTACCGGGCCGCAAGCAACAGAAGGGCCGCCTCATGACAGACATCGTCCACGTCGAAAACCTCGTTAAGCGCTACGACGACCTTATTGCGCTCGACCACTTTAACCTGAGTATCGCTCCCGGCGAGATCTTTGGCCTGCTGGGCCCCAACGGCTCGGGCAAGACCACGTCCATCAACTGCATCCTGCAGCTGCTCGCCTACGACAAGGGCACCATCGAGCTGTTCGGCGAGCGCATGACGCCCGCCCGCTACGACCTCAAGCGCCGCATCGGTGTGGTGCCGCAGCAGGTGGCGGTGTTCGACGAGCTCACCGTGCGCGAGAACATCGACTATTTCTGCAGTCTCTACGTCAACGACCGCAAGCGCCGCCGCGCGCTGGTGGACGAGGCGATCGACTTTGTCGGCCTGGGCGACTTTACCAAGTTCCGCCCCGGCAAGCTCTCGGGCGGCCTGGCGCGTCGTCTCAACATTGCCTGCGGCATCGCGCACAAGCCCGAGCTCATCTTTTTTGACGAACCCACGGTGGCGGTCGACCCGCAAAGCCGCAACGCCATCCTGGAGGGCATCTGCCGCCTGCGCGACGAGGGCGCCACGGTGGTGTATACCAGCCATTACATGGAGGAAGTCGAGCAGATCTGCAGCCGCATCATGATCATGGACGGTGGGCGCGTGCTGGCGCAGGGCACTAACGACGAGCTCAAGCGCATGATTCAGACGGGCGAGAAGATTGTAATCGAGGTCGGCGAGGTTCCGAGTGCGGCGCTCAGTGCCGTTGCGAGTCTGCCGCATGTCCTGGACTTGGCGGCGACGGCGGGCCAGCTCACGTTCTCGTGCGAAGCGAGCCCGCATAACCTGACCGACATCCTCGACGCGCTGCGCTCGCATGACGTGGCGCTCGGCCGCATCTACTCAGAGCCGCCGACCCTCAACGACGTGTTCCTCGAGATCACCGGCCGCGAGCTGCGCGACTAGGGGGCGGTCATGTTCAACACCATCATCATCACGCTCAAGACGCTGCTGCGTCGGCCGAGTACGTGGGTCTGGGGCGCGGTCTTTCCCATCGCGCTTTCCACGATGTTCATGTTTATGTTTGCGAACCTCAGCTCCGACGGCACGGTCGACCCGGTGCCGGTTGCCGTCGTGGCGGACGAGGCCTGGGATGCCTCGACCTTTAAGGATGTGGCGGCTTCGCTTGCCAAGGCAGGCGACGATCAGCTGCTCGATGTGAGCGAGTACGAAGACTTGGCTGCCGCGCGCAAAGCGCTCAAGGCCGGCGAGGTCGCGGGCATCTATACGGTTGATGCCGCGGGCACGCCCAGGCTCACGCTGCTATCGAGTTACGACAGCTCGCGCGCCTCGTCGGTGCTTACCGACCGTAGCATCCTTGAAACGGTGGCAAGCTCGTATACGCAAAATGCCGAGCTCATGGCCCAGATTGCTCAAGATGACCCGGCGGCGCTCGCCGACCCGGAGGCGGTTGCGCGCGCTCTGTCGCTCGAGGGCGGAACCCGCCGCGTGAGCCTGACTCGTGCCACGCCCGATGGCACGGTCATCTACTATTACGCGCTTTTTGGCCTGGTCGCGATGATGTCTGCCGAGTTTGCCGCCTTGAGCGTCGTCGATTTGCAGCCTAATCTGTCGGGCCTTGGCGCGCGCCGCTGCGTGGGCGGTCTTTCCAAGACGGCGTCGCTGGCTGGCATTTTTGTCGGCTCGTGGCTGGTTTCCTTTGCATCGATGGCGGTTGCGATCGGCTACGTGCGCCTGGTCGTGGGCGTCGACTTTGGCGGGCGCGAGGGGTTGTGCCTGCTGGGCGGGGCTGCATCCGCGCTTGCCGCCACGGGCCTGGGGCTTTTTGTGGGCACGCTTCCCGTTAAGGGCGGCAAGGCATCCAAGTCGGGCATCCTCACGGGCTTTGCCACCACGTGCGCTTTGTTCGCCGGGCTCTACGGCGAGCCGGCGATGGCGCTTGCCGACGACGTCGCTCGCGCCTGCCCGGCCGAGTGCTGGCTCAATCCCGTCAAGCTCATCTGCGACATGTTCAATCGCCTGTATTTTTTTGAGGACCTGGGGCCCTTCGCTGTTCGCGCCGGCGCGCTGGTCCTCATGGCCCTGGTGTTTGTTGCCGCCGCTACGCTGATCTTTGGAAGGAGCCGCTATGAGCACCTTTAAGACCGCGCTTCGCATGGCGCTGGCGCACCCGTTCTATCTACTCATCTATACGGTGTTTATCTCGCTCATGGGCGTGTTCATCGCGGCGTCGGTGAGCTGGAACTCGTCGCAGCTCACCGAATACAAGCCCTACGACACCAACGTGATCGTGGTCGATCGCGACAACAGCGACCTTTCGCGGGCGCTCACCAAGCACTTGGGGTCGCGCTTTGACCTGGTCACGGGCGTCGGCGACGACACGTACGATTTTGCGGACGCGCTCTCCAAGAGCAACAGTGCCAAGGGCAGCGCCGACTGCGTGTTCTTTATCCCGGACGGGTTTGAGGGCGACCTGATCGCGGCCGCCCGTGCGGAGGAGGCCCTGCCCAAGCTCGATGTGACCTACGGCTCCGGCACCATGGCGGCGGCGCTTTCGTCTGCGGAGGCCTCGCGCTGGATCTCGCTCGCGGGCGCTGCGGCGGCACTTGAGCCCGCTGCCTCCGACGGCGACGTGGCCAAGGCTGCCGAGCATGCCGCCGCCAAGCGCGCCGAGGTCCAGATCGAGCAGGTCAAGGTCGATTCGACTGCCGCCGCCACGCTCGAGTCGTATTTCAACTTTGGCGCGTACGCGATTATCTCGTCGGTCATCGTGTCGGTGGGCCTGGTGTTCTCGGGCATGAACGAGCCCGAGCGCGTGCGCCGCATGGATGCCGGCCCGGTCTCCGAGCGCCAGCGCTCGCTTGCCGTGTTCGCGGCCGCCGCGGTGCTCACCGTCTGCATCTGGTTTGTGTCGAGCATGATGGGCGTCGTGGGCTTTGCTGGCGCGGTTGCCGAGGTCGGCGTGGGCCGTGTGTGTCTGGCGCTGGCGGCGACGTTTGCTCTGGCGTGCACGCCCCTGGCTGTTGGCTTTGCGCTGTCGAGCCTGGGTGCGCGCGAGGAGCTGCTCAACGGCGTGGGCAACCTGCTTGGCATGCTCATGACGTTTTTGGGCGGCGCCTGGATGCCACTGTCGCTCATGGGCTCGGCCGTGCAGACGGCAGCGCACTTTGTGCCGACATATTGGGTGAACGACGCGATCGGCAAGGCGCTCGCGTCGGACCTGACGTCTGCCGTGCTGGGCGACATCGCCTGCGACCTGGGCGTCACCGTGCTCTTCGCCGCCGCCATCGCCGCCGTGGGCCTAGCCCTCACGCACAACAAAGCCCGAGCCTAGCCATCGGGTACTCATTGGGGACAGACTTAAACGACTAGTCATTGGGGACAGTCTTTGCCGATCGGCCGTTTTGCCAGTAGGGTTGGCAAGGACTGTCCCCAACTGCCGGCAGGAAGGGAACGTCCCTAACTGTCGGGTGGCGAAAGAGTGTCCCTAGCGGCTAGTCGTTTAAGAACGTCCCCAATGACTAGTTTGAAAAATAGTTCGCCTAGGTTTACTATTACCCTAGAAAAGTAGCGGAAGGCTAACAATGGGGGATGGTATGGCGACGAAACAGGCCTACGTCCAGGTTAAGGACCTCAAGAAACACTATGGTGACGGTGATGCGCACCTGACGGTGCTCGACGGCATCGATACGTCCATCAACCGCGGCGAGATCTGCGTCATGCTGGGGCCCTCGGGCTCGGGTAAGTCGACCTTTCTCAACCTGATCGGCGGCCTGGAGGATGCCGACGGCGGTTCCATTATGGTGGACGGCTGCGACCTGACGACGCTCAAGCCCGCCGACCTGGGCGAGTATCGCCGCCGCGAGCTGGGCTTTGTTTTCCAGTTCTACAACTTGGTGCCCGACCTTACCATTAAGGAAAACATCGAGGTCACGGCGCACCTGTCCAAAAACCCGCTCAATGTCGATGACCTGCTGCGCTCGCTGGGCCTCTACGAGCACCGCAACAAGTTCCCGCGCCAGGTCTCGGGCGGCCAGCAGCAGCGTTGCGCCATCGGCCGCGCGCTCGTCAAAAACCCGGGCCTGCTGCTGTGCGACGAGCCCACGGGCGCGCTCGACTTCAAGACATCCAAGGAAATCCTGCAGCTCATGGAGGACGTCAACCGCACCTACGGCTGCACCATCATCATCGTCACCCACAACGCCGCCATCGCCCACATGGCCAACCGCGTGCTGCGCCTGCGCGACGGTCGCATCGTCGAGGACGAGCTCAACGAGTCGCCCGTCGCGGCCGCCGAGCTCGATTGGTAGGCGGCGCCATGTCACCTCTCGCAAAACGACTCCCCCGCGAGCTGCGCCGCAATATCGGCAAGTACCTGGGCATCTTTTTGCTTATGTGCGGAAGCATCGCCCTTACGTCAGGCTTTTTGCTCGCAGCACATTCTATCGGCTGCCTTATCGACGACATGCGCGACGAGTACACCATCGAGGACGGCCGCGTGACCACCTCCTTCGAGGCGACCGACGACCAGCTCAAAGCCGCCGAGGATGCGGCAGAGGACGTCGGCGGCGTCACGCTCTACAAGAACTTCTCCATCGACGCCATTATCAAAAAGGCGTCCGGCGACGACGGCACCAAGCGCACGCTGCGCACCTACGCGCACCGCACCAAGGTCGATATCGCGTCCTATTGCGAAGGCGAGCAGCCCCGCGCGGACGACGAGGTGGCCATCGACCGCGTCTTTGCCACCAACAACGATCTTGCCGTGGGCGATAAGGTCGAGCTCGAGGGCCGCACCTACACCATCTGCGGCATCATGACGCAGCCCGATAGCCAGGCGCTGTTCCTCAATAACTCCGACTTTACGGTCAACACCATCACCTATGGCGTGGCCGAGGTCACCGACGCCGGCTTTGCCGCGCTTGAGGACGCCGGCGGTGCTCCCGCCTACACGTACTCCTTTACCTTTAACGACCGCGACCTTTCCGTCGCGGACCGTATGGACGCCGAGCAGGATATGGTCGAGGCGCTGGCGGATGCCGATGCGCGCGTGGACGACCTGACCGATGCCGATTCCAACCAGGGCATCGGCTATGCGCGCGACGATGTGGACGGCGACTCCATGATGTGGACGACGCTGCTCGACATCATCATCGTGATCATGGCCTTCGTCTTTGTGGTTCTTACCGACGCGACCATCGAGGAAGAGAGCGCCATTATCGGCACGCTGCTCGCCAGCGGCTACCGCCGTCGCGAGATTGTGCTGCACTACCTGGCACTTCCCGCCATCGTGGGCGTGACCGCGGCGCTTTTGGGCACCGCGCTCGGCGTTGCGTTCTTTACCGAGCCCATGCGCGGTCTCTACTACGGCTCGTACAGTCTGCCGCCCTTCCAGGTGTACTGGAGCTGGGAGATCTTCGTGAAGTGTGCCGTGGTTCCCGCCGCCGCGCTCATCCTTATCACGCTGGTGGGCCTGCTTCGCAAGATGGGCAAGACGCCGTTGCAGTTCCTTCGTCACGAGGCGAGCGGCAAATCGGGCACCAAGCGTGGCCTGCAGCTGCCGGAGCGCGTGGGCTTTGTCTCTCGCTTCCGCCTGCGCGTCTTCCTGCGCAACCTGGGCAACTTCGCCACGCTCTTCGTGGGCATTGCGTTTGCCTCGCTGCTGCTGCTCTTTGGCCTGGCGATTCTGCCCACGATGACGCACTACGCGGACAACCTCGAGACGAGCCTGGTTGCCGAGCACCAGTACACGCTCAAGGCGCCGTTGGAGCTCGAGGGCACTGCCGAGGAGCGCGAGCAGTGGTCGGCACTCGAGCGCTTGCAGTCGGTTGACGGCGCGCTGCTTTCTGCCGCCCAGGATGCCGATGACGAGCTTGACGGCGCGGCCGATGCGGCGCAGACGGCAGCCGATGCCGCGACCGCATCTCCGTCTGCCGAGAGCCTGACCGCAGCGCAGGATGCACTTGCCAAGGTCCAGGACAAGAAGGATGTGCTCTACGCGCGCCTCGATGACCTTGCCGATGCCCTCGGCTGCAACCGCGACGAGGCTATCGACCTGATCGACAAGGCCTCTAAAATCGACACCGACAATGACGATGTTCACCCGGTCAACACGACCGACAACGGTGCAGACGCAATCGCACAGGCCGAGAAATACGCCGTCTACCAGCTGCAATACGACCGCGGCGATGGTAATGGCGAGGAGACGATTTCTGTCTACGGCGTCTCGGCAAACTCGCGCTACTGGAAAGACCTCGACGTCGGCGATGGGCGCGTTGTCTTTGGCGGCGGCCTGCTCGACAAGTTTGGCTGGAGCGAGGGGCAGGAGGTCACGCTCCACGACAAGTACGAGGGCAAGAATTATGTTCTGGAGTATGCGGGCAAGGACTGCACCTGGGGCTCCAAGTCGGACATGAACATCTATATGAGCATCGACGACTTTAACGAGCTCTTTGGCAACGATGCCGCCTACTTCAACGGCTACGTGAGCGATAAGAAGCTCGACCTTGATTCGCGCTACTTTGCGGGCGACACCACGCCCGACGACATGCGCGCCGTGGGCGACCAGTTCATCGGCATGATGAGCAAAATGATCGGCATGATGGTCGGGCTCGCGGTGTTTATCTTCCTGCTGTTTATGTACCTGCTGACCAAGGCTGTGATCGACCATAGTGCTCGTTCGATTAGCTACATGAAGGTCTTTGGCTATCGCGATGGCGAGATCTCGCATCTGTACATCCGCTCGATTACGCTGTGCGTGGCGGTGTCACTCGTGCTGAGCCTGCCGGTCATTATTGGCTCGCTGACCGCGATTTTCCGCGCGATGCTGCTCGCCTACAACGGCAATATCGAGATCTACGTGCCCGCTTGGTCCATGGCTGCATGCGTCGGCATCGGCTTTGCGACCTACCTGGTCGTGGCGCTGCTACACACGCGCTCTATCAAGCGCGTGAGCTTGGCCGAAGCCCTCAAGGTGCAGGAGTAGCAATTGGGGACGTTCTTAAACGACTAGTCGTTGGGGACAGTCTTTGCCGATTCGCCGGCTCGCCGGCCGGACTGGCAAGGACTGTCCCTGGCGGCGCTCATTGGGGACAGACTTAAATGAGTGGTTTCAGTCATTTAAGTCTGTCCCCAATGAGTGGCCGTGCTTGACTTCAACCCCACTTCACCGGGTACCATCCTCTATGTCTGTAACGCCATATAGACCGAGGGGATAGATCTATGACCGCAACTGCACCCGCAGCACCCGCTAAGGTGTACTTCACCAACCTGCGCACGCATGCTCGCGAGAGCCAGCTCGACAAGCTCAAGCGCCTCATTCGCCGCGCCGGCATTGAGCAGATCGACTTCGAGAACAAGTTCGTCGCTATCAAGATTCACTTTGGCGAGCTGGGTAACCTGAGCTTTCTGCGCCCAAACTACGCCCGCGCCGTCGCAGACGTCGTGAAGGAGCTGGGCGGCAAGCCCTTCCTCACCGACTGCAACACGCTCTATGTGGGCAGCCGCAAAAACGCGCTCGAGCACATCGACACCGCCTACCAGAACGGCTTTACCCCGTATGCCACGGGTTGCCAGATCATCATCGCCGACGGCCTCAAGGGTACCGACGAGGCACTCGTCCCGGTCGAGGGCGGCGAGTACGTGCGCGAGGCAAAGATCGGTCAGGCGCTCATGGATGCCGATATCGTGATCAGCCTCACCCACTTTAAGGGCCATGAGCAGGCCGGTTTTGGCGGCGCCATGAAGAACCTGGGCATGGGAGGCGGCAGCCGTGCCGGCAAGATGGAGCAGCATGCCGCCGGCAAGCCGAGCGTCGATACCACCAACTGCGTAGGTTGCCGTGCCTGCGAGAAGATATGCGCGCACAGCGCCATCTCGTTTGACGATACCCGCGAGCGCGAGCTTGCCAACGGCAACACCCGCACGGTTCACGTCGCCGCTATCGACCACGATCGCTGCGTGGGCTGCGGCCGTTGCATTGCGGCGTGCAACCAGGACGCCATCAAGCCCGATTACGATGCCGCGGCCGACGTGCTCAACTGCAAGATCGCCGAGTACACCAAGGCCATCGTCGACGGTCGCCCGAGCTTCCACATCTCGCTGGCCATGGACATCAGCCCCAACTGCGACTGCCACGCCGAGAACGACACACCCATCGTCAACGACATCGGTATGTTCGCGAGCTTCGACCCGGTCGCCATCGACCAGGCCTGCGCCGACGCCGTCCTGGCGTCCGAGCCGCTGCCCAACACCGAGCTCACTGACAGCGCGGCCAAGATGGAGCATAATCACGAGCATCTGGAGGGCGAGCAGGCCAAGGACCCCTTCTGCATCACGCATCCCGACACCGACTGGCGCGCGTGCATCGCGCATGCCGAGAAGATCGGCCTGGGCACGAGCAAGTACGAGCTCATCGAGGTCAAGTAGCATCCAACTATTGGACATATCCAGCGCTTTTGTGGCGTAACGTAAGCAAAAGCCGCCTGCGAGCACGGTGCTCGCGGGCGGCTTTTCGGAAGTGCGGGGAAATTGAATACCGCCGACCACAAACCGCATTTTGGCATTAAAACCCCTGGTAAATTCTTGGTAAATCAGCGGTCTGCTCGGGGTCCCCGGCATTTTCCCCGCACTTCCGAAAATAGGGGTCAGGTAGAGCTGCAAATATCGATATTCGCCTAAAAAGTCCAGTTTTCACAGCTAAAACGAGCCATCGCGCGAGTGTTCAAAAAGATTTTTTCGACGCTGCCGCCGTCCACTGCGAGTGGTCAGTTTGGAACCGCGAGCGGCGGATAACCAGCTGGCGCTCGCTCGACAACGGCGATTTATTCGATTCTTAGAAAACTGTCCCGAGCGGCTTCTGTCGCCGTGCTTCACATCACGTGAACGATGAATGAATGAACTTTGATAGCCAGGGTTGATTTCTGATCTCAGCCGAACACATTGAGCAAATAGGCCGTTCCCGCACCTAGCCGAATGCCCCCGCGGCCTCTTTGGTGGCGCGCTTTCTTGCAAAGCATGGGTATGGCGTATAACTGGATGTACCGTGCTGGAGAGCTGCTTGGGCATTTTGTCTTGCATACACGCCTGCTCAATCATAAGGACATCTTCCATTTGGAAGGAAATATCCTTTGTGGTATCGAGTAACGTTCCTTCCTATTATCAATAGCGAGAGGAGGAACCGTGGACGATAAGTTGTTGCACATCATTCAGGAGCTCAGGCGTAGCCCGTCGGTTCCTGCAAGTGATTTATCCCGTATGCTTGGGGTGAGCACTCGTACCATCCGTACGTACATCTCTCAGCTGAATCGGCTTTTCCATGATACGGCGCGCATAGATATGAAACGCGGAGAGGGATATGAGTTATCGATTCGCGATAACGACGCGTTCAACGCGATCTTCAAAGCTGATGCCGATAGCACCCATGCCCTGCCAGACACGTCTGAGGGTCGAATTCGTTTCATTTTAAATGAACTGCTCTATCGAAACGGGTGGGTCACACTAGACCGCCTTGCCGACACCTTATATGTTTCAAGGGTGACGATTTCGAATGATCTCAAGGCCGCCGAGGACTATATCGGTCGTTTCGGGTTGCAGATCGAAAGAAAACCAAGACATGGGGTTCGAGTCATCGGTCCCGAGTTTATGCACCGTCTTTGTTTGGCGAGCCTTGCAATGGATGCCCCTTTCGGGGGCGACCTCGTTGAAATCGCAGAGTGTGTCGATCAATCTCTTGCGCAAAACGAATTCCATATCAATGCGGTCGCATACCAGAATCTTCTTGTTCATATCGCCGTAGCAATCGAACGCATAAGAAGCAACTGCTATGTTCCGATGGAACAACTCCAGATCAAGGATATTAAGACGCGGCGCGAATACGCCATAGCCGAGACCATCGCGAGAAAAGTGGCAGCTCAATTTGATATTGGGATGCCGGTTGAAGAGGTGGCCTACATCGCAATTCATCTCGCCGGCAAACAGACTGTCGATACGGACGGGAAGGATGATGAAGGTTTCGAGATCTTAGGCGAAGCCTGGGGTGTTGCCGCGCAGATGATTGAGCGTGTATGGAAGTCATTCCGTTTCGATTTTCGCGAAGACTTCGAACTGTGCCTCAATCTGGCTCGCCATATCGTTCCGCTTTCCGTGCGACTGAAGTGCCATATGAATCTCGACAATCCTCTGCTGGGCGATATAAAAAGACGGTTTCCGTTGGCGTATTCCATGGCGTCGGACAGCTCTTCCGTGCTGGCCGATAAGTATCGGCAAAAACCTTCTGAGGAGGAGATAGGGTATATCGCCCTTGCGTTCGCTCTCGCACTCGAGCGACAGAAAAACGGACAGAGCAAGAAGAACATTCTGATTGTTTGCGCATCGGGTGCCGGTAGCGCGCATCTGCTGGAGTATCAATACCGAAGTGCTTTCGGAGGCATGCTCGGAACGATTAGGACCTGTGACGCCGGAAGTCTCAACGCGGCAAGCCTGCACGATATCGACTATGTCTTTACCACTGTGCCGATTCGACAGAAGCTCGATATACCTGTCTTCCACGTGAGCGCTTTTCTCGACGAGAGTGAAATCGGTAACGTTCAGCACATCCTGAACAGCGGCATTCAGGATGACGTCATCGACTCGTTCTTTTCTGAGGATCTGTTTTTCACCCACATGCACTGCGAGAGCAAGGAAGAGGTCATTTCTGAACTCTGTCAACGAATCGCCGACGTTAAACCAATCCCTGATGCATTTGAGTCCTCGGTACTGAGGCGCGAATCACTGGCTGAGACATCTTTCGGAAATCGCGTGGCCATTCCTCATCCCTTTGAGGCGGTAACGGATGAGACGTTCGTATGCATCGGAATCCTTGATAAACCTGTTTCTTGGAACACTCATGATGTCCAGGTTGTTTTCCTGTTGAGCATATCCAAGAAGCGCGATAAAAACCTCCAAGGTTTTTATCAGCGAGCGGCCAAGCTGCTTACCAGTGAACACGACATCGACACGCTGATCAGCCATCAGAGTCTCTCGACACTGATGGAGCTATTGCACGGACACTGTGATCTGTAGGAGGAGGGACAATGGACGAGGATAAATATATGGATGCGATGCAGATTATCTTGCATGCCGGTAACGCAAAGTCTGCCGCTCTTATGGCGATCGACTCTGCCGCCGACGGCGATTTTGAAGCTGCCGACGCCCAACTTAAAGAGGCTCGAGACGAGATGCATGCAGCTCATGAAGTGCAGTTCAACCTTATTCGCGATGAGGCAAACGGCAACTCCGTTGAGGTGAACATCATATTGGTGCATGCAGAGGACCATCTAACGATGGCGATACTCGCAAGCGATCTTGCCGAGCGATTCATCGATCTGTACAAGAACGGTACTAACTAAGTTTTGTCCATAAGTGCGCAAGTGCGTGAGAACAAAGGAGAGAGACCATGAATATCATGCTTGCCTGCTGTGCGGGAATGAGCACATCACTCGTTGTGACCAAGATGCAGGAGGCTGCTAAGGCCCAGGGTAAGGACTATAAAATCTGGGCTGTTGAGCAGGGCCAGATTTCCGATGAGCTGGGTAATTTCGATGTCTTGCTGCTTGGTCCACAGGTGCGTCATATTTTACGCAAAGTGACGAAGATTGTTGAAGGGCATGCTCCGATTGGCGTTATCGATCCCGTCTCCTATGGACGCTGTGACGGAGCGGCGGTTCTCAAGCAAGCTGAGGATTTGGTGGCGTCGTCCAAGTAGCTTAAAAATGATCCGCCGGCAGCTGGCACTACCGGCGGACGCAACAAGCCATTTCGTGAAAGAGGGTGCTTTCTGTGGCAAAGTCGCACAAATTTGAGGATGCAATTCTTATTGTTGCGGAAAAGGTTGATGACAACAAGTATCTTGCGAGCATTAAGAACGCGTTTACAACCTTTCTGCCTTTTGTAATCGTCGGATCTCTCGGATCACTGCTGAATAACCTGATCGCATCACCGACAAGCGGGCTCGCTCAGTGGATTCCGTCACTGACGGCTCTCGGTCCGGCGTTCTCGCTTCTGAATTACTGCACGATGTCGTTTATGACGGTTCCTATCATTTTCCTGGTAGCGACCAATCTCGCCCGCCGAGACAAAGTCCCCGAGCATATCACGGGTATCGTGTGCATCGCAGCATACATCAGCATGGTGCCCAACGTCATACCGGGTCCCGATGGAACGACGGTGTCTGGACTGGTAACGGGCATCTTGGGCGCTCAGGGGCTGTTCATCGGCATGATCAGCGCCGTCGTCTACTCTCAGCTGTTCGGCAAGCTGACGAAGATCGATCGCATCAAGATCAAGATGCCCGACTCGGTGCCTCCCGCGATCGCGACTTCCTTCAACGTCCTGCTTCCGATTCTGATTACGCTGCTCTGCTCCTCGATTTTCGGAATCGCATTCAAGAGCCTGACGGGTACGTATGTAAACGATTTTATCTATACGTTCCTGCAGACCCCTCTGGAGATCATGTTCCAGAGCCCTGTCGGTATCGTTCTCGTGGTTCTCATCTCGCAGATCTTCTGGGTGTTGGGAATTCACGGCGGCTTGGTCATCTCGCCCATCCGCAATCCCCTGATGGCCGCCGCCATCGCGGCGAATATCGCTGCCGCCAGCTCTGGCACAGTGCCCGATCAGCCGGTCACCTACGGCTTCTGGATGAACTTCGTGGTCCCCGGAGGAGCGGGCTGCATCCTTTCCCTCATCATCGCGATCATGCTGTTCTCAAAACGCGACGATTATCGTGAGGTCGCGAAGTTCGGACTTCCCTCGACCGTTTGCGGTATCCCCGAGCCCGTCTACTTCGGCCTGCCCGTCGTGCTTAATCCGACGTTCGCGATCCCCCTTGCCATCACATCGCCCATCTCGACCGCGATTGCCATGTTCGCCACGAATATCGGATTCCTGCCGTGCAACACCGTTGACGTGCCCTTGGGTCTCCCTGTTCTGATCTCTCCCTTCATCAGCCACGGTTGGCAGGGCGTTGTGGTGCAAATCATCTGCATCGCCGTCACGACTGCGATTTGGGTCCCATTTGTGCTCATCTCCAACCGCCAGGCTAAGCTGGAGCAGGAGAAGGAGGCTGCTGCCCTCGAGGAAGCAGAAGTCGACGCTACCTACGGAGTCAATTAGCCATGGACACCAGTATCGCTTTCCATCATCTCGAGTCTCCCTTCCCCGAGGGTTTCCTTTGGGGCGGCGCCATCGCCGGGTGCCAATGCGAGGGCGCTTGGCGAGAAGGGGGCAAGGGCCCTACCGTTGCGGATGTTTCCCGCTATAAACCCGGCATCGACCCAAGCGATTACAGCGCCCAGCATGGAATTACATCCGAGGAGATCGCTCGGGCGATGCAAACGGATGACGAGCTTATGTATCCGAAACGACACGGCATTGATTTTTCCCATCGTTATCGCGAGGACATCGCTCTATTCGCCGAGATGGGCTTCAAGTGCCTGCGCGTGTCCATTCAATGGGCTCGAATCTTTCCCATGGGCAATGAGGAAGAGCCGAACGAGGCCGGGCTTTCGTTCTACGAGGACATGTTCAAAACAATGCGCGAACATGGAATCGAGCCGCTTGTAACGCTCCATCATTATGATATGCCGCTGTATCTTTCAGACCACTATCAAGGGTGGTACGACCGCCGTCTTGTTGACCTTTTCGCCCGTTTCGCGCGCGTGTGCTTCGAGCGATATAAGGGCCTTGTGAAGTATTGGATCACGTTCAACGAGATCGACTCGATTTTCAGGCATCCTTACGTGACCGCGGGGATCGTTCCAGACCGTTTCGCCGATGCCAACCTCGAAGAGGTGATATACCAAGCCGTCCACCATCAATTTGTCGCAGCCGCACTCGCGACGAAAGAGCTACACGAGATCGATCCTGATGCCTTGATGGGATGCATGATCACGCGGACCCTAACCTATCCTGAGAATTGCAATCCGAAGAACATGTTGCTTTCCCAGAGATCGAATCGCGAGAACTTCTTTTACTCCGATGTTCAGGCCCGTGGAGCGTATCCAGCATTTATATTCGACTACTGGGACAAGCATGGCATCGATGTCAGGTTCGAGCAGGGTGACGAAGAGATTCTGCGGTGCTACCCGGCGGACTTCGTCTCCTTCAGCTACTACATGTCGCTCGTCGATTCTGTTGATGCGGATGACCGAGAAAAGGTATGCGGCAATCTGGCTACGGGCGTTAAGAACCCCTATCTCGATGTTTCCGAATGGGGTTGGCAGATCGATCCCGATGGCCTGCGCTACGCCCTTGTCGATATGTATGATCGGTACCAAAAGCCGCTGTTCATAGTCGAGAACGGCCTGGGTGCCCGTGACGTTGTCGAGGAGGACGGCTCCATCAACGACGACTACCGCATCGATTATTTCCGCCGTCATATCCGGGCTATCGCGGAGGCGATTGACGATGGCGTCGAGGTCATGGGATACACCTCATGGGGTTGCATAGACGTCGTGTCGACGTCTACGAATCAGATGTCAAAGCGCTACGGCTTCATCTATGTCGATCTAGATGATGACGGAAAAGGTACCTACGATCGCACCAGGAAGAAGAGCTTTTACTGGTATCGGAAAGTGATCGAGACAAACGGTGCCAGCTTGTTCCTTGAGGATGGAGGAGATGAACGATGACACTGCTCAAGCGCGTCAAGCGGTTGCCCGAGGGGTTTGTATGGGGGGCCGCCACTGCCGCCTACCAGGTAGAGGGGTCGACGGGCAAAGACGGCATGGGGAAGACCATGTGGGACGATTTTCTCGTTTCGAAGGGCCGTTTCCTGCCTGATCCCGCAAGCGACTTCTATCACCGATACCCAGAAGACATCCGCCTCGCTGCCGAGCATGGCATCAAGGCGCTGCGCATCTCGATTTCCTGGGCTCGCGTGTTTCCGAATACTGATGGTGACCCGAATCCCGTGGGCGTCAAGTATTATCACGAGTTGTTCGCTGAATGCCGCAAACATGGAATCGAGCCGTACGTAACGCTACATCACCTCGATTCCCCAATCGGAATGTTCAGTCGGGGAGATTGGCTGAATCGCGCCAATATCGATTCCTTCGTAAACTACGCACAGTTCTGCTTCGAGGAGTTCACAGAGGTCTCCCAGTGGTTCACGATCAATGAACCGATTAGCCTGGCGTTTTTCCAATATGTTGTAGCTGAATTCCCCCCAGCCGATCTGTTCAATTTCTCATCGTCTTTCCAGGCTATGCATAACATGGCGCTTGCCCACGCTCGCGTTGTCAAGGTTTTCAAGGAAGGCGGACATCAAGGACGCATTGGAGTCATTCACGCGCTTAAGCCCGTGTATCCAATCGTTGATACACCCGACAACCGACATGCCGCCGAGCTTTGGGATGCCTATCTGAATAGGTTCCTGCTTGATTTAACGTTCTTCGGCAAACTCACGGATCGCACCAGCGCGCTCATTGAGGAGATATGTGGGGTGCAGGAGGCTTCGTTCTCAGTCGAAGACGGAGATTACGATGAGATGCAGGCGGCTGTTGGTCTCAACGACTACCTCGGCATCAATTACTATCAGCCGCAGTTCGTACAGGCCTATGCAGGTGAAAATCGTTCCAAGTACAACGCGACCGGCGAAAAGGGAACGACGACCCTCCGCATGAAGGGCATAGCAGAACTTGTCAAGAACCCTGATGTTCCGACGACCGACTGGGATTGGAATATCTACCCGCAAGGTCTGTACGACATTCTTCGACAGGTCGATGCGAACTATCCCGCCCATCCCACAATTTACATCACGGAAAACGGTCTTGGCAGCAAAGACGTGTTGAACGCAGCCGGCGATTTCGTCGATGACGATGATAGGATCGACTTCATCGATCAGCATCTGGATGCTCTCCTGAAAGCTCGTGAAGACGGCGTAGACGTGAGGGGTTATTTCGTTTGGTCTCTCCAGGATCAATTCTCTTGGTCGAATGGATACAACAAACGCTACGGCCTTTTCTATATTGATTTCGAGACGCAACGTCGTGTCATCAAGAAGAGTGCCCTATGGTCGAAGGAGATCGCAAGCACTATTGACTAGAGTCGGTGATGACCTTATCACCGATACCTTGTGAGTTTCTTCGGCCTAGCTTCGCGTAACCATTCCCTGCCTGATCTGATTCAGGACCTCCAGATTACCGCGGTACGCCGAAGAACCCGCAGCCCCAACAAGCCTCCCGTGCGATAATAGAACACAAGTTCGTATTGCACGGGAGGCGCCTTTGTCCGCAGACTCTAAAACCATCCGCCTAGTCACGGCCTTGCTCGAATGCCGTCCCGACGGCGAGTACGTCCCCTGGGGCATCAAGTGGTACGACGGCGCCATCTATCTATTCAAAGAGATCGAATCGTACACTCCGCGCTCCTGGGCGATGGAAAACGACCATGTTTGCGAATCTTGGCGTGTGGTTCTCAAAAACGACACTGCCCGCGAGGTCTGCCATTACAAAAACAGCTGGTACGTGGTCCACGACCCGCAAGACGACCAGCCGGGCATCGCGCCTCCAAAGCGAGCGCCAAGTGTGCTCTACACCCTTCCCGAGCTGGCTTTTTTCACATGGCGATGCTTCTTTTCCCATTGCACTGAGGTGCGGTACTGATGCCATCAATTTCAATCATGGCGGCTCACCTCCAAACCTTCAGGAATGTCACATTCGAGATATACCCGCACATAGCGGCTTTCGCCGCGGTTCGGGTACTCGCGAGAGCGCTCAAGCACGCACCCCGCCGCCTGCATCGCATTGGCAGTGCGGTGAAAAATCGAATACCACCGACCACAAACCGTTTTTTGGCAACAAAACCCCTGATAAATTGTTGGTAAAACTGCAGTCTGGTCGGCAGTTCCAGATTTTGCCGCATACTTCCGAAAAAAGGGGGGTTAGATAAATCTCCAGACTCCGCTATTTGCCTAAAAGTTAGCGTCGAGGAAGTCGTTGACCGTGTTCCAGTAGAGCTCGGGGTCGACCTGTGCGCTCTTGGCGTGGGCGGCGCCGTGGACAGTGAGCTTTTGCTTTACCTTGCTGGCGCACGCGTCGTAGTTTTGGTCGAGCATGCTGTACGGCACAAAGGTATCCTGGTCACCATGGATAAATAGCATGGGGACCTTTGCGTGCTTGAGCTGCTCCACGCTGCTGGCCTCATGAAAATCGTAGCCCTCGCGCACGTTGCACACCAGATTGGCCACATCGAGCAGCGGAAAACTGGGCAAGCCAAATACGTCCTTGAGCTGCAGGGAAAACTCGTCCCAAACACTCGTATAGCCGCAGTCCTCGATAATGCACTTCACGTTTGCCGGTAGAGATTCCCCCGCCACGTTCATAGCGGTTGCCGCGCCCATCGACTCACCAAAGACCAGGATGCGCGCCTTGGGGTCTGCCGCAACAATCCGCCCGATCCACGCGACGACATCGAGTCGCTCGGGCCAGCCCATGCCGATATAGTCACCGCCGGAGCGCTCGTGGGCGCGGGCGGCGGGCGCGAGCACGTTCATGCCGCGGTCGTGGAAGCGCTTGACGTATCGGGCCATACCGATGGGCTCGTTCGTATATCCATGCAGGCAGACGGCATAATCGTGCGTGTTCTCCGATGCCGCGAAATACCAGGCAGCTAGTTCAGTCCCGTCATCTGCGGTAAGACTGCTGCTCTCGCGGTTCTGCTTAAACCAAGCCCGCGCTTCGGTCTCCTCGGCATCCATCTGCTCGCCCTTTTCGGCATTCTTGCCGTCCTGCATCATCTTCATGGTGTATGGAGCGCGAGGGTTCAGCGCGAAGTCGAACAAAAAGTTGCCGGCAAATCCGAGTAGTGCGACAACGAGCACCGCCACGGCGATGCAGGCTATCTTAAGGCCCTGATGAGGACGTTTATTTTCAGCCATAAACCGCTCTCCTATAAGATGTTTATATGTCAACATTTAATGCAAGCGCATTATGGATGTTCACCGTTGATGCGTCAACAAGCAAAGAATGGGTAAACAAAGGGTCACGTAAGGTGCAAATTTCGCACGTACTCAGACGCTTTGATATAGTGTTGAGAACTATTTATGTTGGAGGATGTAACCGGCATGTCCGATTCGAGCGACAGTTCTAAGCCGCGACCTAAGGCCGCGGCCGTTCCGCAGTACACGGTGGGCGAGGAGATCATGAACTCCGTCACCCATGGTGTCGGCTGCCTGCTGGGCATCGCGGGCCTCGTACTTCTGATCGTATTCGCTGCCCTGCGCGGTGGCGGCCCGGCACATATGGCCGCGGCGATCGTCTACGGTGTCAGCATCATCCTCGAATACCTGGCCTCCACGCTCTATCACGCGATTCAGCCCGAGCGCGCCAAGCGCGTATTCCGCATCATCGACCACAGCTGCATCTACCTGCTCATTGCGGGCAGCTATACGCCGTTTTGCCTTATCACGTTGGCAGACGACGGCGGTGCCGCGCTGTTCTTTGCCGTATGGGCCATCGCCATCATTGGCATCGCGCTCGAGTGCTTTTTGCGCGAGCGTCAGCCGCACTGGGTAAGCGGCCTGGTCTACCTGCTAATGGGCTGGCTCGTTGTCTTTAAGCTGCCTGCGCTCGTGGCGCTGCTGAATCCCGTCGCGTTGGCGCTGCTCGCCGTCGGCGGCGTGTGCTACACCGTGGGCGTGCCGTTCTACATCGCCAAAAACGTGCGCTACCTGCACAGCGTGTTTCACCTGTGGGTGCTCGCCGGTAGCATCTTCCAGTTCATGGCGGTGATCCTCTTCGTAATCTAACGACCGAGCCTGTGCCCGCGGATCCGCCCAGGTGGCCGTCGGGCGCAACCGTCTTATCCGCCAACTACGTCTCCTGCCAACGTCCCGAATCTTGGAGGTTCGAGAAACTCCCGATGGACATAACCATCTCCCTTATCACCACCCTCGTTTTGACCCTCATCAACGGCTATTTCTCTATGTCCGAGATGGCCCTCACCACGGCCAAGCGCGCCGTGCTGGAGCACGAGGCCGAGGAGGGCGACAAGCGTGCCGAGCGCGCCATTAAGCTCGCCGCCGACTCCGACCAGCTACTGGCCACCATTCAGGTCGCCATCACGCTCGTGGGCTTCGCCTCGTCTGCCGTCGCCTCGACGAGCCTGTCCGACCCGCTCGCCACGTGGCTCATGAGCTTTGGCATCGCGCCGCTCTCCGCTATCGCGCGCGGTCTGGCTCCGGTCATCATTACCGTCGCGGTCGCCTTTGTGTCCATCGTGATCGGCGAGCTCGTGCCCAAGCGCATTGGCCTGGCCAACGCCGAGGGCGTGTCCAAGCAGGTCGTGGGGCCGCTTTCCGTGTTCCAGAAGATCGCCCGCCCGCTCGTGTGGCTGACCGGCGCTTGCTCCGACGGCCTGGCCCGCATCCTGCGCATCAAGAGCGCCGATGACCGCCAGAACGTCTCGGAGGAAGAGATCAAGTACATGGTCTCGGAGCAGGACGACCTGCTCGACGAGGAAAAGCGCATGATCCACGAGATCTTCGACCTGGGCGACACCGTTGCCCGCGAGGTCATGGTGCCGCGCGTGGACACCACCATGTGCGAGGACGACGAGACGGTCGCCAGCGTGCTATCCACCATGCGCCAGACCGGCTTTAGCCGCATCCCCGTCTACCATGAGGATCCCGACAACGTGGCGGGCATCGCGCATATCAAGGACCTGATCCAGCCCGCGCTCGACGGCAAGGGCGACCAACCCATTGCCGACTTTTTGCGCGACGCCACCTTTGTGCCCGATACCAAGGACATCCTGCCGCTGCTTTCCGAGATGCAGACCTCGCACGACCAGATCGTGGTGGTCGTGGACGAGTACGGCGGCACGGCCGGCATCATCACCATCGAGGACATCGTCGAGGAGATCGTCGGCGAGATTGAGGACGAGTTCGACCCCGACAACAAGTACCTCACGCGCCTCTCGCGCCGCGAGTGGCTCGTCGATGGGCGTTTTTCGTGCGATGATGCGATTGAGCTTGGTTGGCCGCTCGAGGAAAGCGATGATTATGAGACCATCGCCGGCTGGATTTTGGAGCTTTGCGACTCGGTGCCCGACATCGGAGAGGTGTTTGAGGTCGCGGGGTACAAGTTTAAGGTGCAGTCGATGCGTGGCCAGCGCATCTCGCTCATTCGCGTGATCGCTCCGGCCGAAACCGATAAGAAGGATTCCGAGTCCACGGCGGACGAGCCGGCGGCGTCGGGTGCGGGTCTTGCCGACCCGCACGATGGCGACGAGTAGGACAAGGACGAGTAGGGGAGAGTTATGGCAGGCCTGTTCAACATCCTTAAGGTCACCGTCAGCGAGGATAAGATCTGCGCGCACGTGCTGGTGAACCCCGGCATGCCGCTCATGACCTCGGAGGATATCGAGGCCACGGCGCGCGTGTACTATCTGGTGCCGGCGATTGCCAAGCATCTGTGCCTGGGCGATTCGGGCCGCGAGTTCCAGGATTGCATGGGTCAGACTGAGCTCTGCCACCTGCTGGAGCACGTGTCGGTCGAGCTGATGAACGAGACCGGCCTTGCCGGCAATATCTCGTGCGGCCGCACCCGCGTGAGTGAGCACGACGAGCGCGTCTTTGAGGTTGAGCTTTCGTGTTCCGACGATGCGCTGGCCATCGGCGCGCTGTCGTCTGCCACCTTCATGATGGATTGGGCTTACCTGCACGCCGACCAGCCCGCCCCCGATGTGGAGGGCACGGTCGCGGGCCTGCGCAACCTGGTTTTGGGTATGCGTGCCGAGGCCGAGGGCAAGGATCCGCACGAGGCTGTCGCCGCCGCGAATGGCGAGGACGTTGCCGAGGACGAGGGTGCTGACGAGGGCGATGTGCCGGTCGACGCCGAGCCCGTTGCCGATGCGACCGCCGAGCCGGCAGCTGAGCCCCAGGGCGTCCCCAACTTTGAAGACGAGCCCCAGGTAGCGATTGATACCGAGGGCGCGGTTGTCGAGAACCACGAGGCCTCCGCGGCCGTCTTCGGCGGCGCGGCAACGGCTCCGACTGGGTCGGCGCACGAAAGCGCGCTGCCGCTCGTAGACGGTGCCGGCGAGGATCCGGCGGCCACGACGGCCATGCCGGCCCTGCCTGTGGAATAGACAGATTCGTAACACATTCGATAGGCCGTATTGCCTGCGTCTTTACCGTATGCAGATGAGCGGGGCGGCAAGTGTTGCGCTGCGGGTATAATGGACAGCATTCAAACGGTGGGCGCCGACGTGCCCGCAGGAGAGGAATGATCATGGGTAAGACTTTTAGCTTTATCTCCGGTGCACTCTTTGGTGCCGCCGCCGGCGCTATCATCGGCGTTGCTCTGGCCCCGCGCTCGGGTGCCGAGACCCGCGCCATGGCTGCCGATATCGCCAACGACGCTTGGGATAACATGCGCGATACCTACGAGCACGGTGCCGAGGAGGCCCGCGCCGCGGTCAACGACTTCGGCCCGATGGTCGATGCCAAGACCGATGACCTGCG
This sequence comes from uncultured Collinsella sp., assembly GCA_934643145.1. GTDB lineage: Bacteria > Actinomycetota > Coriobacteriia > Coriobacteriales > Coriobacteriaceae > Collinsella. The sequence goes on along the minus strand of CAKUBM010000002.1, from coordinate 104,919 downwards.
CGCCAAGGTCGACCTGGCCCGCGAGCGTATGGATCAGCTGCGCGAGCAGCTCAACGACGCCATCTCGGGCGGCAACGTGACGCCCGCTGCCGACGTCGTGGTCGAGAACGCCGCCGAGGCCGACACCGAGGCTGCGGAGCCCTCGACCGAGGCATAATGCGCGCCGGGGATTTTGTCGGCGCCAAGATCTATCGCAAGCCCACCGAGGACAAGCGCACTAAAAAGGACGGCACGCCGCGTAGCCCTAAAAAGCTCGGAAAGATTCACTTTCCGGTCTTTACTCCGGGCGGTACGCGCGTGGTGGGCTTTATGGTTCGCCAGTCCGATATTGCGGGCATGATCGAGCGCCCCGACCGTTTTGTGGCGCTCGATGCCATCGGCGTCTATGAGGGCGCTATCGCGGTGGATGACGCCAAGGACACCTACGATGCCGCCGCGGCCAAGCGCCTCGATATTAACCTGGACGATTGCATCATCTGGGTTGGTATGGACGTGCGCACGGAATCGGGCGATGTCGTGGGCTATTGTTCGGACGTGGAGTTCAAGCCGCGCTCGGGCATCGTCCAGATGTTCTATGTGACTGCCGGTGCCGCTTCGAGCGTGCTTGTCGGTGACACGCAGGTGCCGCCGACGATGCTGCGCGGCTACGAGAACGGCGCGATGATCGTTTCGGACGAGGTCAAGGCGCTCGGGTATTCGGGCGGCGCCGCCGCAAAGGCTGCCGAGGCCAGTGTCGTGGTGGGCGATAAGGTCAAAAAGGGCGCCAAGGTGCTCGATGACAAGGGATCGGTCGCCGTGGACAAGGGCAGTCGCGCGCTGGGCAAGCAGCTCGGCAAAACGCGCGGCATGTTCAAGGCCTTTAAGGACGAATACCAAAAGGCGAGCGGGGGCTCGTCAAAAGCTAGCAAATAGCGACGTACCAAATGATGGGAGGCGAGCCGGAGACATGTTGCTCCGGCTCGCTGTGTTTATGGGGGAGGGCACATGCGCCAAAACGGATCCAACTTAAACGGGCACTCCGGTGCGCGTCCGACGGCTCGCCGCGACCTGGGGCAGCTGCCCAGCGGCCAGCGCAAACGCCGCCGTAAGCCCGGCGCGATGTACCTCAACCATAGCCGCGGGTTTAGCGACCGCAGTGCGCGCATTGGCAACGGGCGCTCGCCCCGCCGTCCATCCCGTCTGCCCTATGCGCTCATCGCCGTGGGCTGCGCGCTCGTGCTGTTTATCGCTGCCGTCGTGGGCTACGTCAACCGCAGCGTGGACGTGGAGCTCAACGGACAAAAGACCGCGGTGCGCGTGGGCTCTACGCTGCAGAATCTTATCGACGACCAGGAGCTGACCGACACTTATGACGCGGGCGACCTGCTGGCCGTCGATGACAGCGTACTCAAGCGCCACGGGGGCGAAAAGCTGTCGGTGAAGGTTGACGGCAAGCGTGTGAAGCAGGGCAAATGGGATAGTCGCGAGCTTACCGGCGGCGAGAAGGTGACGGTCAAAGACGGCCGCAACATCTACGAGAAGCACGAGGTGCAGGCCACGACCATCGAGCCCAAGCTGAAGGTCGAGGGCACGGGTGCTATCGAGTATGTGCAGACGTGGGGCGTCCAGGGTCGCTCCGAGGTGTGGGTCGGCGAGCAATCGGGCAAGACACAGGACCGTGGCGAGGTTGTGCCCGCCACCGATTGCGTGGTTGCCTGCGCCAGCGTGGCGCCAAAGGGCAACGAGAAGGTTGTGGCCCTGACGTTTGATGAGGGACCGAGTGGTGCCACCAAGCAGATTTTGCAGGTGCTCAAGGAGAAGGGCGTGAGCGCCACGTTCTTCCTTTCGGGCGATGCCGCCGAGGCCTCGCCCGCCACGGCTAAGGCGATTGTCGACGCCGGGTGCGAGGTCGGCTCTAATAGCTATAGCGATGATTCGCTCAAGGGCGAGGATCGCGAGACGGTGCGCATGCAGATCTCGAAGGGAACCGACGCCATCAAGTCGGCAACCGGCGTCAAGACGATGCTGCTGCGTGCCCCTTACGCCGCTTTTGACGAGCAAAATTGGATTGACTCGATGGACTTGGTGTCTGCCGTGGTCTCGTGGAATATCGACTCGGGTGACTGGCTGCTCAACGGCGCCGACGAGCAGGTTTCGACCGTACTCGATTCGGTGACGCCGGGCAATATCGTGCTGCTCACCGATAGCGACGAGTGCGCCGAGCAGACGCTCGAGGCGTTGCCGCAGATCATCGACGGCCTTGTTGCCGACGGCTACAAGATCGTGACGCTCAGCGACCTGGTCAAGACGGACACGTCGCTGAGCAAAAAGCTCATCTCGCTGACGAAGGTCACGATGCCCAAGAACGCCGTGTTCCCCCAACTCGCCGAGGACGACGAAACCACGGAGTAGTCCCCAACGACTATGTCACGGATACGTCAGCGTTTGGTATGCCTGCAATGTGCAGCGCATAAATTCGGTGCCGCAGCGCGATGCTGATGCTATAGTTACTGCGGTTAATGAGGGTCAAGAGAAAGGTTACAGGTGAAATCCAAACCTCGACCATACAGTCGATGACCCCATGCAGGTGCTTTTTGCGCATGCACGGGGTGTGAGCGTCGAGCGGCGTGCCGCCCGCGCATGCGTATACATATCCAATTGTCCACGGATGGCGTGCCCGTTTTGCCGCGATCCGCAGGAATAATGATGGGGAGCACCATTGAATTATCTGAGTGAGATGCTCAAACTGCCGGTCTTGGACGTCGACGGCGAGAAGCTCGGCGTGGTCAACGATTTTGGTATTGCTACCGGCGAAGTTTTTCCGCACGTGACGTCGCTCGCGTTCCGCGGTCCCGGCAAGACGCCGTTTATGATCAGCTGGCGCAAGTGGGTCGACCGTATCGACGAGACGGGCGTGTACCTCAAGACGTCGGCCACCGAAATCCGCTTTTCGTACCTGCAGCCGACCGAGCTGTTGCTGGCGCGCGACGTTCTCAACAAGCAGATCGTCGACACGCAGGGCATGAAGGTCGTGCGCGTAAACGACATCAAGTTCTCCATGTCGGGCGAAAACCAGCTACGTCTGCTGGGTGCCGAGGTCGGCGCCCGCGGCCTGCTGCGCGCCATCAGCCCCGCGCTCGAGCATGTCGTCGAGGGCTTTATGAAGCACCTGGGCAAGCCGCTCAGCGAGGACATCATCGCCTGGTCCTACATGGACCTGCTCGATCGCTCGACCAAGAACATTCAACTCTCGGTGTCGCACAAGACGCTCGGCGAGCTGCACCCTGCCGACATCGCCGACATTATCGAGCAGCTCGACCCGCGCCTACGTGCGCAGGTGTTTGCGCAGCTCGATACCGCCCAGGCAGCCGAAGCTATCTCGGAGTTCGATGACGACGAGCTTATGACCGAGATGCTCGAGGGCCTGTCCGACACGGACGCATCGTCGATGCTGGCCATGATGGACCCGGACGACGCTGCCGACCTGATCGACGAGCTCGATTATGAGAAGGCCGAGAAGCTCCTGCGCCTGATGGGCGTCAAGGAGGAGAAGGCGATTCGTAACCTGCTGGGGTATGAGGACAACACCGCCGGCCGCATCATGACCTCGGAGTTTGTCTCCCTGCCCGCCACGGCAACGGTCGGTGACGCCATCGAGGCGATTCGCGAGCTCGACGAGGACTTCGAGAGCGTCTACTACGTCTATACCGAGGATCCGAGCGGCATGCTGACCGGCGTGCTTTCGCTGCGCACGCTGATCGTAGCCGACCGCGACGCCACGTTGGGCCAGCTCGCCTATCGCGACCTGGTCTACGTGTCGCCCGACGAGGACCAGGAAGACGTAACGGACGAGATGACCAAGTATGACCTGGTCGCCATCCCCGTCTGCGACGAGAACCGCCACATCCTGGGTATCGTAACCTTCGACGACGCCATGGACGTTATCGCCGAGGAGCATCAGGAGGACCTGCAGATCGCCGGTGTCGGCTCGGGCGACAGCGCGTCGGACGACTCGACGAACGTGCTCAGCTGGTTTGTGCATCGCCAGTACTGGGTTGTCGTGTGGGGTATCGCCTCGTGCATCATGGCAACGGTACTGGGGACAGCGCTCGGCTCCGCGCACCTGGTGGTGTTTCCCATGTGCGCCATGCCGCTCGTGTTGCTGGCCGCCTCGCGCATGGTGTCGTTCGTCAAGAACTACTTCCTGGAGTACGACGGCCACGACGACGAGCCCAAGCCGTACCTGGGATTCTTCTTCCAGAGCACGGGCATGGGCCTGATCCTTTCGCTCGTGACCTACCTGTGCGCGCAGCTGGTGCGCACCGCCGCGTTCCCCGATGCCCCCATGTTCGAGGAGCAGCTCTTTACCGGATGCTTTAACATTGCGGCCATCATCTGCCTGGTTAGCAACATGAGTGCCGTGATTTATCTGATGGTGCTGTTCTGGCGCGATGAGCACGACCTCAATACGTCGGGTACCGCCATGAACGTCATTGCCGTCATGATCTCGTGCGTGGCGTACTGCACAGCTGCGGTGCTGCTCACCATGTCGGTCATGGGATAGGTGGTCGCGTGCAAAACACGAAGCAAAAGCCGAGCACCAAGCAAAAGCTGACCATTGCCGCCATCTTTGGCGCCATGGGACCCGGTCTGCTGGCGGCGCTTTCTGGTAATGACGCCGGCGGCATCGCCACGTATTCCAGTGCGGGCGCCAGCTATGGCTACAAGATGCTCTGGATGCTTCCCGTCATGACCGTGCTGCTTATCGTGACGCAGGAGACCGCGGCACGCTGCGGTTGTGTCACGGGTAAGGGCTTGGCATCGCTCATCCGCGAACGCTTTGGCGTGCGCAAGAGCGTGCTGGCCATGGCGGCGCTGTTGATCGCCAACACCGCCGTAACCATCTCGGAGTTCGCGGGTATCGCGAGCGGCCTTGCCCTTTTTGGCGTGCCGGCGAGCATCTCGGTGCCGTTGGTGGCGCTGCTGGTGTGGATGCTTACCATGTCGGGTAGTTTCCAGCGCATCGAGAAGATTCTGCTGCTGGTGAGCTGCGTGTTCGTGACCTATATCGTCGCCGCGTTTATGGCTGGCCCCAACTGGGGTGAGGTCGCGGTCGACTTGGTCGTCCCCAATATTCAAAACGACCCCAGCTACGTGTCGCTCGTGGTCGCAACGATCGGTACTACCATCGCACCGTGGATGATCTTCCTGGCTCAGAACAACGTGGTCGATAAGAATGCGGGCGAGGACGACATCGTGCTGCAGCGTATTGATACCGTGAGCGGCTCGATTGCTGCTGATATCATTGCGGGCTTCATTATCATCACGACCGGTACGGTGCTGTTCCCGGCGGGTATTCAGATTAGCGATGCCGCCGATGCCGCCCGCGCGCTGGAGCCCATCGCGGGCCAGTGGTCCACGGTGTTGTTTGCCTCGGGCCTGGTCGCAGCGAGCTTTTTGGCTGCCTGCGTGCTGCCGGGTGTTACGTCGAGCGCCATTTGCGAGGCTTTTGGTTGGGAGCGCGGCGCCGATCGCAGCTGGGACGAGGCCCCGGTTTATCGCGGCATCATTACGGCCATCATCGGCATTTCTGCCGTGCTGGTGCTCATGCCTGGCGTCGACCTGTTCCAGATTATGATGACCTCGCAGGTCATCAACGGCGTGCTGCTGCCCGTAGTCTTGGTATTCCAAGTGGTTATCGCGGCTGATCGCCACATTATGGGTGCCAACCGCAACGGCCGCGTATGGAACGTGCTCACGTGGGCGACTATCGGCGTGATTACGGTGCTGACAGTCGTCATGTTTGTGCTGCAGGCGATGGGCTACAGCGCGTAGTGCCTCTTTTGGGTTTCGAGCGGGCCGCGGCCATGGGCTGCGGCCTCTTTTTTGCCCGCTATGGGGGTTAGTTATATACCGATGGGCAAAAAATGCCAAATATGAGTACTGTTGCTAGACTAATGGCATTTACGGCCAAGAAGATAATGAACATAACCTATAGTATGTTCATTAAAATTGGCTCCAATATACCTTAAACAAGTCAGGTTGGCTGCTTTAGGGGGTTGTAGAGGTCACTCGGACGTCATTTTGGGTGGTTTTGCCTGCTACTAAAAAGGTAACAGTACTCATATTTGCCCTTTTTTGCCCACAGACCTTTGAGGTTGCGGCAAAAGGGGCTTGTTTTGATTGTTTGGGGCGGGCGCGAGGCGCGGAAACGATGCCTGGAGCGGCGGGGCGGCTTGGAATTCATCCGTAAAGGTCTCCATTGGCTGGCGCCAGGAGTGTCTCTGGGTGCCGGTACAAAAGGAGTGTCCCTAACTGCCGCAGGGGGGCGTCGGCCGTGGCCGATGCCCCCCTGCGGGTGTAAGCAGATTTGGCTGCGTGCTACTTGTCGGTGCCCAGCTTGTGCGGCTTGAGAGCGAGCGCATTGACGAGCGCGTCGGTGGCGGACTTCACCGCTGCCGGCTGCGGGTCGTTGACGTGATCCTCGGGGTGTACGGGCAGGTCCTTCTTGACCGCGTCGTGAATCAAGTTGAGGTATTCGGTCACACCGGTGGTCGACAGGTGCGTGCCGTCGCCATCGAACAGGTCATTTCGGTTGGCGCTGTATCCGTACCAGTCGATAACGCGCACGTTCTTGTAGCGCGTGGCGGCGTTGGCAATGGCTTGGTTGGTCGAGCCAACCCACGGCTGCGGGCTGCGCGTGTTTACAAACACGACAATGCGCTTGTCTCCCGCATCGGCCATGATGGCATCGATTTGGTCATCGGTCACCAAGCCGTTGGTGCCCAGGGCAAAGACCACGATTTTGCCGGCAAGGTTCTGCTGGATATAACCCTCAAATGTCGCGCGGCCCGCATCGAACTGGCGGCCCTTTTCGGCATCGATATGGCTGTGCGGGAACACGCCATCAAAGGCGTCCACGGCACGTAGCGACACGGAATCGCCGATCATGAGCAGGTCGTAGGATCCATCGGGGAAGCCATCGTTGTCCTTGTCGGTGTCGTCGACTGCCTGTTGGTCCGTGGGCGCGGCGTTTTTAGCTTCCTTGTTGAGGACTTCGGCGCCCTCGCCACTCAGCGCGGAGGTTTCCGGCACAAAGACCAGACCGCCCAGCGCGATGACAAGCACGATGCCGCAAGTGGCACACGCAGGAATATGCGCGCGCACCCAGTTGGCAGGCGTGGTGGTGCCATCGCGGAACTCGGAGACAGTGCGCCCAAAGGCGCCCTTCCTAAACGGCGTCTCGATAAAGCGATAAGAACATTCGGCGACGGCTACCACCAGCAGTACCTGCAAAATGTACTGCCACCAGGGCGTGTCGTTGATGTTGGCGACCGGGTTCATGAGCAGCAACAGCGGATAGTGCCACAGGTAGATGCTGTAGGAGCGCTTGCCAACCCATACGAGCGGCTCGGCGGATAGCGCGCGGGCAACCATTCCCTGAGGTTGCACACAGGCCGCGATGACCATGAGCGTGAGGATGGAGCACAGCAGCGTGCCGCCGCGATACTGGAACGCGGTGTAGCCGTTGGTGAGTGCGACCATAGCGGCGAGGCCAATCAGGCCTACAACGCCCAACACATCGATGGATGCGGGCGAGGACCAAAAACGCACGAGGGCACTCGGCTGCATCGGGGCGGTCTCGGCTGCATCGTCGGCCGTCGTGCCCTGCTTGTCTTCGGCATTCTTGTCGTACTTGGCGACGAGGCGGTCGAGCCCCAGGCGACGCGCGAGGCGCACCGGCGCCAGGTCGCGATCGGGGATAAAGGCCATCCAGGCACCCAGCAGCAGCGAGAACACGCGGGTGTCGGTGCCGTAGTACACGCGGCTGGGATCGGCGGCGGGGTTGTAGAGCACCATCATGGCGACGGCGGAAACCGCGGCAAGGCCCAGAACCACGCGGCGCGTGTTGGGTTTGCTCACATGCATGGATACCATGGCAAACAGCAGCGGCGGCCAGATGAGGTAGAACTGCTCCTCAATGGCGAGCGACCAAAAGTGCGTGAGCGGCGAGGGATCGCCCAAGGCGTTGAAGTACGAGACGTCCTGCGCAATCTGCCACCAGTTGTTGAAGAACAGCAGCGACGGCAGGATGTCGGGACGCATCTTGGTGAGCATCACGTGGTTAAAGATCGTGCACAGCGCGCAGGTCACCACCACGACGGTCACTACGGCGGGGAACAGGCGGCGGATGCGGCGAATCCAGAAGCTCTTGAGGTCGATGCGTCCGGTCTTGGCGACTTCGTTGAGCAGCAGGCGCGTGATCAGATAGCCCGAAAGCACAAAGAAGATCGTGACGCCGAGCAAGCCGCCTTGCGCCCATGTGAGGTTGAGGTGATAGAGCACCACCGCGACAACGGCGAGCGTGCGCAGGCCGTCGAGGGCGGGAATGTAGCGGGATTTGGGACGAGCGGGCGTCTGGTCTGCGGTGGCGTCGCTGGCATGGTCCGCTTTGTTGGCGGGCGCACGATGAGGGCTCGGGGCGCGTCGCGAGCCGCCGGTGCGGCGCTCGGCCCGCGGACGTTCGTGCGGCGCCGGTTCGTTGCCCGTGCGGCGTCGGCCGCGTGAGCTCGATTGCGGGAATTGTTCCATAAAACATCATCCAATGACGAGAATAATCAGCACGTATTCATTGTAGCCGCCTGCTCCTGTGAATGCTTGCTGCTGGCGCAACCTCAAGCGCGCGTTCACATCAAAGTGAACTAAAGTTATAGAGGTGCGAAAGCATACGATTGACGGCCGACGGTGGGCAAAAAGCCCGCGGATGAGGAGGTTTCCATGGCAGATCGCGGCATCGTTGCGGTGTTCGGCAGCATGAACATGGACCTTTCGGTGGCGTGCGAGCGCATGCCGCGTGCGGGCGAGACCGTCGGCGGAAGCGGTTTTATCACCAACGCCGGCGGCAAGGGTGCAAACCAGGCTGTCGCCGCCGCGCGCATGGGTGCGCGCACGTGCATGATCGGCGCCGTCGGGCGCGATACATTTGGTGACGCACTGGTGGCGGGGCTCCAAGATGCCGGCGTGGGCGTTGAGTTTGTGGCGCGTCGCGACGACGTGGAGACGGGCACCGCGACTATCATTCGCTGCGAGAACGACAACCGCATCGTGTTATCGCCGGGCGCCAACCATGCGCTTTCGGGCGAGGACGTTGCCTGCGCGCTGCGCTATCTAGTGGCCGATGAGCTCGACGCCAATATCTGCGACCTCGCCCCGGCGGCCGGCGGCGTCTTTATCGCCCAGGGCGAATGTGACCTGATGGCCGCGGCCGCGGCGCTCTCTTGCGCCCACAGGCTGGGGTTCTATACGGTCTTTAACCCGGCGCCGGCGTGCGACCTGCCGGCGGGAGCGTGGCCTGCGGTCGACTTGGTTTGTCCCAACGAGACCGAGTGCCAGGCGCTGACGGGCATCTTGCCCACGGATGACGCGAGCTGCGTCGCTGCGCTTGGGGCTTTGCTCGCCAAGGGCGCCGGTGCCGCGGTCATCACGCTGGGCGGATCCGGGTCGGTTACGCTCGGCGATGACGGAGGGCTGCTGCGCATACCGGCGCTTTCGGGCGAGGTGGTCGACACCACGGCTGCGGGCGATACGTTTATCGGCGCACTTGCGGCGGCTCGGCTGCAGGGCTTGCCTCTCTTTGAGTGCATGGCCGCGGGCGCTCGCGCCTCGGCAGTGACGGTGTCGCGCCTGGGTGCTCAGCAATCGATTCCCACGCGCGCCGAAGTTGAGCATAAGTTTGGTTTAGACGGTTTAGACGGAGAAGCGGAGTAGAACAATGGCAACCAAGAAGCTGATCCTTGATTTGGATATGGGCGTGGACGACGCGATGGCGCTCGCCTACGCCATCGCGAGCCCCGAGGTGGAGCTCGTCGGTATTACCACGTGCTTTGGCAACGTGCGCGTCGAGCAGTCGGCGCATAACTGTCTGGCGGTGCTTGACCTGTTGGGCCGCCCCGAGGTGCCGGTGTACCTGGGCGCCGATCGTCCCATTAAGGCGAACGAGCCCTATACGCCGCCGGCGTCCACCACGCTCATCCATGGTAAAAACGGCATTGGCGGCGCGAGCGTGCCCGCATCGCCCTACGAGCCGGTGGGGGCGACATCGGCCGATGGTAACGCGGCGGTCGATTATCTGATCGATGCCGCACGCACCTATGGACCCGATCTGGTCTACGTGGCGACCGGCCCGCTCTCAAACTTGGCGCTTGCCTTGGAGCGCGATGCGGCAGCGATGATGTCCATCGGCCGCGTGGTCGTGATGGGCGGCGCGTTGACCGTGCCCGGCAACGTGAGCGCGGGCGCCGAGGCCAACATGGCAAGCGATCCCGAGGCGGCTGACGCCGTGCTTCGCTCGGGCCGCAAGCTCACTATGGTCGGTCTGGACGTGACGCATCGCGTGGTGCTGACGCGCCGCGACATTGCCGGTTGGACGGGCTCGGGCACCATGGCCGGTTGCGCGTTTGCGAGTATGGTCGAGCACTACATTGGCTCGTACGAGATGAACGCCCCTTACCTGGGCGGCTGCGCGCTGCACGATCCGCTTGCCGTTGCCGTGGCGATTGATCCCACGCTCGTGGGCGCGCTCGGTTGCAACTTGCGCGTCGACCTGCTCGGCGAGTATCGCGGCCGCACTATCTGCGACGAGCGCCGCGTGGCCGACCCGGACAAGAGCGCCCTTGTGGCGCTAACCGTGGACGCCCCGCGCTTCCTCGCGGAGTTCAAGGCACGCATGGCTCACGTCTTGGGCTAAGTGACCCGCTCGCCCCGTTCCCAAAGTAGTCATTTTGGGACGGGGCTTTTTTAGCTACTTTGGCGATGATTTTTAATCCCCGTCCCAGAAAAATCATCGGGTGGCAAAACAGTCAAAAAGCTGCGTCCCAAATTGGCGACTATGTTGGTTTGCCTATATAGCTAGCTGCCGTAAACAGATTGAACACCGTTTATAGAATTAACGTGACCGTTAGCCTAAAACCCATTGTTCGCTCGAAGCCCTCGTGGTTGCATGGGTAAGAAAGCCTAGATAATTGGCACATGTACGTTTAAGTGGGGGCAGCATGAAAGAGTTCTTTGGCATCGACGTGGGCGGTACGGCAGTTAAGTGGGCCGTGCTGGGTGAGGATTACTCCATCCGAGAGCGCGGTAGCCTGCCGACTAGTTTTAGCGCGGCCGAAGAAGTGGTCGAAACCCTGATTGGCCTTGTCGAGCCGTATCGCGAGCGCGTCTCCGCTGTGGGCGTAAGCGCGCCCGGCGGCATCTACGAGGGCGACGCGGACGGCACGATCCATCGCGGCGGCGCTTTGACATACATGGACGGTTGCCCGCTGGGAAGGCTCTTGCGCGAGCGTCTTGGCATGCCGGTGTCTGTCAATAACGACGGCAAATGCTGTGCGCTTGGCGAATATGCGGCGGGCGCGCTACGTGAGCATCGTATTGGCGTGGTACTTGCCATTGGCACCGGGATTGGCGGCGGCATCGTTATCGACGGTCATGTCCTTCGCGGCTCGCATGGTTTTGCCGGCGAATTCAGCTTTCTGCGCAATGATGTGACGCGTGCGGCGGCGATGGACAACGTGTTTGCCGGCACAGGCGGCTGGCGCGCGCTGCGCGATGCTGCTGTGGCGGAGAAAGGACTGCCGGCAGATACTGCCGTGGACGGGCGCCGCGTCTTCGAGTGGATCGAGGCCGGCGACGAGGCGGCCCAGCGCGCTCTCGACCGCTATGCGCGTACGTTTGATGCCCAGCTCGTAAACCTGCAGGCCGTGCTCGACCCCGAGGTCTTTGTGATTGCGGGTGGCATTTCGTGTCATCCCGAACTCATTGATGCGCTTCGCGCCCAGATGTCGGCCGCGCTCGCTGGCTACGAGGGCGGTTTTGCCGGCATCCCCGAGCCGCAGATTAAGGTGGCCGAACTCGGCAACGATGCCAACCTGTACGGAGCCGTGCAGGAGGCCATGCGCCTCTAAAGGTAGTCAAAAAAGCCCCGTCCCAAATTGGCTACCGGTAAAAAGTGGCCGTTGGGGGAATAGTCGAGCCGCAACGCTTGACAACAGGGTAAACTAGCTACTAAACATTTACTATTCTGTTTAGATTGAATTTTCGGTCGTTTAGTTGCCGAGCCAATGAGCTCGGCCGCGACCGTCGCTAGGGAGAAACGATGGCCAAAGCAAGTGTCCGCGAGATCAGCCGCATCACCGGCTTTTCGCCCGCGACCGTGTCCAACGCGCTCAACCGCAAGCGCAGCGTGAGCGAAGAGACCGCTAAGATCATCCTCGAGTGCGCGCAGTCACTCGGCTACCAGCAGTCGACGCAACTCGAGAGTATCCAGTTCGTGCTTGCGCGCAAGACGGGCGCCATCCTGGACGAGAGCACCTTCCACCCTGCGGTTATCGAGGGCGTGGAGCGCCAGGCGCGCCGCCACGGCATGAGCACGAGCTTTGTCTCGCTCGACTTTAGCGACCTGGACGCCGTGCGCCCGCAGGTCGAGGGGCTGATCGCCGATCCGTCGGCCGCCATCGTGCTGATGGGTACCGAGCTGGGCGAGGAGGACTACGCCCTGTTCGCCAACGCTGCCGCCCACCTGATCGTGCTCGACGGCTGGAGCGACCGTCAGTACTTCGATGCCGTGGTCATCGCCAACACCGACTCGGTGCTGCGCGCCGTGGACCATCTTATCGAGAAGGGTCACAAGCAGATCGGCTATCTTGCCGGCGACCTGCGTATCCGCAACTTTAAGGATCGCGAGCGTGGCTACCGTCAGGCGCTTGAGGACGCGGGCCTTGAGCCCAACCCGGCATGGCACATCACGCTGGGCACCACGCTCGAGGGCGCTTACCACGACATGGGCGCCTGGCTCGATACCGTCTCGCGCGACGACCTGCCGACGGCTTTCTTCGCTGAGAACGACGTGCTCGCCGTGGGCGCTATGCGAGCGCTCAACGAGCACGGCATCCGCGTGCCCGACGACGTATCGATGATCGGCTTCGACGACCTGTCCGTGGGCGCCTTCTCCAATCCGCCGCTCACCACGGTGCATGTTCCCAAGCACGAGGTGGGCGAGATCGCGGTGCGCCGCCTGGTGGGCAACATCCGCAACCCCAAGAGCTATACCTGCAAGACGGCCGTCTCGACCTACTTTGTCGAGCGCCAGAGCGTACGCGAGCTCTAGGCGAAAGCGCCGCCTACTCGCGTTAGATGCGCCCGCGCCGCGGGTGGACACACAGAACGTCACAGATAGAGGGTTCTTCGGGGCCCTCTTTTTTGTTTCCCTTGTATGTTCAGATTGTTTACATACCGTTTAGGCTGATTTCTCTACCGTTTACGGGTATTTCGCGTTAAACTTCTAAACAGAAGAGTAAAACATTTAGTAAACAGAACAAAACGAAACATGCGTCTGTTTACTGAACATGTGACTAGGGGAGGACGTACATGGATAAGATCAAGCTCGGTTTTGTGCCCACGCGCCGCAGTATCTTTAGCGCGCCGGACGCGATCAAGTATCGCGGCCTGACGGCTGACCGCCTGCGCGAGATCGGCGTCGACATCGTGGATATCGACGACATCAACGACGAGGGCCTGCTGTTCGACGACAGCCATATCGAGCCCATCGTCAAGAAGTTCCGCGCCGAGGGCGTCGACGGCATCATGCTGTGCCATGCCAACTTTGGCACCGAGTACGTCTGCGCCCGCCTTGCCCGCGAGCTCGGCCTGCCCGTGCTGCTGTGGGGCCCGCGCGACGAGCGCCCCGAGCCCGACGGCACCCGCCTGCGCGACAGCCAGTGCGGCCTGTTCGCCACTGGTAAGGTCCTGCGCCGCTTCCAGGTCCCCTTCACCTACATGACCAACTGCCGCCTGACCGATCCCGAGTTCGAGCGTGGCGTCTGGGACTTCCTGGCCGTGTGCAACGTCGTTAAGACCTTCAAGCACACCCGCATCCTGCAGATGGCCACCCGTCCGTTCGACTTCTGGTCGACCATGTGCAACGAGGGCGAGCTGCTCGAGAAGTTCAACATCCAGCTTTCGCCCATCCCCATGACTGAGCTTGTCCAGGCCGTGCGCGACGCCCAGGCCGACGAACAGGCCATGGCCGCCATGCTCGCCCACATCAGCGACAGCTTTGAGATCTGCATCCCCGAGGACAAGGTCCCCGCGGTCGCTGGACTCGCCATCGCCATGAAGCGCCTGGTCGAGAAGTACGGCTGCAACGCCGGCGCCATCCAGTGCTGGAACGCCCTGCAGGACGAGCTGGGCATTATGCCCTGCGCCGCCAACGCCATCCTCAACGAGATGGGCATCCCCGTCGTCTGCGAGACCGACATCCACGGCGCCATCACCGCGCTCATGGTCGAGGCCGCCGATCTTGGCCGTCACCGCGGCATGTTCGCCGACTGGACCGTTCGCCATCCCGACAACGAGAACGGCGAGCTGCTGCAGCACTGCGGCCCCTGGCCCTGCAGCTGCGCGGCCGTCAAGCCCAAGCTCACCTACCCGCTGGCCTTCGATCACCCCGGCGCGCTGACGGCCGAGGCCAAGCACGGCGACCTCACCCTTGCCCGCTTTGACGGCGACAACGGCGAGTATTCGCTGCTGCTGGGCAACGCCCGCGGCATCGACGGCCCTGCCGGTATGGGCACCTACCTGTGGGTCGAGGTCGAGAACCTCAAGCGCCTCGAGGCCAAGATCGTCGAGGGCCCCTACATCCACCACTGCGTGGCCATCCATGCCAACGTGGTGCCGGTGCTCTATGAGGCATGCAAGTACCTTGGCTTCGCCCCCGACCTGTACGACCCCATCGAAGAAGACGTCAAAGCCTACCTGCGAGGAGAGTAGAAATGGCAACTATCGAAGAGCTTGAGTCCCTGCGCTGGGACCTCCGCCGCGATTGCGTTGACATCATCATGGCCGGCGCCGGCGGCCACATCGGCGGCGACATGTCGGTGATCGACGCCCTCATGACCCTCTACGCCAACCATCTGAACATTTCGCCCGAGACCGTCGACGATCCCAACCGCGACCGCTTCGTGCTCTCCAAGGGCCACGCCATGGAGGCCTACTACGCGGTGCTGTGCCACGAGGGCTACCTGGACCTCGATGACGTCAAGGCCCGCTTCTCCAAGTTCGGCAGCCCCTACATCGGCCATCCCAACAACAAGCTCAAGGGCATCGAGATGAACTCGGGTTCGCTCGGTCACGGCCTGCCCGTGGCGGTGGGAATGGCGCTCGCCGGTAAGATGGACGGCCGCGACTACCGCGTCTACACCATCATGGGCGACGGCGAGCTTGCCGAGGGCTCGGTCTGGGAGGGCGCCATGAGCGGCGGCAACTATCAGCTCGATAACCTGTGCGCGCTCGTGGACCGCAACCGCCTGCAGATCAGCGGCAGCACCGAGGATGTTATGAAGCAGGACTCGCAGGAGGAGCGCTGGGCCGCCTTCGGTTGGAACGTGCTGTCCATTCCGGGCAACGACGTCCAGGCCATCGACGCCGCGCTGACGCTTGCCGCCGAGACCAAGGGTAAGCCCACGGTCATCATCCTCAACACGGTGAAGGGCTATGGCTCGCCGGTTATGGAGGACAAGGCCAGCTGGCACCACCACCTGCCCAACGACGAGGAATACGCCCAGATCATCGCCGATTTCGCTGCCCACAAGGAGGCCATCAATGGCTAACAAGATCGCCAACCGCAAGGTTATCTGCGACGCGCTGCTCGAGGCCGCCGCAACCGATAAGGACATTGTCGTCCTGTGCTCCGACTCCCGTGGCTCCGCGTCGCTCACGCCGTTCTTCGATCAGTATCCCCAGCAGTCCGTCGAGGTCGGCATTGCCGAGCAGGACCTGGTGAGCATTGCTGCCGGCATGGCTTCGTGCGGCAAGAAGGCCTGGGCCGCCTCGCCCGCGTCCTTTGTGACCACGCGTTCGTATGAGCAGTGCAAGGTCGACGTCTCGTACTCCAACACCAACGTCAAGCTCATCGGCATCTCGGGCGGCGTGTCCTACGGCGCTCTGGGCATGAGCCACCACTCCGCGCAGGATATCGCCGCCATGAGCGCGATCCCCAACATGCGCGTGTATCTGCCGAGCGACCGCTTCCAGACCGCCGAGCTCGTGCGCGCTCTGGTCGCCGACAACAAGCCGGCCTACATCCGCGTGGGCCGCAACCCGGTCGAGGACGTGTACACCGAGGACGAGTGCCCGTTCCAGATGGACCGTGCCACCTGGGTGCGCCGCGGCACCGATGTGACGCTCGTCGCCACCGGCGAGATGGTCCGCCATGCCGTGGACGCTGCCGACCTGCTGGCCGAGCAGGGCATCTCGGCGACGGTGCTCGACATGTACTGCGTCAAGCCGCTCGACGCCGAGGCCGTGATCGAGGCCGCCGGTGCCACGCGCGCTGTCGTGACCGTCGAGGAGCACAGCCCGTTTGGCGGCCTGGGCTCCATGGTCGCGCAGGTCGTGGGCGAGCATTGCCCGCGTCCGGTCAAGTGCCTGAGCCTGCCCGACGCGCCGGTCATCACCGGTACGAGCCCCGAGGTCTTCGCACACTACGGACTTACGGGCACCGGAATTGCCGAGGCCGTTAAGGACTTCCTGCCCGCAGAGTAATTGGAATGTGACAAAGGGACCGTCCCTTTGTCACATTCATTTTGAAAGGGGTGGCCATGGGCCGCTACATCATCGGAATCGATCAGTCCACGCAGGGCACCAAGGCGCTGCTGGTGGACGAGGGCGGCCATCTGATTCATCGTGCCGACCGCTCGCATCGCCAGATCATCAACGAGGCCGGCTGGGTGAGCCATGATCCGGCCGAGATTGCGGCCAACGTCCTAGCCGTGGCGCGTGCCGTGGTAGAGGAGACCGGGGTCGACCCGGCCGACGTCGCCGGCATCGGCATCTCCAACCAGCGCGAGACCACCGTTGCCTGGAATCGCACAACGGGCGAGCCGCTGTGCGACGCCGTGGTGTGGCAGTGCGCCCGCGCCCGTGAGCTGTGTGACGAGCTGGCCGCGCGCGAAGGCGTGGCCGAGCTGGTGCGCGACACGACAGGCTTGGTGCTCTCGCCCTACTATCCGGCGGGCAAGATGGCTTGGATTCTCGCAAACGTGCCGGCGGCAGCCGAGACTGCTGCGGCGGGCGAGCTGTGCCTGGGCACGATTGACGCCTGGGTTGTCTGGACGCTCACGGGCGGCGCCGAGTTCCGCTGCGACTGGTCCAACGCCAGCCGTACGCAGCTGTTCGACCTGCGCCACGGCTGCTGGAGCGAGCCGGTGTGCGAGGCCTTTGGCATCGATCCGGCCTGCCTGCCGCAGGTGACCGATTCCGACGGTCTGTTCGGCACAACGGACCTGGGCGGCTTTTTGCCGGCATCCGTGCCCGTGCACGGCGTGCTCGGCGACAGCCACGCCGCCCTGTTTGCGCAAGGCTGCCACAGCCGCGGCATGGCCAAGGCGACCTATGGCACCGGCAGTTCGGTCATGATGAACGTGGGCGACGAGTTTGTCGCCAGCTCGCACGGGCTTTCGAGCTCGCTCGCGTGGCGCATGGACGGCGTGACCGAGTACGTGCTCGAGGGCAACGTGAGCTACGCCGGCGCCGTCAAGACCTGGCTGCGCGACGACCTGGAGCTCATCAATAACCCCGAGGAAGTTACCGACCTGTGCTATGCCGCCAACCCGGCGAGCCGCGTCTACTTTGTGCCGGCATTTACCGGCCTGGGCGCGCCGCACTGGGCAAGCGACGCCGAGGGCTGCGTCTTTGGCATGACACGTACCACGGGTCGCGCGGAGTTCGTGAAGGCCGCCGACGAGTCGATCGCCTATCAGATCTTCGATGTGATCGATGCGATGGTCGAGGATTCGGGCGCGGCGCTGGCCGAGCTTCGTGTTGACGGCGGTCCCACGCGCGATGCGTATCTGATGCAGTTTGAGAGCGACCTGGTGGGTTCGCCCATCCGCATCGCGAGCAACGACGAGATGAGCGGCCTGGGTGCGGCTTGGGCCTGCGGCATTGCGCTTGGCATGTACACACGCGACGTGGTCGACGTCTACGGCGCCCGCGGCATCGTGGAACCTGCCATGCCCGCCGACGAGCGAGCCAAAAAGATCGCCGGCTGGCGCCACGCAGTGGCCGCGACTATCTCGTACGCCGCCTAGCATGATTTTTCTGGGACGGGGATTAAAAACTCATCGGTCCCTGTCCCGGGTAGCTAATTTGGGACGGGGCTTTTTTGACTGGTATGATTGGTGCGACCATTCCAACCAGCTAAAAGAGCCCCGTCCCAAATTGACTACCGAGAGGATCTGCCATGGAGCGCATTGCCAGCTTTTCTGTCGATCATCTGCTGCTTGAGCCCGGCGTGTATGTGAGCCGCATCGACCGCGACCCGGCGACCGGCACCGCCGTCACCACCTTTGACCTGCGCCTGACCACGCCCAACAAGGAGCCGGTCATGAACACGGCCGAGTGCCACACGATCGAGCACCTTGGCGCAACGTTCCTTCGTAACCATGTCGAGTGGTCGAGCCGCATTGTCTACTTTGGCCCCATGGGTTGCCGCACGGGCTTTTACCTGGTCGTTTTTGGCGAGGTGACGAGCGAGGAGATTCTGCCGCTCGTGCGCGAGCTGTTTGAGTTCGTCGCCGGCTTTGAGGGCGATGTCCCCGGCGCCGCTCCCGAGGAGTGCGGTAACTACCTGGACCAGAACCTTCCCATGGCCAACTGGCTCGCGCGCCGCTACCTCGACCGCGACCTGGCCGATATCGACGAGAAGCACCTGCACTACCAGCAGGCGTAAGGGCTGCTCGTAGGATCAACGTTTGCAATGGAAGCGCCTCCGCACTTTGCGAGGGCGCTTTTTCGTGCCGAGCGCTCAAAATCGCTCGTGTTTGTTCTAGAATGTTCGTATAGTCACAATTACGAACAGGAGTGAACATGCATATCTACTCTGTCAACGATCCCGAGTTCAAACCCTACGGCCGCGTGTGGGACGACGTGCCCTCCAGCCTGACCGCCCCGCTTGTCGAGGCGCTTTCCGCCACACCCATTCCCGAGGGCAGCAAGTACGTGGCCTCCGCGTCTGAGCTTGAGCAGGTCGAGGGCACCGACACGCTCGGTCTGCTCATGTACGGTGGCCGTCCCTTCCAGCTGGGCTGGTGCAACGGCCACAACACGCAGCTCAACTGCCTGGAGTATCACCGCGCCAGCGAGTTCAACCTGGGCGCCCGTGACTTTATCCTGCTGCTGGCCAAGCGCGAGCAGATCGTCGACGGCAAGCTCGACACCGCGCAGGTCAAGGCCTTCCGCGCGCCCGCCGGCACGCTCGTCGAGGTCTATGCCACGACGCTCCACTACACGCCGTGCATGGTCGACGACGGCGGCTTCCAGGTGATGGTCGCGCTGCCCGCCGGCACCAACGGCCCGCGTCCCGAGGCCACGGCCGACATGCCTGCCGCCGGTGACAGCTACTGCTACTGGAAGGCCGACAAGTGGGTCCTCTGCCACGCCGATAGCCCCAAGGCGGCCGAAGGCGGCTACGTGGGCCTAACCGGCAAAAACCTCGACATCACCGTGGACTAGAGTCTTCTGTCTCAATCTGTAACATCTAGCAGGCTAAATCGCCTCTACCTGTTACAGATTTAGACAAATCGCAGGGGGCGACCGAAAAATCTCGATCTGTAACACCAAGCCCGGTCTTACCGGCCTAACTGTTACAGATCGAGACAAACTGGCCCAGACCACCACGAAGGGGACAGGCACCTTTGTGGTGGTTTTTTTCTACAGCTGACTTCGCAGGTAGTCGAACATATAGGGAACAGCAAAGCGTACGTAACCGCGGCGGGCCTGTTCGATTACGCCGGCGTCGATGAGGCGTCGGCGATATTTTTGGGCGTAGTCGGGTGTGACCGACATGCGCTCGGCAACATCAGAGATGCGCGACGCGCCGTCTTCGTCGTCTGCCATCGCGACGAGAAATGCGACGTCTTGGTCCGACAGTGCGGAGAGCGTCGTCTCGCACACATCGTTTTCGAAATCTACTTTTGACGCCTTGATGGCTCCGTCGACCTGCTCTTGCGTTACGCGCTCTCCTGCCTGGCAACGATTGGCGATGTTATAGCCGATGAGCTGCAACATGTAGGGTGAACCCTGGGTTGCGCGAGCGGCATCCAGCCGAAGATCGCCTGGGATATCAAGGCCGAGCTCTTCGAAAGCTCGCTGATAGTAGGTATCGACATCTCCGACTGAAAGCGGTTCGAGTGTGACTTTGCGCGCGCGGTTAAGAAACGTCAGCACGCGGTCATTGAGCGTCGCCGAGACCGCTCCCGGAAGGCCCGCCATGACGAGCGCGACGTTGAGTCCCTCGCCGACGAGTTCTTGATAGGCGGTGACGAGTTGTCTGATCTCGGGCGAATTGGCCTGGAGTTCATCGATAAGGATGAGGATGCCGTGTCCTTGCTCGGTCAATTTGCGCGCCAGCTGCGTGAGTTTGAACTGGAAGCTCTTGGTTTCCTGCACATCGCGTGTGAACTCAAGGCCGGCCGAGAAACCGAAGACGCTCAGGCTGCCGCCCGTGAGTTTAGGGAGATGGCGTTTGTTGGCATAGGGCTCGCCCGCCTCTTGGATTTTTTCAACAATGCGCTCGAGCATGTCCTCGGAGGCAACGGTGGGCGTGGCGACGACGAAGCCAAGCTTGCGAGCGCGATCGGCGAGCTCCCACAGGAGAACCGTCTTACCGCTGCCTCGCTGACCGAGCATGAGCATGGCGCGGTCTCGATTGCCCGGCTCCTGTTCAAGGCCGGAGATGAATGTCGAAATCACGCTCCCGCGTCCCACCAGATAGGACGGGCGATTTCCAAATGAGGGGGAGAAGATGGTTTCAGTCATGAGTCTCCTTTCCTTTTTTTCCTATTTTTTCCTTTTTTTCCTATTCAGTCAAATTGCCTGTTGACCGAAGGCGGTTACGTGGGTCTCACCGGCAAGAACCTCGACATCACCGTGGACTAAGAGATCCCGTCTCAATCTGTAACATCTAGCAGGTAAAATCGGCTCTATCTGTTACAGATCAAGACAAACCGTAGGGGGCTGCTCGAACAATCTCGATCTGTAACATCTAGCCCGGTTTTGACGGCCTTCCTGTTACAGATCAAGACAAACGGACTAAAACCACTACAAAGGTGCCTGTCCCCTTCGTGGTGGTTTGGGCCTGCGGTATCAAAAAGTGTCAGGCGCGGGCGGTCGCTGGGCGTCTGCGTGCGAAAAGAAGTGTCGACCTGCGTCGCTGCCGTTGAGCGGGACCCCGTTTACGGGGATACTGAAACCACGACAAGCAGCGTATGAAAGGATCGATGCATGGCTTTCCGTAATGACTTCCTGTGGGGCGGCGCGACGGCTGCCAACCAGTGCGAGGGCGCCTACAACGTGGACGGCCGCGGCCTGGCCAACGTGGATGTGGCTCCGCACGGCTCCGAGCGCTACGCGGTGGTCTCCGGCCAGCGCAAGATGCTCGACTTTGAGGACGGCTACTACTATCCCGCGCAGACCGGCATCGATTTTTACCATCACTACAAGGAGGACATCGCCCTCTTTGCCGAGATGGGCTTTAAGACCTTCCGCATGAGCCTGGCCTGGACCCGCATCTTCCCCAACGGCGATGAGACCGAGCCCAACGAGGCCGGCCTGGCCTTTTACGAGGACGTGTTCCGCGAGTGCCAGAAGCATGGCATCGAGCCGCTCGTGACCATCACGCACTTCGACTGCCCGATTCACCTCATCAAGGAGTACGGCGGCTGGCGCAACCGCAAGCTCATCGACTTCTACAAGAACCTCGCGACCACGATCTTCACCCGCTACAAGGGCCTGGTGAAGTACTGGCTCACCTTTAACGAGATCAACATGATCCTGCACCTGCCGTTTATGGGCGCTGGCCTGGTCTTTGAGGAGGGCGAGAACAAGGAGGCCGTCGAGTACCTGGCTGCCCACAACGAGCTCGTCGCCAGCGCTTGGGCCACCAAGATCGCCCACGAGATCGACCCCGAGGCCAAGATCGGCTGCATGCTCGCCGCCGGTAGCTACTACCCCTACAGCTGCCGTCCGGGCGACGTTCGCCAGGCACAGCTCGACAACCAGGACAACTACTTCTTCGTCGACGTCCAGAGCCGCGGCTATTACCCGGCTTATGCCGTCAAGAAGCTCGAGCGTCTGGGCATCGATGTGGGCATGACCGACGAGGACCGCGAGATCCTGGCCGCCAACACCGTCGATTTCATCAGCTTTAGCTATTACTCCACCCGCTGCTCCGCCGGTGCCGACAACCCCGATGTCGAGAGGACCCAGGGCAACGCCTTCGCTGGCGCCAAGAATCCCTACCTGCAGCAGAGCCAGTGGGGCTGGGCCATCGACCCGTTGGGCTTCCGCATCACCCTCAACGATCTGTACGACCGTTACCAGAAGCCGCTGTTCGTGGTCGAGAATGGCCTGGGCGCCAAGGACGTTGTCGAGGAGGACGGCTCCATCAACGACGACTACCGCATCGACTACCTGCGCCAGCACATCGCTGCGATGCGCGACGCGGTGACCGAGGACGGCATCGACCTGCTGGGCTACACCACCTGGGGCCCGATCGACCTGGTCTCGGCCGGCACGGGCGAGATGTCCAAGCGCTACGGCTTCATCTACGTCGACCGCGACGACGCCGGCAACGGTACCCTCAAGCGCTCCAAGAAGAAGAGCTTTGACTGGTACAAACACGTTATTGAGACGAACGGCGAAGATTTGGCCTAGGCTTCCCCGGCAATCATAGCTTCCTAACCAAGGCGCCCAGCGAGCACAAACTGCTCGCCGGGCGCCTTGTTGAAAGCACTCATTGGGGACGTACTTAAATGAGTGCCCGCAGAATGAGAGTGGATAATCTCCCGTTTTTAGCCTGTTTGTGGGCTCAAAGTGGGAGATTATCCACTCTCGCCATTTGGGCGTCCAAAAATCCTCGCTCGTTTTGTCTTGGTCATTGGGGACGTTCTTAAACGACTAGTCGCTGGCGACGTCCCTCGCCGTCGGCGGATTTTGGGACATGTGGCCCGCTTTTTGGGCCTGCCTGTCGGTACACTAAAAGCACTATGGGTACCCGCGAGCGACATATCGGTCATGCGGCCGCCCGATCCGCACCCGTGGCGGATCCTAGGGGCGGCAGGCTCTTCGCCATGCCGCGATTCCTCGTTGGCATAACGCACCTGGTGTACCGTCGCCGCGCCTTCGTCATTGCCGGCGTCATAACCGCACTATTTCTTCTGCTTTTGGCGGTCTTGCCGGCGTTATTCGCCTCCGACCCCAAGCTATCCAACACCGTGCCTGCCTATAGCGAGGTGTCCGAAGAGGTCGTGGATGCGCTCGTCCACTCGAGCTCTCTCCCGTTGCTTGTCGCCGCAATTATATTTTCGATCTGGGGTGTATCGGTCTATCTACGCTGTTTGGACTATGTGTTGCGCCGCCGCCTTGTTGCCGTCGCCACCATCTGCGCCCTCTGGATGATTGAGGTCATCCTCAAATACAAGTCGTTCACACCGTTCTATGCCACCGTGCTGTGGTACCTGTACTACGTGCCCATGACGCTCATTCCGCTGCTCTACCAGCTGTGCGGCCTGCGCCTTGCGGGGCTGGAACAACACCGTGCGGGCCGTCGCTATCGCAGCATCCTGTGGGTCGTGGCCATCCTACTTATCGGTTTTGTGCTCACCAACGATTTCCACCGG
Source organism: uncultured Collinsella sp. (assembly GCA_934643145.1). GTDB lineage: Bacteria > Actinomycetota > Coriobacteriia > Coriobacteriales > Coriobacteriaceae > Collinsella. Next base: position 81,208 of record CAKUBM010000002.1, on the reverse strand, counting down.
CAGGTATTCCACTTTGACCGTGCAAGCGACACCTGGAGCAACGATTACACGTACGGCTGGGGCTATTTCGCCGTCTTAGTGTGGACGGCCTTTAACTTCGTTGCCTTTTTTATCCTGGTGGGTCGGTCCTCGTCCTTTCGCATTCAGCGCTTTTCGGGCACGGCGGCGCTTGTTTTGTTGGGTGCTGCGTTCTTTGCCATCTCGTATGCCCTGCGCGTGCCGTGGGCATGGAAGCTCAACTTTTCGCTCGTCTACTGCGTGCTGTGCGTGGTAACGCTCGAGATTTGCCTCGATTGCGGCGTCATTCCGTCGTATCACGACATCGCCGGCATCTTCGATACCCTGCCGCTCGACCTTAAGGTCCTAACGCGCGACCTGCAGGAAGTTTATGCCACGCCGGTATCAAAGCCGATTCCGGCGGGCGTGCGCGAGGAGCTGCGCGCTCAAGAACTCGGACACTCCCACGCCTTTGCCGTCGTTTCCAATCCCGATGTGATGTATCGCTCCTTTCCACTGTTGGGCGGGTCGGCCCTGCTTGCTCAGGACGTATCGGAGGTCAACGAACTCAACCGCGAGCTGGCGCATCGGCGTATGGAACTGCAGCGCCAAAACGAACTGCTCACGGCCGACTACGACCTTAAAGCGCATCTGGCAGATCAAGAGGCCGAGGCCTTGTTGGTCAAAGACGTTGACCAGGCACTTGCCCGCGCGCTCGGCGAGATGTATGGGCTGCTGAGCTCGCTACCGCCGTTAACCGACGAGGCATCCTCGCACGAGCGGTACCGCATGCTGCAGTGTGCCAAGATGTTTGTCGCCTATTGCAAACGCAAAGGCTCGCTCACGCTGGCGCAGCACGGGGAGAGCGGTTTTGACCGCGACCGTATCCAGCTGATCGCCAACGAGATGGCAAGCGATCTGCGCACCATCGATGTCGACTGCGCCTCGATTATTGCCATACGGCGCCCCATGCATGCCAGTGCGGTGAGCGCACTGTACGACTGCGTGTACGATTTTGCGTTCTTCGCTTACACCACCGACCATCCGGCGCTCATGTATCACCTGAGCGACCACGATTCGTGCAGCGTGGAGCTGCGCGCCACGCTCTTCTCCAATGACGAGGAGGACTTGTCGCAGACGACGGCTGCCCACGAACTCGAAAGCGCGCTGCAGGGGCGCAACGTGGCATATCGCCTTGAGGGCGAGCCCGGTCAGCTGCGTATGATCGTATTGATGCCGCGGGCTGGTGAGTGACGATGCAGTTTCCGCTTATCCTTCCCCAAATCGTTGCGCTCGATATCGTCTTTGCTCTGGCGGCGTGCCTGCAGACCATTCACGTCCCGCTCATCGCATCGCGCCGCTCGTCCTACAACCGCAAAGTGATTTGCGCCCACGAGGCGGGCCTTGTGCTGCACTTGATTATCTCGGCCGTCATCTTGTTCGCGTTGTCTGGCTCGTATTTGGTGGCGCCGCCTCACGTCGCCGCCGAGGCGGCGGGCGCGCTGCTATGGCTCAACGCTGCGATTGCCGTCTATGGCGTGGTCCTTATGGTGCATTATCGTCGTCCCGTCATGATGGTTGAGCTGCTGCTCGTTGCCGCCGTGACGTCGCCAGTGGTTTATGCCATGGGCCCGGCATGGACCGCGGTCCTTATCGCGGAGGGCGCGTTCTTCCTGTTCCGCTCCGTCGCGGCGCTTTTGATGGATGTGCGCAACCGCCAGGAGGACATCACGGCGTTCTCGACGATCGAGACTATCAACGTGATTCCCGTGGGCATTCTGTATCTGGATTCGAAGGGCCGCCCGTTGCTCATGAACCGCTGCATGCGCAAGAACCTCGTGGAGCTTCACATGCCCACCGACCTGGGCGATATGAGTGGCACGTGGAATGGCCTTCGCAAACTCAGCGCGCAGATGCCCGAGAGCAGCAGGAATCGCGTGCGGATCAACTTGGACCGCTTTGGTGAGGCGCGTGCGGTGATCGAGATTTCTTCCGCCGAGATTCGCCTATTTGTGCGCGACGATGTTATGGTTTCGGGTCGTTCGTTCGAACGTATTATTGGCTTGGACGTGACAGAGTACGCGCATGCCCACGACCGTCTGGCGCAGGCCAATCACCTCCTTGAGCTTGCGGGTCAAGAACTTCAGGCTCAGATCGAAGAGGTCAAGAAGGTTGCCGACAATGCGGCCTACCTGCGCATGCGTGCCCGCGTGCACGACGTGATCGGCCAGCGCCTGTCCATCCTCCATCGATATCTGGAAGAGGGGCGCCTGGACGACGAGTCGCTCGAGCAGATTGACCCGCTGCTGCGCTCGATTGCCGCCGACCTGCGTAGCGGTGGCGCTAGCGAGCCTGCGGAGCAACTGGGCGATATCGTTCACGCCTTTGGCCTGGTGAGCGTGCAGATCGATGTAGATGGATCGCTTCCGGACGATGCGCACGTCGCTACTGCCTTTTTGCAGATAATCCGCGAGGCGTCGACCAATGCCACCAAGCATGCGCAGACCCACCAGGTTCAGGTGCGCCTGTGGCAGGAGGTATCGGATGGTGGCGCCATTGCACACATGACGGTATCAAACGACGGTGCGCCCGCTCCCGTATCGTATCGCGAGGGAACGGGTATCCCTGGTATGAGGCATGTCGCGCAAAATCTGGGCGGCAGCCTGGAGGTCCATGCCGCCCCGCCCTTTACGCTTGCGGTGTCCATTCCGCTGAACTCCAACGCAACGGTCCAAAGGAGAAGCTCATGATTCGTATCCTTATTGTCGAAGACCAGGCCATTCTGCGCGAGAGCCTCGCACGCTCCGTTGGTGATCAGCCCGACATGACCGTTGTTGCCGCCATCGCCGATGCCTCAGATGCCTTGGACGTCGCGCTCAAGGAGCATCCGGACATGATTTTGATGGACGTGTGCACCGAGCACGATTCCAACGGCATCGTGGCGGCGGCGCGCATCAAAGAGCGGCTGCCCGAGTGCCGCATCGTTATCATGACGGGCATGCCCGAGATTACGTTTGTGGATCAGGCGCGCGAGGCGGGCGTCGACAGCTTTGTGTACAAGAACGTCGGCATCGATGAGCTCTTTGCCGTGATGCGCTCCACGTTGGCGGGCTACTGCACGTTTCCCAAGCCGCCCGAGAGCATCTTTTCGGGCACGGCGGCCCTCGACGACGTTGAGCTGTCGATCTTGCGCCTTGCCTGCGAAGGCAAGAGCCGTCGCGAGATTGCGGCCGAGTTGTTTATGAGCGAGGGCACGATTAAGCGCCGTATCTCGGAGATTCTCAACAAGACCGGCTACGACAACATCATGCGCCTGGCCGTGCACGCGGTGACCGAAGGCAGCATCGTCCCCAATATGGAGCGCTAGCGCCCGTTACCTATCGGCGCAAAGCGACGGGGCCGCAGGATCAACTCCTGCGGCCCCGTCTGGCATGTGCGCGGATGTGTCCGCCAATCCGCGGCTGTCGTGGTCTGCCGTTACGCGATGGTTGCGCTGTAGGAGGCGACGTCCTCGTAGGAATCGGTCAGGTAGGCGTCGATGCCGATGGTCGTGTTGACCAGGTCGTCGAGGCTATCGAGCGCGCCGTTCGAGAACGTGAATTCCTCGGTGGCGTTGGTGCCGGGCATCAGGTGAGCCGAGAACCAGGGTTCCTTCATGGTGCCGTTGACGTTGGTCTTACCGCTGGGAGCGTAGAAGGTCAGGTCCTTGTCGCTCTTGTTGGTGATGTTGACGACAAAGCCGATGTCGCCCCAGTCGTCCTTGAACTTCTCGGTGATGGTGATGGTGCACAGATCGTCATCGGCGACGGTGACGGCGGGGGAGATTTCGACACTCTGGACGTCGTCGTCTTCGACGGCCTCATCGATCTCCTCTTCCTTTTCGGCAGCCTCGCGATCCTTCTTCACCGTGCCGGACAGATCCTTGTCGGACTTGGTGAAGACAAGATTGCCGTCATCCTCTTCGAGGATGAGTTTGCCGTCCTTGAGCTTCATGTCGTGCGACTCGTCTTCGGCGGTGATCGTTACGGTGGTGGCGTCCTTTGCCTCCCATTTAAGGTCGACAACCTCAAGGAACAGGTCGAGGGCGCCTGTGCCGTCCTCATCGAGAATCAGGACGCAGTGGACACCCCAATCCTCGAGCATCTTCATGTACTCATCGGTCAGCTCTTCGCCCTCCAGGGTTCCTCCCGAGAGCTCCCAGCTGCCGACGAAGTTGGCCTTGGGATCCTTGCCACCGCCGCCGCTGCAGCCCGTCAGGGCAAAGGCGAGCGCCAAGACGCATGTCAGGAATGCGAGTACGGACTTTTTGAACGTTGTCTTCATGGTGTCCTCCTTAATCGAACGAAACCCATAGAAGCAGGAGCGGGGGTGGCGGATCCCCCGCCAATTACCAGATAGAGGGGCTAGGGCCTGGGTGTTCCGCAGTTGCTGCAGAACTTGCCGCCGTTTTCGCTGCCGCAGTTGGGGCAGAACCACTTGGCCGGCGCCGGGGCGGGTGCGGGGCTGCCACACTCGGGGCAGAACTTGCCGGTGTTGGTGGCGCCGCAGCTGCAGGTCCACGTGCCGGCCGCGGGCGCGGCGGCGGGAGCCGGTGCGGGGGCGGGGGCAGGTGCCGGCTGCGGGGCGGCCTGCTGCTGTGCCTGGCCGGCGGCAAACAGCTGACTGGCGTTCATGCCACCCATGCCGCCTGCCATGCCCATGCCCATAAAGCCGGCCATCGCGCCGTTGGGGTTGGCCGCTGCCGCGCGCATCGCGTCGCTCTGGGCGCTGGCGATATTGGCGGCCGCCATGGTGGGGTCGCGCATGACCGCGGCCTTCTGCAGGTCCTTGATCATCTGCTCGTCTTCTTGCGAGGCGGCGATGGAGTTGACGCCAAAGCTCACGATCTCGACGCCGCGCAGGTCGCGCCAGTCAGCGGAGAGGACTTCGTTGAGCGCGCGGGCGAGCTCGGTGGTGTGGCCGGGGATGGCGCTGTAGCGGATGCCCATCTCCGAGATCTTGGCAAAGGCGGGCTGCAGGGCGGTGAGCAGCTCGGACTTGAGCTGGCTGTCGATCTTGTCGCGCGTGTAGCTATCGGTTACGTTGCCGCACACATTGGTGTAGAACAGCAGCGGGTTGGTGATGCGGTACGAATACTCGCCGTTGCAGCGCACGGAGATGTCGACGTCCAGGCCAATATTGTTGTCGACCACGCGGAAGGGCACGGGCGAGGCGGTGCCGTACTTGTTGCCGATGATCTCCTTGGTGTTGATAAAGTAGACGCGCTGGTCCTTGCCCGCATCGCCGCCGAAGGTAAAGCGGCTGCCGATATTGGCGAAGGTCTCCTTGATGGAGTCGCCCAGGTTGCCGCTAAAGACGCTCGGCTCGCTGCCGGTATCGAAGACGAACTCGCCGGGTTCAAGCGCGACCTCGATGATCTTGCCGTTTTGCACCACGAGCATGCCCTGGCCGTCGTTGACGGCGATGACGGAACCGTTGGAGATGACGTTGTCCTCGCCGTGCGTGTTGGAGCTGCGGCCGCCGGTGCGCTTGACGCCCTTGCAGGCCAAGACGTCAGCGGGCATCGATTCGCAATAGATAAATTCCTTCCACTGGTCGGCCATGACGCCGCCGGCAGCTCCCAATCCAGCTTTCAAGAGTCCCATGGTGATCTTCCTTTCTCGTTAAAGTCGGGGTGGTATTGGTCAGAATGGTTAATCGTCCTTGTTGTCCTTCATGACAACGGTGGTCTCGGTGTGGCTGAAGGTGTCGTGCTTCTCGACCAGGTCGAGCTCGCCGCAGTACTCGTCGGCGTGGGTCGCCTCGTTGGCCGTCTTGAGCTGGCTTACCAGCAGCACGTCTCCGATGATCACGATGATCAGCGGCGCCACGATGTTGATGAGGATGCCCTCGATATCAAAGGTGAGGTAATCCGGATCGAAGGCGTATTCGCCCATAAAGAGAATCTGGGAGAGGACAAATCCGATCACAAAGAACAGCAGCGAGGCGATGATGAGCTTGGGCTTGGAGCAGGGGAGCTCGCCGACCATGCGGCCGGTCTGGCCGTTCATGGCAAACAGGTAGCTCTTGCCGTTCCACGAGGTGGAGAGCATCCAGACGGGGAACAGGGCGTAGTCGCTGTCTTCCCAGGTGTAGTCGAGCTGCTTGCTTTCGACGGTGGCGTCGTCGTATTCGTCGACAACGGTCTCGCGCAGGGCCGAGATCGTGCTCTCCTCCATGCGGCGCTCGGCACGCGCCTTGCAGGTTTCGCAGTCTTCGTCGTAGCGGTTGGCGATGTAGCCGGGCATGTAGGCGACCGAGAACGGGCGCAGCGCGTCGTAGTCAAACGGCTCGATGGCGTCCATGTGGCCGTCGGGCATCTTGGACGATCCGTCGACGGGCACGCGCTCAAACGAGATATTGCCCTTACGGTAGGCATCGTAGTGGTCGGTGGTCGTGACGGTACGGTCGGATTCTTCAGTCACGGTCTCGTTGGTTGCGCCAAAGTACACTTCGCCGTCTACGCGAGCGCCGTAGAGCCAAAACGGAACATAGACGCCTTGGACCTCGTCGATGTGGTTGCCGGTGACAAAGCTCTTGGGCAGCAAGATCTTGCCCTTGTAGTGCTCCTTGAGTGCGGTCATGACGTCGTCGCGCCCGAGCTTAAACGGAATCACCAGGTCGGGGGAGAAGTCGCCCGAGAGCTGGCCGGGTGCCACGGCGGGATTGCCGCAGTACGGGCAGGTGGTGACGGCGACGGTGCCGTCCGAGATCAGCTCGGCGCCACACGACGAGCAGATATAGCCGGCGTTTTCGGCAAGCTCCTGCACCGCATCGTCGGATGCAGGCTTGGATGTTGCGGCCGCCGCATCGGCTTTGGCATCTGCCTTGTCCTGGCGCTCGCGATAGAGAGCCTCGACTTCTTCGACTTCAAAACGCGAGTCGCAGTAGTCGCAGACGAGCTTTTGCTCGGCGCTGGCAAAATGCAGCGGGCCGCCACACGCGGGGCACTGATAGTTGACGCTTTCGAAGGCCATGATCGGTCCTTTCCGTGCCGGGAGCTAGGCGCCGATGGCGCCGCCGCAGTATTCGCAGCGCCCGCTGGCATCGGGAATGGTGGTGGCACCGCAGAAGGGGCAAGTGACCGCGGTCTTGGGGGCCTTGGCGGCAACGACGCTGTCGCGCGTCTCCTGACGCAGCTGTACCAGTGCGTCGCGGACTTCGGTTGCCTGACGTTTGGCCTCGCGGTACTCGATGGACCCGCGCTGCTCAATGGTGGAGTCGTTCACGCGCAGGTCGATCTCGGTAAAGTACGGCGTGTTGACGTGAATGGTCAGATTGAAGTCGTAATCCAGGTCGTAGCGCGGCGGGTCATAACTCTCGCGCTCGCCGTCCTTGGTCTCGCGATAGATCTCGGTGCGGTGCTCATCGATATCCATATCGCAGCCGAGCACCTGCGAAAACTCGATGATGTCGGGGTTGGCGTCGCGCCAGCGCGTCTGCGAGGTAATGATCAGCAGGCCCGCGTCCTCGTCGAGCATAATATTGGTGCGTCCGGCCGAGAGCGTTCGCGTGGGATTGAACGATGCCAAGCGCTCGGCATTGGCCTCGCGGTAGGCGAGCTGCTCGCGAATGTCGTCCGCGGTGCTAGAGCGATAACCGCCAAAGAAGGGGGAGAGCTTGCCGACGCATTCTTTGCACAGGTAGCCTTCGTTGATCTTGGTCTTACCTAGAAGTCCTAGCTCGGTACCGCAAATCGCGCACTCTTTCTTCTCGAACATCTTGTCAAAGAAGCCCATGGTTGCCTCCCATCAACAGGTAGCGTGTGTCACTTTTAATGATGGGGGAGCGCGCGATCTTTCACGATACCCAGACGGCTCAACGAGTCTCCACAACTGGGACACATGGCCCATTTTTCATCCCCAAATAACTTGCGGTGAAATAGTTCCTAAATGGCGGCCTTAGAGGCCCAAACAGGAACTATTCCACCGCAACTTTCGGGTAGTCATCGGGGACGTTCTTAAACGACTAGTCGTTGGAGACAGTCTTTGCCGAATGTGGGCCTGTCGCCTGCTACGCGACAGTAATAGCGACCTGGGCATAGCGGGTGCAAGGGCGCTCGGCATGCGTTTGCACGGTAAGGGTGAGCACGAAGCGGTCACCGGGTTGCGCGTCGGCGGGTACGGTGAACGTGGCGTCCGCCGCGCATTCCTGCCACAGCGGCAGGTCTTGGGCGCCTGCATAGTTCGATGGCCCTATGGCGACATCCCAATGCGCGTCGAAGCCCTTGCCGTCGGGGTCGATGACGGTCGCCGCAAGGGCAACCTGCTCGCCGGCTGTGGCGCTGCGGTCGTCCATGATCTCGGCAACATACGCCGGATGCGAGCAGGCCGCGGGCTCGTGGGCACACCACTGCGCACGGGCGGCGAAGTCTTCCTGGTAGGCGCGCAGATATGGGTTCGGGTTGCCCTCCACCGACGCGCTCATAGCGGCAAAACCGGCAGGCGCATCCGAATCGGGATGTCCGTCCAGAAACATGCGGCCGAGCAGCGTATCAAAGTCACGATTATCAATACCACGCAGGCCAAACGGCAGCAGGGGGATATAGGTCATGCTGTCGCCCTCGGCCATAAAATCGCCGCGCTCAAACTGCATTGCGGGCATGCCTTCCAAGCCCCAATCCAATCGGGCATGCTTGCCAAACTGGAATCGCTCGGGCTCGTTTTCGTACACCTTGCCATCGCCGTAGAGCATATAGCGCGTCATAAGGGGGCCGTTGCCTTGGGTGAGATTCTGTGCAGGCCAGGGAGCCTGAAACAGCGGCAGCGTATCGGGCTGAGCCATCCTGGCATCAACGTAGCCGCCGTACATATAGGGCACGCACCAAAAGATGAGCTCGGGAAAAAGCTCGCGTCCATGGTCGAGCCAAGAATTGTCCTGCCCCACGCCATCGGCAACGCCCATCACGCGTACCTTCTGATAGACGCGCTCCTGCACAGAAGGCCACTCAGGCGTATCGCGATATCGCTCAGCAATACTCATCAGGGCGCGAACGATCGTGTTCATGCCGCCCCAACTGAGCAGCCAAAGCGTGCGCGGATCATCATCCAAAATCGCTTGAGCAATCACGCGCGAGCCCTCAGTCTCCGCGCGCACATCACCCTCAAAGGCAACGTTGCCTACAAACGTACGCTCAATCATCTGAGCCGGCGTGGGAAACGCCGGCTCACCGGCAGCGTCCGCATTCGCCTGCAGCTGCGGCCAAGCTTGAGCATACTCGTTGCTCCAAAGACTCTCAATCCAATGCTCAGGAAACGGCCGATACTCACAAAGCTCCCCAGCCAGCGGATCAGGCTCATGAGGTACAACATCCCACTCATAAGAGCGACGCCCTTTGGTCCGCCAATGCGGATTCACCTCACCGAGCGTATGCACGCCATCCCCAAGAAAGTGATACTGCGAAGCCGTATACACCACAGCCTGCACATCAAGCAAGTTAAGATACAGAGCCAAATGAACGAGCGAGTTCATATCATCGACTTCCATATCAGTAGTAACAATCACCCGAGTCAACTTTTGGGACATAAGAAAAGCTCCAACCAAAATCATTTCAGCCAGTTACGCGCAAGACAAGACGGGACCCCACGCCCTCATCGCCGTCAACCCGGCGGCCCGCCGGAAGCGCTCGTCCAGGGTCTACAACAACGTCAACGCAGCGGGGACCGGGGCTTAGTTTTGCAAACATTCCGCAGGGGGCATGGGTCGGCGCAGCGCGAAGCGCAAAGCGCCGACCCATGCATGCCCGAGGACGTTTGCAAAACTAAGCCCCGGTCCCCGCGCCGGGAAAGATTACCTGTCGACCCTGGCCGACCACTCCCAGCAGCCCACCGGTTCGCCGTCGATGAGTACGTTGCCCCCGTCGAAGTCTTGATAACACAGGTCGTTGAATTGGTGGATCCACACGCCATGGTTGAACGTCTTCTTGGGCGAGCCGTCGGCCTCGCGGTAGCGCCCGGTCAGGTCCTCGACATGGCTAAAGTACGTGAGGTGCACGTTGGCGCCGGCGGCGCGCAGACGAGCCGTGAGCGGCAGCACGGTCTCCTGCGGAGACACGAGCTCGTCGCCCTTGGAGTGCGTAAACCACAGCGGCGTCTTGGCCAGGGCGGCGACGTCCTCGTCCGTGGCGTTGTACCACGGCGCGCAGCAGGGAAGGCCCGCGGCGAAGAAATCGGGGTAGTCGGCGCACAGGCGCAGCGTCATAAAGCCGCCGTTGGACAGGCCGGCGACCACGATGCGGTCGGTGTCGATGCGGTCGGCGTGCTCGGCGACAAACTCGTCAATGAGCGCCTTGAGCACGGGGGAGTAGATGCTCTGGTTGGAGTGGCCGAGCTGCTCGACGCCGTTGTCCATCCAAAATGTGGGCGACTGCGGCACGAGCACCCAAGCAAAGCCGCCAAAATAGCGCTGAATCTGCGCCTGGCTGATGGCCGTCACGCGGTTGCCGATATAGGCGCGCGTGGCGCCCTCGCCCTGCGTGGAGCCCTTGCCCTCGCCGGCGCCGTGCAGATACACCACGAGCGGAGCCTTTTGGGGCACGACTGTGGCCTCGGGCGCGAAGGGATTGAAGCATGCCGAGTCCTCGGCCTTAAAGCTCGGCTCAAAGAAGCCGTACTCGAGTGCGATGCCATTGACGGCGGTCTTTTGCGTGGCGTTGCTCCAGCCTTTGAGCGCAGGGCAGATGTCGCCGCGGCAGGCGTCAAAGACCAGACCGCAGGTGGGGTCGTCGCCGTCGTTGCCGGGAAGGGCTGCGAGCTGCGTGATGCGCAGCTGGTCATCGAGCATGCGCGAGCCCATCACGCCGCCCTCGATGGTCTTGGTCAGGCGCTGCTCGGCGACCTCGAGCGCCACGTGGGTGCCAAAGGCGAGCTTACGGCCACACTCATCGCACGGATAGGCGGCGAGCACATCGACGTAGCCCACAGAAGGCGCGGCGTGGTCGGCGCCGCGCTCCTTGCGCATCAGGACCTCGCCCGAGCGCTCGTGGCGCTCTACATATATATGGAAGGAGTGCGCGTCAATGTCGTTGGCGCGCACGGTGCACGGCAGGTCGAGCACAACCTTGCTGATCCAGGGGCCAAAGTCGCCCAAGGTGGTGACGGTTGCATAGGTGCACGATTTGAGTTCCATGAGCTGCCTCCTTTGCGCCGCGAGCGGTAAACATCTGCGGCAATACAATCTAAACATGTTTAGTTTAATACAGAATTGCAGAACGTGCAGATGAACTCGGTAAACGGTCGAATTGAACACCCAATGAACTACTAAACGTATGTTTACTACCGTCTATCAGGGCTTTTGTTAAGACATCAACAAGGCTATGAGGTTCTAGTTAAAGGAAAAACCCACGTAAACAGCCATATAGCTAAACGTTGGCAAAGAGACGGTCCTCATCCATTTAGATACGTTCACCCCCGATTTCCTACCGTTCACCGGACTATAGACGGCAAAATTGCCACAAATTAGGCGTTCCGTGTAAACTAAAGCCCGTAAACGTTCAGTAAACACCTTGTTTACGACAGCGTGTCCAAGGGTTCGGCAACCGTAAGGGGTTATAGTCGCCGAGCCAAAGGCGTGCCCGCATCTAGGTAATCGGGCACACGAAGATATGGGGAGGGGTCCCATGGCAGTAGATAACAAGCAGATTGCCACCGATGTCCTCGAGCTCGTGGGTGGTGCGGAAAACGTCACCATCGCCACCAACTGCATGACGCGCCTGCGTCTGACGCTCAAGGATAACAGCAAGGCCGACGTGGAGAAGATCAAGAAGGTTAAGGGTGTTCTGGGTTGTCAGTTCTCCGGTAGCCAGCTCCAGGTCATCATCGGCCAGAACGTGCCCAAGGTGCTCGACGAGTTCGTCGCCATCTCCGGTGTTACGAGGGGTGCGGCCGTCGAGGAGAACCTCGATGCCGACAAGCCCAAGGAGAAGTTGACCCCTAAGGGCGTCTGGAACGCAGTTCTCGACTATCTCTCCGGCACGATGACTCAGCTCATTCCGCTGATCATGGCCGCCGGTCTGTTCCGCACCTTTGCAGTTGTCCTCGGCCCCCAGGTCTTTGGTCTGCTGAGCGACACCGACCCGACGTACACGTTCTTTAACACGACGCTCTACGAGGCCGGTTTCTACTTCCTGCCGATCTTCCTGGGCTACGCCGCCGCAAAGAAGCTCGGCGCCAGCCCCATGCTCGGCATGCTGAGCGGCGCTATCCTCATTGCGCCCAGCATCATCTCCGCTGCTGCTGAAGGTGGCGCCATCAGCGTCTACGGTTATCAGATGACCGCGACCAACTATTCCCAGACCGTTCTTCCCATCATGCTGACGATTCCGGTTCTGGCAGTTGTCGAGAAGTTCATGAAGAAGCACGTCCCCGACGTCCTCTCCACGCTGTTTGCTCCGTTCTTCACGATGATCGTCGTTGTCCCCATCATGTTCATCGCTCTTGCCCCCGTTGGTAACCTCCTTGGTCAGGGCATCGCCGCACTCCTCTTTGGCCTGCAGAACATGGGCGGCATCTTCACCACGCTCGCTATGATGATCCTCGGCGCCTTCTGGCAGCTCTTCGTGGTCGCCGGCATGCACATGCCCGTCATCATGCTCGCCCAGGTGCAGATCCTCCAGGTCGGCAGCGACCCGTTCCTCTTCGTTGCTACCAACTGCGCTATGACCGCTGTCTGGGGCTGCGCTATCGGTGCCTTCCTCCGCATCCGCAATAAGGAGGAGAAGGGCCTCTGCGCCGGCTACGTGGTGTCCGCACTCCTCGGTGGCGTTACCGAGCCCGCGCTCTTCGGTACCATCCTGCGCTTCCGTCGCACCATGATCGGCATGATCATCGGCGGTGCCGCTGGTGCCCTCGTCTCCTCGCTGCTCCACGTTACCCTCTACGTTGGCGCCATGGCGACGAACTTCCTGGTCTTCCTGGGTTATCTCCAGGGCGGCATGGAGAACACCATCTGCGCCATCATCGGCATGGTTGTCGCCTGCGTCGTGGCTGCTGTGGTGGTCTACTTCACCGGCTTCTCCAAGGAGGAGCTCGCCGAGATGGAGGCCTAAGGCCAAGCCATTCGGTCGCATACGACCTTACCTACACGACAGGGCCCCGTCAGGCGCAAGCCCGGCGGGGCCCTTCTTGCAAGGTAGACTGATTGGGACGGGAGATGCCCGCCCACAAGGGCTTGCTAAGCGACAGGGGCTTTTGCACCAGGGGTTTCCGCGAAAGCTTCTGCCGGTTCGCAATTCCTTTATCGAGCGAAAGGACATGCAGATGAGTTTGGGAAAGCTGACCGTCAACGGTCGTCAGGACGGTTTTTTGTGCGAGGGCAAGCCGTTCTTTTGGTTTGCCGACACGTGCTGGAGCGCATTTACCAGCATTCCCGAGGCCGATTGGGACTACTATCTGACCCGACGCGCCGAGCAGGGCATGAACGTGCTGCAGATCAACACGCTGCCGCAGTGGGATCGCTGCTGCCCCGATCTGGGTATTTGGCCTTATGCCAGCGAGGATGGCGTGCACTTTGATTGGTCCCGTCCCAACCAGGCATACTGGGACCGCGCCGCTGCCATGTGCCGCGCTGCCGTCGAGCACGGCATTCGCCCGGCGCTCGTGCTCATGTGGTGCAACTACGTGCCCGGTACCTGGGGTGCCAAGATTGCCGAGCGTTGCGGTGCCGAGGTCATGCCGCGCGAGGAGGTCCGTGCCCATGTTGCCCGCGTCGTCGAGAACCTGGGCGAGTTCGATCCCGTCTACGTGGTGACGGGCGACACCGATTTTGCCGGTGACGAGGCGATTGCCTATTACGAAGATGCGCTCGACGAGGTTGCAAAGCGCGCGCCCGAGGCTCTGCGTACCATGCACATCAACCGCGGCAACCGCACGATTCCCGCGCAGTATCTGGACCGTCTGGACTTCTACATGTTCCAGCCCGGCCACAACTACGAGGGCCAGCCCGAGGCTTGGCGCCTGCCGCAGGACTTTATCGCCAACTATCCCAAAAAGCCGATGGTCAATTCCGAGCCCTGCTACGAGCAGATGGGTGCATCGCGCAATGTGTACTGGCGTTTTACCGCGCAGGACTGCCGTGCGAGCGTGTGGTCGTCGATCCTTGCCGGCGCCAGCGCCGGCGTGACCTACGGCGCGCATGGCGTGTGGAACTGGCAGACCAGCAAGAGCCAGGGCTCGGTGCTGGGCGAGGGCTTCGACATGCCGTTCCGCTGGCAGGAGTGCCTGCAGTTTGCGGGCGTGTGGGACTTTGCCGCCATCGAGCATGTGCTTGCCGGCCTGGGTGCCACGGCGTGCGATGACGCCCTTGCCGTGGTTCCCGCGCAGGAGCTGCTCGACGACGCGCGCGAGGCCATCCGCGTGGCGCGTATCGGCGAGCGTGTCGTTACCTATCTGCCGCGCACCACGGCGCTTACGTTTAAGCTCGATAGTGCGCGCGGCTGGTCGGCGACGGCCCTCGACATGGAGGCCAAGCGCATCGCCAAGCTGCCCGTTCGCGATAACGGCGACGGCACCGTGCGCGTAGCTCAGCATCCCTTTGAGCACGATGCCCTGGTGATCCTGACTCCCGAGCACTAACACCCGAGCTCCAACACTTCCGATCCCTCCATCCCCTTCTCCATCGCACGCAACCCAGTCCCTCAATAAGTTGCGGTGGAATAGTTCCTAAAAAGTGTCCCAAGCCGGCCAAACAGGAACTATTCCACCGCAACTGAGCGTGCGATGGAGAAGGGGATCCTTCAGTTGCGGTGAAATACGGTCTAAATCCAGCCATTTGGTTGCAAAACAGTCCGTATTCCACCGCAACTTGTGTTGAGGGTGGCTGAGGGCAATTGCGTAACACTTTGGCTATTGCGTGTGTAGTAAGACCCGTTCTCTACTAAAATGGTTCTCCGGACATCTAAGCGGGTGGGGGTTACCATGAGGGACCTGGGAGACACAACCGCATATTTGCGCCGGGGCATACGGGAGATTCTGTGCCTGGCGCTTTTCTTTTTCACGTTTTTGGCCGGCGAGTACTTCTTTGACGTACGCGTGGCCGAGTTTGTGCCAGCGAACGAGGTTGTTATCTACGAGAGCATCGTCGTCGGCGCGAGCGTGATTGGCTATTTTGTGCGTCCTCTCCTGTACTATCGTCGTCCCCAGGCAATCGATGCAACGAGCGATATGACGGGCGTGCTGCTGGTGTCGGCATTGCTGCTGCTGATTATGGCGGCACAGTTTCAGGTCGTGATTGCGGGCGGTCTGGTGGCGTGCTGCGCTCTGGGCTACTGCGGATCGACCGCCCATGCCAATCTGGCGCGGCGTTTTGCGCAGACGCCTTGTCTGGCACGTGCCGTGGCGGTTTCTTATGCTGCGGGCATTTTGGTACTGGTGCTCAACCATATGGTGATGCCTGCGGGCATTCCTCAACAGTTTGTTCTGGTCGCCTGTGCGATTGCGCTGGTTGGGCTGCTTCACGGTACCCGCCGAGCTAAATTGCGTGATGAGTCTGCGCCCGAGTTCGAAGCCGAGATTGCCGAGCTATCGGTCGATGCGTCGGAGCATGGCGCCAAGTGGCGCGATAATCCCGAGGCAAAGGCGGCCTTCCAAGGTGCCGTAGTGCGCTTGACGGTGGCGACCGCCTGTCTTACCGGCGTATTCGCGGCTCTCAACGCCGGTCTTACGACCTCGCATGCCGCCGGCGCCATCGATTTGGGCGACTGGCCGCGCTTGCTGTTGGTTGTGAGCGCGCTTGCCGCCGGCGCCCTGTATGACCTGCGAGGACGCTCGTATATGAATATCATCATGACGTGCGCCGCCATGCTGTCCACGCTCTCGTTCTTCGTGCTTATCACCGATGGTAACGGTGGCAATGCGCTCGCCGCCACGATTATCTTTTACCTGGGTACGGGCTTTTTCGTGGTGTTCTTCACCGCGAAGTTCGCCGCGATTTCGATGTATGCGCGCTGGTCGTATTTGTGGCCGTGCATGGGCCGCGCCATCAACAACATTTGCTCAATGCTTGTGACGGCTCCGGCGGTGGCGATCATCTCGAGTCAAAACGTGCTGATGGCGGTGGGCGTCGTGCTCGTGCTGTTCGTTGGCATTGCGATTTCGCTGCTGGGGCAGTTTGGACAAGGCGTTGAGGACGAAGCGGATTACAGAGGCCTGGCGTTTGCCACCGACGATCTTGGCGTGGGCCGTGCGCCCGATCAGGCCGACGCGGTGCCCTTGGAGGCGCCGGAGCTTTCGTTTGACGATCGACTCGACGGCTTTGTAGCCGCCTTTGGGCTTACGAAGCGCGAGCGCGATGTGCTGGAGGCACTAGTCGTATCGGACGACAGCGTGCAGGACGTGGCGGCGGCGCTCTTCCTTTCGCGTTCTACGCTCTACCGCCACATCGCCTCGATCAACAAAAAGACCGGTGCCGCCTCGCGCGTAGCCCTCATCAACTTCTTCTGGTCCTGGACGCCCCAAGACTAGTCAACCACCACAAAGGGGACAGGCACCTTTGTGGTGGTTTTTTACCTGCAAAAATATGAATATGAGACATTTGTCACCTGCCGTTTTGGCGCTCAAAGGCATATGAATGTGATGTTGAGCGAAGCAGAACGGAAGGAGTGCGTCTATGGCGTCTCGGGGTTGCGCGTCTAATAAAATTGCGGTCGCGCTTATCGCCGTGGTTGTTGTTGCCGCGGCGGTGACACTCATGCGAGCTTACGGCGCCGGCGCCCATGGCGCTCAGGGAAAGACTGCCGCACAAGCATCGCTCAATGATTGTGCCGCCGCTCCGGTGGCGGTCAAGCTTATCGAGGACGGAGAGGCACGGACGGTCTATGAGACCGACGATGCCGAGCTGGTCGCATCGACCTTTGCCGCGCTCGACGGCTGCATCGTGGGAGATGAGGTGGATGAGCGGATGAGCGACGCCGGTTGCACGCTCGTTTTTGTCTATGCGGACGGCTCGGAGCGATCGGTGGAGCTCGAGGGCAAGAATATCGTGCTCGACAAGACGGCATATCGCCTCGACGGTGCCGAGGAACTGTGGCGACAGCTTGCCGCCATCAAGAACAGCCAATGAAATGAGGGATGTACGGGATGAGTGACTTGAGATTCTGCCCGGCATGCGGGGCGCAACTGCCTCGGGTTGCCGGTGTGCCGGTGCGGTTTTGCCCGGGTTGCGGCGTCCGGCTCGAGGGCGTTGCATGCGGCCCGGATGCCACGGGGTCTGTGGATGATGCGGTTGACGATGATAGCGCGGGTGAAGGTTGCGAGCCGAGCGTGGCCGTGCCGGCAGATGCGCCAAAGCGGAGTGTCGAGGCCGCGTCACCGTCTGGCGGCACAGCCTCGGCGGGTGCTCCCCGCGTCGGCGACCTCGAGCTCCATACCGCATGCGATGTTTCTGGCGGTCAGGCACTCGCGCAGGTGGCATTGCCGCGGGATTGGCGTATCGAAGAGGCACATCTTGAGCGTAGCGGTAGCTTCGACTGCCCGATTTCGGTTGGCGTGACGGCGGCGGGCCCCGCGGGCGAGCGGATTGTGTACCGCTCCGAGCTCTGCTACGTGGATGCGGGCGCCGTTGCCAAGCGCATTCCCACGCAAACCGAGCGCAAGGCGTTTGTGCACGTGGAGACAGCGTGCGACGAGTTGGCCCAGGCCTGTGCGGCACAGCTGGGCGCGCAGGCGGAGGTTGTGGCCGAGCAGCCGTACCCATCGAGCGCGGCGGTCGATATCGAGCACGAGCGTGCCCGCGTAAAGCGCGAGGCGGCAAACGACTTTGCGATTCAGGGCTTTTCGATGGAACCGAGCGATGTGATCTATGAGTGCGGCATGCGCCGATATCAGCTTGCGGGCGCTCCAGTGCCCACCGAGCTTGCGGTGGCTGCCAAAGTCGAGGGCTATGTGGCCTCGATTGGCGGAATCGCGGGCTCTATGGGTAAAGGCATTGCCGCCGGGGCCGAGGCGCTGCTGGGCGCGGGCCTTTCGAGCGGGCTCATCGGCGGCGTTCTGGGCAAGCGCCTGCGCGAGCGCCAGGTGGCTGCGGCGGCAGGGCAGGGTGTCGCGCAGGAGCAGGCCTCGGATCAGGGCGATTGCCCAGACGAGGCGCCGTTCAAGCTGGGAGCGGCCGACCTGTTGCAGTGGCGTATCAGAGACAGCTTCTGCTTGGTTGCGCCAGCGGGCCGTCTGGACGAGGCGGCCTCTACGGCGCTCGCCTCAATGGCATCGACCCTGCGGCTCAACCCGGAGCTTGCGCGCGAGGCATGCGCTCAAAAGCAGCAGATGGTGCTTGAGCAGCGCCAACGTACGCAGATGAATATCGCCCAGCAGCAACAGCAGTTTGCAGCCTGGCAGCAGATGCATGCTTCGCAGCAGGCGGCGTTCGACAGTTACCAACAGGCATGGTTCGACCGCAGCGATCGTCAACACGCCGCGAACATGGCCGCCAGTGCGGCCAATTTCTCTAGCGCAGGTGTGGGAACGGGCGCGGCCTCGTATTCCGATGCCATTCGCGGAGTCAATCATTACACCAGGCCCGACGGCACCGATGTCGAGGTTTCGGTGATGGCGGACCAAGCTTGGGTGAACGGCTCGGGCGATGTGATCGGCACACGCGATGGCTTTGAGCCCGGTTTTGGCTGGACGGAACTGCCTCGTCAATAGCGTGAGCGGGCTATGTCTGAATCGATGCCGGGCGTGTTTCTCGGCACCGTAATAAAGAACGGGAAAGGAACAACGATGAGGGAGACGGTTATTTCGCGCACGGCGTTTGTCGTGGCGGCGGGAACGGCGCTGCTGACGCTTGCGGGGTGCGGTGGACAGCAGGCGCAGGATACGACGGGTTTTAACGACGACCGCCCGGTAAAGGACAAGATGGACGCGGGCTCGTCATCGGGCGATTCCGGTGATGCGGGCGGCAGCTCGAATGCGGACGGCGGCTCGACGGATGCGTTTGATACGTGGTCGGACGACTGCTGGGATGCGCACCGCAACATCAGCATCGCGGCATTGCTCGAGCTTAAGGGCTGGCAGTTGCAGGAATTTGCGTCGCAACAGGGCTATACCTGGCAAGATGCGCTCGAGATGTACGAGAACGAGGCAGGCCGCGTCCTCAGCGTCTGCAATATCAGCAAGGACGGCGCAACCGAATGGCTCGGTGAGGACGAAATCGGAAAGCTCGACAAGGGCGGAACCGGGAGCACCGTGATGTTTACGCTGCAACTTGCGGGCTATTCGAGCTGCGAGGACGTTATCGCGGGCTTTTCGGTGCCGGTCGAGGATCGGGCACAGATTACCTCGGGCTCGTGGATCGCGTGCGTTTACGGTTCCAACATGGCGCGTCACGTTGCCATGGTGAGCCCGATGGAAAACGGCGACTATCGCCTGGACCTCATTACCGAGGAGGCTATCAAGACCGGTACGTTTACCCAGGGCGGCGGTGCCCCCACGATTGACGAATTTTGGCAGGAGAAGACCGGGCGCGCGCTCGGCTAAGCGCGACGCGGCCAATAACATAGCGAGGGACGAACATGATGAACGAGATGACGATGAGCCGTGCGGCCTTTGTGGCGGGCGCGGGCGCGGCGGCTTGCGCGCTGGCTGGCTGCTCGGGCACTGCGGGCGGCGCGGGTGGCGCTAAAGCAGCAAGCACAGCGGACGCCGCCTGCGTGGACGACAATGCCAACGTGACGGTCTATGCCGCAATCAACCTGGGTGGTGCCGATCTGGTGCGCCTGCTCAAACATCAAAATTATGAGTGGCAAGGCGAGAACGTGGGCTACGGCGCCGTCGATGACGCGGGATTTTTCGCCTTTACCTTTTCCAAGGTTTCGGACGATGTGGACGAACTTGCAAATAGCGCGATACCGCTTTCGGAGTCCGAGTACGAGGAGCTTGAACCGGGCGGCGGAGACGATAGCGTGGCGATTCTACTCTCGGTAGGCGGCTATACGAAGGGCGAACGGGCACTCATCGGTGCGATTGGCGACGCAGCGATGGTGCAGGAGAAATGCACGATTGACGATGCCTTGTATTGGCTGGTCAAAGCGCTTGACGGCCACCGTTACGTGATTATGGCCGACGACACCGAAGACGATGGCGACAGCGCTCATGACATCTATATCTACAACGAGGCTTTTATTCGCACCGGCTACCTGAGCGGCGGCGACCAAATCGATATCGATGAGCTCTGGAGCCGCCTGGCCAACGCCTCATAGCGCACCAAAACCACCACAAAGGGGACAGGCACCTTTGTGGTGGTTTTTGCCGGTTGCAGACTCGGCAAAGCGCGACCGCATCGACGTCCTGCCTGCGCTAAACTGGAGGGCACGTACGCGATTACGAGAGGAGCCCGCATGGAGGCTTACAAACAAGAGTTCATCAAGTTTATGGTCGAGTCCGACGTTCTTAAGTTCGGCAGCTTTACGCTCAAGAGCGGCCGTCAGTCCCCGTTCTTTATGAACGCCGGTGCCTACGTGACGGGCTATCAGCTCAAGAAGCTGGGCGAGTATTATGCCCAGGCCATCCACGATAACTTTGGCGATGACTTTGACGTGCTGTTCGGGCCGGCCTACAAGGGTATTCCCCTGGCCGTCGTGACCGCGATCGCCTACCACGAGCTGTACGGCAAGGAGGTCAAGTACTGCTGCGATCGCAAGGAGGCCAAGGACCACGGTGCCGACAAGGGCAACCTGCTGGGCTACGAGCCCCAGGACGGCGACCGCGTGATCATGGTCGAGGACGTCACTACCAGCGGTAAGTCTATCGACGAGACCTATCCCAAGGTCAAGGCTGCTGCCGATGTCGAGATCAAGGGTCTGATCGTGTCCCTCAACCGCATGGAGGTCGGCAAGGGTGGCGTGACCACCGCGCAGAAGGAGATCGAGGCCAAGTACGGCTTCCCCGTCGCGAGCATCGTTTCCATGGCCGAGGTCGTCGAGACCCTCTACAACCACGAGATCGACGGCAAGGTCGTCATCGACGACGAGCTCAAGACCGCCATCGACGCCTACTACGAGCAGTACGGAGCTCGTTAAGTTACGCGGTTTTACAAACCGCGTAACGGCTTGACGCTGCAAGCCCGCCAGAGCGGCAATCTGCCTTTCAACTTCGGCGGCATGACCAGAAGGTCAATGCCGCCTTGTTTCAAGGCACCTTGCTCGCTCTGGCGGGCTTTCGCTGTCGGTACCAAAACATCGGCGTTGCCAGAGTGGTCATTGGGGACGTTCTTGTTTGACTAGTCGTTTAAGAACGTCCAACGACTACTCGGAAATGAGCGTGGATAATCTCCCGTTTTTGGCCCCCATGCGGGCTCAAAGTGGGAGATTATCCACTCTCGTTAGATAAGTGTCCGAAAATCCACGCTCGTTTTACTTCAGGCCCGGCAGGCGGGTGTAGGGGAATGAGCGCTCTAGGAATTCGGAGCAGCGGGCGTAGTCTTTGGCGAAGTAGCTGCTGTAGAGCGAATCGAGCACGTATTGCACGGCGATGTGGCTGGCGAACTGTGTGATGCGGTGCGTCATGCTCTCGTGATCGCTCACCGTGAGGTAGGCGGCAAAGCCGGGGTGAATACGCGCGCAATAGGGCGTGCCGATGACAATGACGGGAACATGCCGGCTGCTGAGAATCGGCAAGATTTCCCTGAGGTTGGGGGCAAGACCGCTGTAGGAGATAACGATCGCCGCGCGGTCGGAATCCGAGGCGAGCGCCGTGCGCACCTGGGCCTCGATGCTGCTATAGCATGTGGCGCTTTTGCCGGCGGAAAGCAGGCGATCGCGGAACATTTCCGCTGGGTAGAGGTTGTGCGAGCCCGTGTAGATGTCGACCTGTCGGGCGTTGGCGATAAGCTTGGCAGCATGGTCGAGCTGCACGGGGTCGAGTAGCTCCTGCGTCTCGGCTAGCGTGGTCTGGTAGAGACCCTCCATGCGCTCCATGACCTGCGCGGGCGTGGACGTGGCGTCGAAGGGAAAGTTGATGTCCACGTCGCGGCGGTTGCCAGCCTCGGTTGCCAGGCGCATAAGCTCGACCTTGAGGTCCTTAAAGCCCTCGAGGCCGAGCTTTTTGCAAAAGCGGTGCACGCTCGCGACCGAAACGTTGGTGCGGGCAGCAAACTCCTTAATGGACAGTCCACGGATTTCCTCGCCCATGGCAAGGGCCGAGATGCCGAGCTGCTGCTCGGTAGGGGTTAGGCCCTGCGCCTCGGTAATCTTGCGTTTGATATCCATGCGAACTCCCGCACTCACTAAACCGACCAAAAAGGGACAGGGTTATTTTGGCAGGTTTTGCCCACAAAGGGTAACGGGGCCAAGGACGCCGCTGGGGGCGATGGGCTCGGTGAGGGCGAAAATGTCGGGAATCGCATGGTCGAGTGTGTTGATGGCGTCGATGGTGAGTTCGTGCGTGCCGGCGGCAAGCGGGCCGGCGGCAAAGCGGTAGGGCGGGCAGATACGCGTGCCGAGCGAGTGCCCGTCGAGCGTGAGCGTCGCGACTTCGTAGACATCACCCAGGTCAATGGCGGTGTCGGCGAGGTCATCGGCCAGCTCGAATGACGTGCGGTAACGGTATGTGCCGCAGGTGCCGGCGAACTGCTCGGCCGTGAGGTCGCACAGGTGCTCGAGCTTTTGCGGCTCGCCAAAGGCCCCGTCGCCTCCGGCGGGGGAGAGGGCGACGGTCCAGGGACCGTCGATATCGAGGACGGGCGCACCATCCGCGCTTCCGCTCGTGTCCGCGCTGCTATTGGATTCGACTTCGCCGTTTGCTCCCAGAACAACAATGCAGCTCTCGAAGGGCTCCAGCTCCAGCGCACTGTCAAACGCAACGGGATCGGTACCGTTCAGCAGGTCGAGACGCGTGCCGCGCAGGCGCTCGCCTCGAGCAAGTGCAACCGTGCAGCGAATGCTCTCACGCGGATGCTCGTTGACTAGCATCACATAGGTCTCGCCCGCGCGCTCATAGCGCAGTGCGCGCAGCCAGGGCTGGGGCGTGCCGGTCACAACGGTCTGCAGTCCCGCGGCTGCCAGCACGTCCGCCACGCCGGCAAGCGGCGTCGCCGTAAGCCCGTCCAGCTCGGCCGCGCCATCCGCGTCATAGAGCGCACTCGGCACCTTGTCGACGGCAAGCACCATAACGCCCGCGGCCATCATGCGCCTCGCCGCCTCCGTCGTAGCAGCGCCAATAAACGAGGCTCCGGGCAGAACAAACGCCTGATAACGGCAGCCGTTAACGGCAAGCGTTCCATCGGCAATCGAAACCTCGTAACGCTCCTTATCCTCAAAAGCTTCTGCCGGCACAAAATCAAAGTCGATCTGCGCGCGCGTGAGCTCGGCCGCCACGCGCTCGATGGGCATGGCGTTGCCGGCCCACTCGGCGTCGGCGTGGTACAGGATGGCGACGGGGCGAGCGGCGTTGCTTCCCGAAAGGAGCGTTGCCGTGCGATTCATATAGCGCATGAGCTGGCCAAAGTGCGGCCATTGCGGGTTGCTGCCGTGTGCGTAAAAATGCGGTGGGCAGTCCCAATCGGGGAAGGGGGCCATACTAAACGCGTGTGGCGTAAACCAGTTAATACCGCGGACGAGCATATGGTCGGCAATCCATTTCATCTCGCGCAGGCCCTCGTGCCAGCCAAAGGCGCCAAAGACCTCGGCCATGCAACGCCCCTGCTTTTTGGGGTCGAGGCGCGCGGCCGAAGAGCCCAGCTTGGCAAGCGCGTACGTAAAGAACTCCATGTTCCACGCGCCGTGGAAATAGCTGTAGTGCCCACGGTCGACGCCGGGGACGAGCTGGTTGATGACCACATCCATGCCGGCCATGTCCTGCCCCGCGATCGCGCGGAAGTAATGTCCGGCACCCTGGCCCAGGCGCGTGTGGCAACTCTTGTCCTCGATCACGTGGCCAATGTGCATGACGCCGTGCGCGCGACACCAGTCGCCGATCTGCTCGTCAAAGCACGCGCGGTAGAGCTGCGTGGCAAGGTCCATATAGGCGTGGCGGGTCCGGGCGCCGTCCGCCTCGCGCGTCCAAAGGCCGTGCAGTTTGGTGGGCCAGCCCTCGCCAAGCGTATCGCGCAGGCGGTGGGTAAGCTCGTCCGACCATGGCAGCGCTAGGTCGCCTCGCCCGATAAAGCTACTGGTAGAAGCATCGTCAAGCGTGGTGCCCTTCTCGTTCATAAAGCCGGGCTCGTCGGTGAAAAAGCCCAGGATGGTCTTGCCGAACTCGTCGCCCAGATGCTCAAATGTGGGCTCGTAGACGGCATCGATCAGCACGCGGCACGAGGCGGCGTCGACCATGTTGATGTACTCATCGCGAAAGCCGGTCTTTTGGCTGGTGACGTAGAGCTCAATCGTGGTAACGCCGGCGGGAGCGTCAAAACGCAGGCGGATAGGGGTGCCGTCGTCGGCATGCTCAACAGCAAGCGCAAGATCGAGCGGCATACCGGCGGCGTCAAAAGCCGCTGCGCCCACAAAGCGCTCCGTGGGATCCATGAGATTGCCGAGCTTGATAGTCGTGGACGGCTGAGGACCGACAACCGTTATCGTGCGATGCTTGAGCACGGTCTTCTTGAGCGCGAGGTCGACGCCCTCGCCTTCGAGCGCGCCATTGGCATAGCCCGTGGGGAAGTGCGCGTCGTCGAGCAGCCAGATCTTCAGCCCCAGGCGCTTGCACTCGTCGATAATAAACCACAGGTCGGACCACCAGTCGTCGTGACAGAAATCGGGATGCGTGCGCGACTCGAGGCAGACCTCGCGGATGTCCGCGCCGGCGATCTGCTCCAGATACTCGGTGATTGTCTCGCGCACCTCGCCCTTAAGCCACAAGAACGGAAGCACATGGTTGTCATAAGTGCCGCCAAGCACCTGCTCAAAATACGCCGCCATATACGCTCCTCCAAAATCAACCTTTCAAACCCATTGACGCCAGAGTACGCCGAGCGCGCCGTCCTGCTAATATCAAAATCACGACAGAATATGACCGAATCAACGATGGTGATGTAATGGAAATCGCGCATCTGGATAACCTGCTGCTCGAGCTGACCGACAGTGAGCGAGCCTACCGTGCGGGTGCCCATTACGACTGGAACGATGCACTCGGTCAAGGTAATCAAGCAGATGTCGATGGTCGGCATATCCGTAAAATCGGCAACCCGACGCTCATCCTGCACCAAGAGGGCATGCCCGAGGGCTTATCGATTGTGCGCAACTCGCGCTTCAATCCTGTGCCGGAACACGTGCATGATTATGTCGAAATCAGCTATGTCTATCGAGGACGAGCGCCGCAAATCGTTAACGGTGCGGCGCTCACGCTTGCTCAAAACGAGGTGCTCCTGCTCGATGCCGCCTGCCCGCATGCCGTAGGCGAGCTCGGCGAGCACGACATTATGCTGAGCGTCATCATTTCGCGGCCAATGCTCAGCCGCAGCCTGGAGCAAAGCCTTTCGCCCGCAAGCACGGTCTCGCGGTTCCTGCTCAACGCCCTCAATGATGAAACCGACCATCGCGGTCACGTGCATTTCCATACGGGCGGCAGCCGTCGCGTGCGCCGCTATATGCAGGAGATGCTCTGCGAGCGCCTGGAGCCAACACCGGCGAGCCCCCAGATCGTGTCGAGGCTGTTCGAGCTGCTGCTGGTTGAGCTCATGCAAAGCTACGAAGCCGGCCTGCTGCAAACGGATGCACCCGCGCTGCCATCGGCGCAAGTTGCGGCGGCGATGGGCTACATTGAGCGCCATGCCCGCGACTGCACGCTCGACGACGTGGCCCGCCATCTGCACCTGAGTCCCAACTACGCAAGCGCGCTGCTCAAACGGCAGACAGGTCGCACGTTTATGCAGCTGGTGCAGGAGAGCCGCCTGGCGCGCGCGGCGGCACTGCTCGAAGCCGGCGCCACTGCAGAAGCCGCGGCGCGCGAGGCGGGTTATGCCAACATGAGCTTCTTCTACAAAAAGTTTGTCGAGCGCTATGGCTGCACGCCGGCGGCCTATCGTCAGCGTTTGCCCAGATAAAACCGACCAAAATAAACCTGTCCCTTTTTGGCAGGTATCAGGAAGTGTCAGGGGCGGGGCGACGGCAGGCGGCGGACGCGAAAAGAAGTGTCGGGCTTGGCGTGCCCGCCCCCGCATGTCTCCCGCGTGGGCGATACTCGGCTTATCGACCCACGATGCAAAGGAGATGCTCATGGCAAACATCAAGTTCCCCGAGGGTTTCTATTGGGGTGGCGCCACCGCCGCCAACCAGTTTGAGGGCGCTTGGAACGTGGACGGCCGCGGTGCTTCCGTCGACGACCACTTCCTGGGCGGCAGCTATAAAGAGCCGCGCCAGATCACGATCGATATCGACCCCAACCGCTTCTATCCCAACCATGACGGCATCGATTTCTACCATCACTACGAGGAGGACATCGCGCTGTTCGCCGAGATGGGCTTCAACATGTTCCGCATGTCCATCTCCTGGAGCCGTATCTTCCCCAACGGCGACGACGCCGAGCCCAACGAGGCCGGCCTCGCCTTCTACGATCGCGTCTTCGACTGCCTGCGCGCTCACAACATTGAGCCGCTCGTGACCCTCTCGCACTACGAGATGCCCTATCACCTGGTCGAGAAGTACAACGGCTGGGCGAGCCGCGAGCTCATCGGCTTCTTTGAGAAGTACTGCCAGACCGTCTTCGACCGCTACCAGGACAAGGTTAAGTTCTGGCTCACCTTCAACGAGATCAACTGCGGCACTATGGACATGGGCGCCATGATGGAAACTGGCCTGATCCAGGGCTTCGAGGGCCCGGCAAGCGCCATCAAGACCACCGCCCAGCAGCGCTATCAGGCCCTGCACCATCAGTTCGTGGCCAGCGGCCGCGTCGTGCGCTACGCCCACGAGCACTACCCGCAGTTCAAGATGGGCAACATGGATTGCTTCATCCTCTCCTATGCCGCCACGTGCGATCCGGTCGACGTATTCGCCACGCAGCAGCAGATGAACTCCATGAACTGGTACTGCTCCGACGTGCAGGTGCGCGGCAAGTACCCGTTCTACGCCAAGCGCTTCTGGGCCGAGAACGGCGTCGAGCTTGCGATGGAGGACGGCGACCTGCAGGATATCGCCGACGGCAAGGTCGATTTCTACACCTTTAGCTACTACATGTCCGGCACCGTGGGTACCCACGAGGACCACGAGATGACCGAGGGCAACATGACCTTTGGCGGCAAGAATCCCTACCTGGAGTCCACCGACTGGGGTTGGCAGATCGACCCGCTGGGCCTGCGCATCGCCCTCAACGAGATTTACGCCCGCTACGAGATTCCGCTGATGGTGGTCGAGAACGGCATGGGCGCCTACGACGAGGTCGAGGAGGACGGCTCCATCCACGATCCGTACCGCATCGCCTATCTGCAGAGCCACATCAAGGCCATGGACGAGGCCGTCGCCGATGGCGTCGACCTGATCGCCTACACCTGGTGGGGCCCCATCGACCTGGTGTCCGCCGGCACCGGCGAGATGCGCAAGCGCTACGGCTTCATCCACGTCGATAAGTACGACGACGGCACCGGCACCTACGAGCGCCGCCGCAAGGACAGCTTCTTCGCATACCAGAAGATCATCAAGTCCAACGGCGTGGAAGGCCTGGAATAGGGGATTTAGGTTCCGGCGTTCTACCGAACGCCGGACCGGCCGCCGACTACGCGGCCACCGGCGTTGACGACGATGGCATCTGGAACGCCTTTGTGCACTTGGGGCTCATCGAGGGCTAATCAACAAAACGGCTATCGATGGGACAAAGACGTCGGCGGGGTTTTCGATTCGACTCCCCACCTTAGTTTTTGGTCCATTTGGCACTATAATCACCATAGGCATGCGCACTACGTTGCGCTTAATCAAGAGGAGAAAACGTATGGGTCTGTTTGACATGTTCAAGAAGAAGGCTGAGCCCGCGGCTGCCGCTGCTCCGGCCTCCATCTCTGCTTCTGCCGGTGCCGACGTGCTGTGCTCGCCCGTCAAGGGCAAGGTCATCAAGATGGCCGATGTGCCTGATCCCGTCTTTGGTGGCGAGGTTCTGGGCAAGGGCTGCGCCGTGTGGCCCGAGGACGACCTGGTCTACGCTCCCTGCGACGGCAAGGTGACCGTCACCATGGGCCACGCTGTGGGCCTGCAGTCCGATAGCGGCATCGAGGTCCTGGTGCACGTTGGCGTCGATACCGTCAACATGAACGGCGACGGCTTCGAGGGCTTCGTCAAGGCTGACGATGTCGTGAAGGCCGGCCAGCCCATGCTCAAGATCGACCGCGCCAAGATCGCCGCTGCCGGTTACAAGGACTGCGTCGTCGTGGCCGTGTCCAACACCGCCGAGTTCGCCGATGTCGAGCTCGCCGTCGAGGCCGACTCCGCTGTCGTCGCCGGCGATGCTATCGTCAAGGTTGTCCGCAAGTAAATCGCGGCATTCACAGGATGTTTTGGGGTGGTCGGATTGTCCGGCCATCCTTTTTTATTGCACGGTACCGATGCGCTTTATTGCACGCTGAGCGGACTCGCAGACCGTTCGGACGCTAAAACGAACCGACCGCGCTTTCGTGCTGTCGGGGGTGTTCATAAGTGGATAGTATGAGCTTACTTATTACAACGTGCGCCGTGTTGGGAGGCACGGTGCCGCTTATTGGGAGGACAACATGAAAAAGAAGCTGCTGCTTGCGCCCCTCATGGCCGTCTTGGTTGCATGCGTGGTCGTGCTTTCCGGTTGCGGAGGCCCCTCGATCGAAGAACTCATCACCGAGGACCTTACGACTCAGTTCGATGAGGTCAAAAACGGTGGCGACGATTTCCTCTCTGGTCTGGAAGAGGCTTCGGGCGACGAATTCGAGCAGCTGGGCATCGATCCCAAGGAGTATGCCAAGACCTATCTCGAGGGTTTTGATTACGAGATCGGCGACGTGACGGTCGACGAGGACAAGGGCGTTGCAACCGCAGAGGTCTCCATCACCTGCAAGTCTATGAACAAGATCGTCGAGGACTTCTCCACCCAGTATCAGGAGCAGGTCGCTGCGCTTGATGCGATGCCTTCCGATGACGAGCTGTACAAGATGGCTGGCGAGGTGATGGTCGATGTGACCAAGGCCACCGAGCCCAGGAAGACCACGGTTATCTTCAAGTACACCTGCAACGACGACGGCGAGTGGTCTGCTGACGACTCCGTCAACTCCGAGATGATGGATGCGATGCTGAGCTAACTAGTTACGCGGTTCTACGAACCGCGTAACGGCTCGACGCTGCGCGCCGCCCAGGACGACAATTTGTCATTCAAAAGGCGAGGCATGACCAGAAGGTCAATGCCTCGCCTTTTTCATGCCAACTTGTTCGTCCTGGACGCCGCTCGCTGGCTTTGCCAGTACATCGGCGTTGCCATTGTTGGGATTGGTGCAAAGGGGTCAGGTTTGTTTGCACCATGTTCTGCCTGCGGCGTTGCCGTTGCTGAGGAAGCTAAAAGAGCCTCGTCCCAAATTAGCTACCCCGCGCCCATCTGAGTTGCGGTGAAATAGGGACTGTTTGGGGCCAGTAGGCCGGAAATCAGTCCCTGTTTCACCGCAACTTTATTGGTGGGCGGCTCGCTACTCGCCCAGGATCAGCGTGGCGAGCTCGTCCTGGGTGTCTACCACGTAGTCGGCGCCGGCGGCCTCCAGCTCTGCTCGGCCGCGGAAGCCCCAGGTGACGCCGGCGCTCTTAAGGCCGGCGTTGTGGCCGGTCAGAACATCGACATTCGAATCGCCTACGTAGAGCGTGTTCGCCGGGTCGGCGCCCAGCTCATTCATCACATGCAGCGTGACGGGGGCTTCGGGCTTGGGCGGATACGCGTCGACGCGACCCTGCACCAGCGCAAAACGATCGGGACCAAAGTACTTTTCGATAAGCGGGGCCGCCGAAATATGGTCCTTGTTGGTGAGCACGGCAAGCTGAATGCCAGCGGCGCGCAGGCGGTCGAGCATCTCGATCGTGCCATCGTAGGGGGCGGTGTGATCCTCCTTGTGCTCGCCGTAATAGGCCCTAAACTCGGCAAGCGTCTGCTCAAACATTCGGCCGTCGCCCGCGTACTCGGCGGGCATAAAGCGCTCGACCAGCTTGAGCATGCCGTTTCCCACCTTGTAGCGGTATTCGTCCACGGCAAACGTGGGCCAGCCGTGCATCTCACAGGTATGGTTGCCGGCGGCCGCCAGGTCCTCGAGCGTATTGAGGATGGTGCCGTCCAGATCAAAGATCACATGGGAAAAGGCTGCTGCCATGGGTGCTCCTGCCGTTTGAGTTGTAAAGCGCACCCCATGATACTGGGCTTGCGTGTCGGGCGTGCCTGGAATCTGAATATCTGTAGCAGCCTCGAGCTGCGCTGCGGCGGATGTGGCCCTTTGCCGCTAGCAAATCCTCGGCAGCTGCTCTCCCACGAGCATGTCGAGGATGCGGGTCGAGCCCCAGCCGGTGTGCACGCGCACGGCGGGACGAGCGCCTTCGGCGACCGGCAGCACGCGACCGATGATGGCGGCGTTCTCGCCGTAGCGGGCGGCGCGCATGGCTGCTAGCGCCGCGTCGGCCTGTTCGGCTGGCACCACGGCGACCATCTTGCCCTCGTTTGCCACCTGCAGCACGTCGTAGCCGAGCATCTCGCAGGCGGCCTGCACGTCGGGGCGCACGGGCACGGCGTCCTCATCGATTTCCATGGCAACGTCGCTGGCCTGCGCAAACTCGTTGAGCGTGGACGCCAGGCCGCCGCGCGTGGGGTCGCGGAAGCAGCGTGTGTCGGGGGCGGCGGCCAGCACGTCGGCAATCAGGTGGTTGAGGGGCGCGGCGTCGCTCTCGATGCTGCTCGAGAACGCCAGGCCCTCGCGCTGGCTCATGATGGCGATGCCGTGGTCGCCCAGCGTGCCCGAGACCAGGATGACATCGCCGGGCTGGCAGTTTGCACCGCTGAGCGCCACGCCCGCAGGCACCTCGCCCACGCCAGCGGTATTGATGTAGACGCCGTCGGCCCCGCCGCGCTCGACCACTTTGGTGTCGCCGGTGATGATTTTGACGCCTGCCTCGCGTGCCGTCTCGGCCATGGCCTGTACAATCTGGCGCAGCTTATCCATGGGATAGCCCTCTTCGAGGATAAAACCGCACGAAAGGTAGCGCACGTTGGCGCCCGAGGTCGCGACGTCGTTGACGGTTCCGCACACGGCGAGCCTGCCGATATTGCCACCGGGGAAGAACTGCGGCGTCACCACAAAGCTGTCGGTCGACATGGCGATGCGCCCGCTGCCGGGCAGGGCGGCGACGCCGGCGTCGTTGCCTTCGAGCAGCTCGGGCGACCCAAAGGCATCCAGAAAGACCTCGTCGATGATGCGTTTCATCATCTGCCCGCCGGAGCCATGGCCCAGCAGGACAGTGCTATCGGTAGCAGTACGAGACATATCGAAAACTCCAATCGGGGATGTTCGGGCTAGCCTTGGTAACGGTAGTACGCCGCACAGCTGCCTTCCGAGCTCACCATGCACGGGCCAACAGGATGCTCGGGCGTGCAGGCGTGGCCGAACAACGGGCAGTCGCTCGGTGCAATGGCCCCGCGCAGCACGTCGCCGCAACGGCATCCGCGCGGCTCGACCGTCGGTTCGATCGGCACGTCATAGCGGACGCCGGCGTCAAAACGCGAGAACTCGGGACGGATGGAAAGACCCGAGGCGGCAATCGGCCCCAGCCCGCGCCATGTGGTATCGCACGGCTCAAATACCTTCTCGACCAGCTGGCGCGCCACGGGATTGCCGTCCGCATTGACGCCGCGGCGGTACGCGTTGTCGATTGCGGGCCGTCCCTCAACAACCATCTGAACCAGCATGCAGATGCCCTGCAGAATATCGACCGGCTCAAATCCGGTAACCACGCCCGGGGTCTTAAACTCGTCGACTAAAAAGCCAAAGGGCGCAAGCCCAGCGATGGTGGCGACATGGCCCGGCAGGATAAAGCCGTCGATGGTCGTCTCGGGGTCGTTAGCAATCGCGCGCAGCGCCGGCGGCGTGGTCTTGTGAGCGCAATAGACCGAGAAGTTCTGGAGCCCGCGCACATCTGCCTCCAAAATGGCGGCGGCGATGGTGGGCGTCGTGGTCTCAAAGCCCACACCCATAAAGATGACCGGGCGGTCGGGGTTGTGTTCGGCAATATCGAGCGCGTCGAGCGGGGAGTATACGATGCGGATGTCGCGCCCCGCCGCCTTTTGTGCGGCGAGCGAGGTAGACGACCCGGGCACGCGCATCATGTCGCCAAAGGTGGTGATGATGGCGCCATCCATCTTGGCGAGTGCGATTGCGTGGTCGATGTCACGGTTGGCGGTGACGCAGACGGGGCAGCCCGGACCGCTCAGCAGCTTGAGCCCCGTCGGCATAATGGAGCGAAAGCCATAGCGACCAATGCTCACGGTATGCGTACCGCAGACTTCCATCAGGTTGATGGTGCGGTTGCCGACAAGCTCATGAATGCGGTCGATGAGTTCGCGAGCGAGCTTGGGATCGCGGAATGCCGAAAAATCGATACCGGAGCGAGCCGGCTGCGCCGCCGCCACTAGTACGCCTCGGCCGGGTTGGTGGCGAGCTGATCCTCTTCGACCAGCTCGGTCATGGTGTTGACGAGATCGAGCGTCTCTTGAGCTTCCTGCTCGTCGACAATCTGGATGCCAAAGCCGGCATGAACGAGAACATAGTCGCCTACCTGCGCCATCGGCACGAGTCGTAGCGACACCGGGCGCTCGATGCCCATCATGTCGACGGTCGCCTTAAGGTCGTCGTCGCGTTTGACCACTTTACCGGGAACGGCAAGGCACATAATGTTCCCCTTTTATACGCTTAGCGCTGGATAGGCGCTTAATTATCCATCAGTTGATGGTAGCGCTCGCGGGGGTTGCGGGCAAACGCGTTACACCTGTGAGACGGCGGCGCATGGGCTGGCCAAACAGCTTACTGCGGTATGACCTGCGTGAGCCGAGCGCGAGCGACCGCCGCCTGGCCGTAGGCGATGCAGCCGTCATTGACGGGCACGGTGTGGGGAACCAAGACGGCAAGACCGGCGTCTTTGAGCTCGCGTGTGAGGAGCTGAAGCAAAAGTCGGTTCATGAACACGCCGCCCGAGAGCGCGACGGTGTCGATGCCTTCGCGGGCGCAGATTTCGCTTGCGATGCGGGCCGATGCACGCGCGATGGCGATATGGAAGTCGAGCGCGAGCTTGTCGGCCGGCGCGCCGGCCTCAATTCCCTCCAAAAGCGCCTCAAAAAATGGTCTTTGGTCCAAAACGAGGGAGCTATCCGAGGCCGCCTGGACAGTTAGTTCAGATACGTATTTTTGTGATGGGCTCTGGGTGGCAAAAGCCGTCTTCGAACACCCCAAATGGGTCGATTTGGGGTGTTCCGCAGACATATTCGCCGCTAACGGGGTGTCTGGAGAGCTCTTTTTAGTCCAAATGGGGCCAAAAATGCCGGATAGGGGGTCTGTAGATAATACGTATCTGAACAACCTGTCCAGTGATGTTGAAGCGGATGCGGATACACCCGCCTGATTGCCAGTGGAATGGCTGTTTTCGTTGCCAAAAGCGCGCCAAGCGGCGGCCTCGAGCTCGATGGCGGGTTCGCCCTCGTAGGTTGCAGTGCCGCAGATGCCCAAGATTGCCGCCGCGACGTCAAACAAGCGGCCCATGCTGCTCGTGCGCGGGCTGTTGATGTTCCGCTCGATCATCGTGGTCGTCACGCTACGTGTTTGCTCGTCAATGCTATCCAAAAGCGGGGCGGCGCCCGGATGTTCGAGCAGGTCGAGTTCGCTGAGCAGTGCAAAGGCGTTGCGTCGGGGGTCGCGCACGGATGCGGCCCCGCCGGGGAGTGCCCAGGTGCGCAGATGAGCGGCGCGCTCAAAATCGGCAAGGTCGGCGACAAGAAATTCGCCGCCCCAAATGGTCCCGTCGGTGCCGGCGCCTGTGCCATCGAAGGCGATACCCAGAACGCGCGTATTGGGCACAAGCCGCCCTGCGGCGATGGCCTCGGCCATCACGCTCGCGATGTGCGCATGATGGTGCTGAACCTCGACAAGCGGCAGGCCCTGTTCCCGCGCCTGCTCACGCGCCCATTGGCTCGATAGGTAGCTGGGGTGCAAGTCGCATGCCAACGCGGCAGGCACCAGGTCAAAAAGGTCTTCCAGGCGCGCACGCGCGGCGTTCCACGCATCGAAAGTCGCGCCGTTTTCGACATCTCCAATATGCTGCGACACAAAACAAGCCGCAGGACCGTCCGAGTCCTCACGCGTGAGTGCGATCGTGGCCTTTTGCTGCGGGCCGCAGGCGAGTACGCAAGGAGCGGCGCTGGCGAGTGCCGGCAACGGCTGCGGGGCGTACCCGCGAGCGCGGCGCACGGGCATAACGGCACCGTCGACCACACGTACTACGGAGTCGTCGTAGCGCGAGAGGATCGCGCGATCATTGCCGAGCAGCGCATCGGCGATACCGGCGGCAACGAGGTGCTTCCAAGCAAGATCGTCGTCGGTCTCGATAG
This sequence comes from uncultured Collinsella sp., assembly GCA_934643145.1. Classification (GTDB taxonomy): domain Bacteria; phylum Actinomycetota; class Coriobacteriia; order Coriobacteriales; family Coriobacteriaceae; genus Collinsella. The sequence continues at coordinate 46,676 of CAKUBM010000002.1, read as the reverse complement.
GCTCTTCGCTCAAGTTTCCACTGGTCATAACCAGCGCGCGCATGCCGTGCGAAGCGGCGGCGGCAAGCAACAGATGCTGAAGCGGGGTATAGGGGAGCATCACGCCGAGTTCGGGCAGATCGTGCGCAACGGACGGTGCGAGTTCGAGAGCATCGGAGAAATCTCCCTCGCCAGCACCACGCCGGCGCAGCAGCACGATGGGGCGGATGCTGCCGGCCAGCAAGTCGCGCTCGGCATCATCGACATGGCACAGGCGCTCGGCGCCGCCAAGGTCGCGCACCATAACAGCAAGCGGTTTGTTGCTGCGGCGCTTGCGACGGCGCAGCTCGGTCACCGCCTGTTCGTTGGCGGCGTCGCAAGCCAGATGGAATCCGCCCAGGCCCTTGATGGCAACAATGCCACCGGCCGCAAGTAATTCAACACAGCGCTCGATAATGGCGTCGCTGGCCTCGCGCGTGTCGCCGACAGCCGGCGTCGCCCCCGAGTTTTCGAGCTCCATACCGCCCGCCGCCTCACGCCAGGTAATATGCGGCCCGCAATCAAAACAGGCATCGGGCTGCGCATGAAAGCGCCGGTCAAGTGGGTCGGTATACTCCGTGGCGCACGCGGGGCACATGGGAAAGCGGTCCATCGAGGTAGCCGCTCGGTCATAGGGCAGCGACCGGATGATGGTAAAGCGCGGCCCACAGTTGGTGCAGTTGATAAAGGGGTAGTGATAGCGTCGGTCGGCGGGATCGAACAGCTCGCGTAGGCAGTCGTCGCAGGTAGCGATATCGGGCGAGATGAGCGTCGTATGCGCAGTCTGATCCTGTGACGCCACGATGCGAAAGCCCTGCTCGTCGGCGGCATCCCAAGTGCCGGGTTCCAAATCCGCAACGTCAATACGCTCCACGCGGGCTGCCGCAGGCGCGTGGTCCGACAGCGCGGCGACAAAGCCGTCGAGCGCCTCGGCGCAAGCGTGCGCCTCGACATGCACGCCGTCGCCCGCGTTGAGCACCCAGCCACAGATGCCGTGCGCCATGGCCTCGCGATACACAAACGGCCGCATGCCAACGCCCTGTACAATGCCCGTCACATGAATATGCACATGCCGCATGCGACTCTCCTCATCAAAACCTGCCAAAAAGGGACAGGTTTATTTTGGTAGGTAAAACGTTAAACCTGCCAAAACAAACCTGTCCCTTTTTGGCAGGTGCGCTACAGTCCTAGACTTTGCCCGGTGGCGGCGCAGGTGAGCTCGCCGTGCTTAACGCCGCGCAGGCCCAGCAGGCGGTCGGCCAGCTCGTAAACGCGCTCGCCGCGACCCTTGAGCGCCAGAATCTCCAAGCAGTTGTGGTGATCCAGGTGCACGTGCATGGTCGAGACGATCTCGTCGGTGTAATCATGCTGCACTTCGTCCAGGCGGCGCGTCAGGTCGCCGGTATGGTGGTCATAGATCATGGTGAGCGATCCGATGACCTGCTCGTCGGGCGTGCGCATCTGCTCCTTGGCGATCGAGGCGCGAATCAGGTCGCGCACGGCCTCGGAGCGGTTGGCCACGTCACCGCGGCGCGCGATCTGCTCGTCAAAGCGACGAAGCAGGTCATCGGGCGCGGTGACCGAAAAGCGGACCAGCTCGGAGCTGGAGCCACTGCATCGACAGCTCGCCTCGGCACCCGCGCCGTGAACATGTGCGTGCTCGCAGCCGTGCGCGTGCTCGTGCTCGGCCACGCTACACCAGCTTCACGGAGCCGACGGAGTTGTGGTCAGCCTCGATGGCGTCCTCGTAGCCCTCGAGCGCATCGTGTGCCTCGTGCAGCGCAGCCATAGCGGCCTCGAGCTTGGCGCCGATGCGCTCCATGTCAAAGTTCTCGGTCGCATGCAGCAGCTGATGGCTCCACTCGTGGGCGAGCTCAATGGTGTCGTCGACCTGCTTGACGCTCATGGCAAGCTGGCTCATGTTCATTCCGACGTCATGCATGGGAAATCTCCTTTTGTACGGGGCGATATGGTGGTTCAGATTCTACTACGCCCGCCCTGAGGCCGCCGCATAAGAAAACGGGTGCGAGTCCGTCTGACCCGCACCCGTTCACTGGGGGCTGTTTGTGTCTACCATACTATCCGTGGTCGTGCGCCCTGCACCCGGCGCTCCGGCGAGCGGTGCAAAACCGCTCATGGACGGCAGATACGTAACAAGCGTATTACAGATGTTTCTCCAGCAGCGCCTGAAGCCTTGCCTTGGGTAATGCGCCGACCGAACGGTCGACCTCCTCGCCGTTCTTAAAGACAACCAGCGTGGGGATGCTCATGACGCCATACTTCATGGCCAGGTCCTGGTTGTCGTCGACGTTGCACTTGGCCACGGCAAGCTTGCCGGCAAGCTCGTTGGCGACCTCGTCCACGATGGGCGAGAGCGAACGGCACGGGCCACACCACGGGGCCCAAAAATCAACCAGTACGGGCAGGCTGTCGTTGACGACGGCGTCGAAGTTCTCGGGGGTAATCTGCTTAATGTCAGCCATGGTGACCTCCATAATGTGACGCGGCACGGCCGCGTAAAACTCAGTACGACCGTGCTTATACCCAGCGGCCCGTAAAGCAACCACTCGCGGGCGGCTCTTTTATATAATGGTGGGCACGCAAACGATTGGAGAGCGCATGCCCACGTCACAAAGCCAGAAAAAAGAAGCCATCGCCCAGGCCACCGAGCAGGAGCTCGCGTCGCTTGCGGCGCGTGGCGTGCGCATCGCGGGCAATGCGTGCTCGCCGATCGTGCTGGTCAAAGGCGATTTGGATGAGGCCGAGCGCTCGGGTGGCGAACTTGCCGCCGGCGCGGATGGTGCCGCGCTGCGCAAGGCGCTCGGGGCCATCGGTTATGCGCCCGAGGATTTCTGCGCGCTGGCAAGCGTTGCCGGTGCGGGCGACGGGACGGTCGCGGCGGGCGAGGCCCTGCCGTGCGAGCTGTTCCGCGAGGCGCTGGAGGCCCTGGACCCCGAAGCGGTGCTGCTGCTTGACAACAGCGCGGCCGATGTCATGCGCGAGACCTATGCCGACATGCTCGTGGCAATCGATGACTTCGACACCGCCATGCTCAAGCCCGGCCTGGTCGCCCACGTGCAGGGCCGCCGCGTACTCGCGCTCGACGGTTTTGAGGCGGCGCTCACCGACAAGGCCGCCAAGCAGCGCATGTGGGCTTACATTAAGCAGCTGACCCCGGCGGCCGCGCCGCTGTAGCAGGCCTGCACCGGCAAGGCGACCAGGGCGGTTGAGTCGCGCCGCGAGTCCAGTGTCGCGCCCCTACATCACAGCGCGCAGCTCAAATCGGTCGCCGTTGATGCGGAACTGGCAGTTGCCGTTCATGCGCTCAACGGCAAGCTTGATGCTCTTGGTGCCAAAACCGTGACCGGCATGTTGGGTCACGGGCATGCCGTCGACCATACGCGGCGCGCGTCCAAACGTGTTGGAAACCAAAAGCAGCAACTGGCCGTCTTCAAGCCGCAGGTCAAGGTCGACAAAGCGCTTGCCTTCGGGGGCGGCGCTTGCGGCGATGATGGCATTTTCCAGGGCATTCGAAAGTACGCTGAACAGGTCGGCATCGCTCACGCGAACGGTTTCGGGCACGGCGGCGCGCAGGTCGGCGGCGATGCCGTGCTTGTTGATATCCGAGCTAAATGACGAAAGCACGATGTTGACGGTCTCGTTGGCGCAGTAACGGCGCACGGCAGTGCGGTCGTTGGCCTCGCAGAGCTCATCGATGCGATCGAGCGCTTCGTCGGTGTGGCCCTCCTCAATTAAAACGGCCAGGCCGCGCAGGAAGTGCCGCATGTCGTGGCGAAGAATCGACAGCTCGCGTCCGGACTGGCGCCAGGCCTCGAGCTCCTTTATGGCTGCGCTGTCGCGCGTCTCGAGCATCCAGCGCTCGCGCTCAGCGACTTCCTTTGCTTCGTATTCGCGCAGGTAGACGGCGAGAAACATAAGGTAGAAGGCGCAAAGGGCAAAGGCCAAAAACTCAACGGTCACCACCGAGCCCGAGTGGAACAGCGTGGTGTAGACGTTGGTGGCATAGTCAAAGATGTAGTAGACGAGCGGCAGTATCAGCAAGATCTCCAGCTCGGTAGGGCTTTTGATTGCCAGACGCGGGCCGATGTCGCGTGCCCAATGCAGCAGGATGGCAAAGACGGCGAGCGTGGTCGCGATGCGCGCCAGATAGTACGCGATCTGCGAATCGGTCGCGGCAAATGCAGCGATACCCATCCAGTTACTAAACTGGCAGCTCAGGTAGGCGCTGGTGAGGCCCAGTGTCGCAAGAAGCGGACTCAGACGGTAGCGCACGCACAGGTAGACGATAAGCGGCAGGTGTACGACGAGCGGATACGCCTGACGGGCAAGCAGTTCTCCGCCAACGGCATTGGCGATCGAGAAGGCGGCACCGGTTGCGGCGCCAACCCCCAGCAGTTCAAGCGAATGGCGCCGATTGATTTCGACGCCGCACAGCGCCGCCGAGGCAAAAACGCCAAAGAGCAGCGTCGTGGCGTGGTGAATCGCCCAAAGAACCATTTCGACCTGCGCAGGCATCAGCGCCTCCCGCCCTCAAAGCGCACCGCAAAGTAGGCATCTTGGAATCCTTGCTTGCTGCTGCGCGAAAGCGGAATGCTCGCGCCCGAGCGCATGACGATTTCCGTTCGATCGAAATGATCGATGTTGCGCAGGTTGACCTGGTAGCTGCGATGGCATTTAAAGAAGACCGCGTTTTGCGTCAGGCGGTCCTCGACGCTGCGGAACGACTCGAACGCCTCGATGTCGCGTCCGTCGCGCAGGTGGAAGACCACGTGCTTGTTGCGAGCCTCGGCATATTCGATGTCGGACAGGCGCAGGGCGTGGTAGCCGAAAGACGTCTTGATGACGAGCTCGTCGGTCGCCGACGGGCGCATGCTCGAAAGCTCGTCAAGCAGCTGCGCCAGGCGCTCGTATGCCACGGGCTTGAGCAGGTAGTCGAAGGCACGGACCTCGTAGGATTCCAGCGCAAACTCGGGCGACGAGGTGAGGAACACCAGGCGCGCGGCGGTGTCGGACTGGCGCAGCTCGCGGGCGGTGTCCATGCCGTTGACGAGCGGCATGATCATATCGAGCAGGATGATGTCGGCGCGCGACGCGGCGTGGCGGGCCAGCAGGTCCTCGCCGCGCGTGACGAGCGCAACGTCGACCGCCGTGCCCGTCTCGCTCGACCAACGGTCGATCATCCGGTGCAGCCTATCTAGAAAAGCGACGTCGTCGTCGCAGGCAATAATCTTGAGCATTCTGAGCCCCCTTAGTAGTTCGATTTTGCCACATTGGGTGCGAACCGCTTGCGGAGGCGTGTTCCATTTGCGCCCCACGGTGTGCAACTCGCGCCGAGCGGCAGGGTGTTAGAAAGTGCCGCCGCAAAATAATTCGTGGATAAACATGTCAACAGATGCTGGTGGCTGGCCGGGGATTATGCCAGCCGCCAGCGCCAAGCGATGCCGAGTATCGCGAGAGCATAGGGATAAGGGGAGCTGCACGATGAGGGAGAAGAAGATGGGGATGCGCGCCGCTCTGACGCGCCTGCTGGGCATCGCCATCGTGGCATGCGCACTCGTGGCGTCGCCGGCGGTGGCTGGGGCTGAGACGCAGGTCATGCCCGACGGGGTGAGGGCTGAGGTGTTGTCGCTCACGCAGGACGGCGCCAACTCCGTCCAAATCACCGAGCAAGGTAACTATGTGCTTAAGACGGCCGAGGGTGAGGTCACGCCCAAATCGGGCTACACCATCGACGTGCCGAATGCGACTCGGACTAATCCTGTGAGGATTTACATCGACGGCACGGTCTACGTGAACGCTTATTCGACCGCGTCGCTCAGTCAAAAGCGATGGCTGTTCAACATCAAACAGGGCAGCAATATCGAGTTCATCGGTATCAACAATCCGCGTATTTGCTTTCACGACAAGAGTGGAGGAGGCGAAGTTATAAGCGGGTTTTTGACCGACCGTTATTACGACGGGGGCTACAAAAAGGCATCGGGTGACATCTCGGTTGGCCTAAAGCTCGGCGACGATTCGAAAAACTTCTTCCTCTCGTACAACAGCGCGAAAGAACAAAGGGTGCCTTCGATTTCCCTCGGCAACACCAAGGGCAAGCTGTCTGCCAATTTCAACAACTTGAAGATTGAGGACTATGTTGGCAAGTCGCACAACTCTTTGGGCGAGGTTTCACCATACAGTATTCTTGAATATGCTGTGCCGGTCCGCCTGTTCCGCAGCAGCTTCTCCGATGACGGCAAGGGGAATGTTAATAAGCTCAACGCTACGTTTAACAAATGCGTGTTCTGGAACACATCTGGCGATTACAACGGTGCGGTTTCAATTGTGGGCAATCCTCGTGGCGGCGTGAATTCGGATGTTGCTTCGAGGCTGACCGCGACGTTCGAGGACTGCCAGTTTGGTTCCGATGCCGACAGCGGCATTTGGCAGACCAATAAAAAATATCCGACGGTCGAAGAGACCACTGAGTTCGCCCAGGTTCAGGAGACTGGAAAGTGCGCCGTTGCTGGCGTTATGGGTGTCACCAATGCCACGGTCAACCTCAACAACTGTACGATGGAGAACTTCCATAGCACGCGTTCAGACTCGACTGATAGCACTTTGACGGTCGATGCCCTCAATGTTGGTCGAAGCGCACGTTGTAATATAACCGGCGGTAAAATATATCGCTACGGCGCGCGTGGTAATACGTGTGTGGTTTACGCCGCCGGAACCCTTACCCTCAACGGATCGCCGGAAATCGCGAGCTACTGGAAGAACAGCCACGCCGACGATAAAAATTATGGCGACAAGTACACTGAAGCAGATAAAGCCACGGGAACCGCTAAGAGTCTGTATATCCCTAAGAGGAAGGACTCCAATCCCAATGTCCCCGTACTGAACATCGCATCTGGCTTTTCCGTACGTGGAGGCTATGGAGCCGATGTTTGGATTTCGGTTGAGGAGACTGTGGACAGCAACGGTCTGAAATCGCGTGTCCTTGGTAGCTGCGATTCGAGCGAGATCGAAGGCGTTATGCCGGATGGCTCGTCTGAGAGCGACGACAACTCCGATAAGTATGAGATCGTGAATCTCAACGGCGACCTCATCTTCCGCGAGACCATCCACCAGCACAAGTGGAACGTTGAAGCTGACGGCATAGGTGTCAAGGCATCGTGCGTAGGCCCGTTCCGCAACAGCGAGTGCGAATATGGCAAGGACGAGAACGGTGAGGTCAAAAAGTACCTGAGGGCCACGTACAAGCTCTCCATGTCCAAAGCAACGAGCTCTCAGAGCACTGAGCTTGTCTATGACGGCTGCCCGGTCAAGATTGCTTTGAATAAAGACGGCGCGTGGAATCTTGAGCAGATGGGCGTGACAGCTAGCGAAGAATTCACGTGGTATCAGTGCAAGTCCCAGGCAGACGCCGAGGCGTATCAAAATGGCACCAAGCTCAACGACGCCCCGACGGACGCCGGCTACTACTATGTCGTTACGACCTTTAAGACCGACTCTGGCAAAACGCTCGAGGGCAAGAAGGCCTTCGCGATTTCGCAGCGCCGACTGGTCAGGGGCCAATCCTACCAGTTCACCCTTAAAGACGGCGGCAAGGGTGCGGGCAAGTACGCCTATGATGGCGAGGAACACCAGCCTGTCGTTGAAAGTGCAAAGTTCAAGAACGGTGCCGGCGAGTGGGTCGATCTCGTTGAGGGCAAGGATTACGAGCTCAGCGCTAGAAGTGAATCCGGACTGAAGCAAACCGAGCCGGGACAATACGAGTGCATTGTCATCGGTAAGGGCAACTTCACGACCGATGCCGATACCACAAGTGTTCTGACGCTCAAATGGGAGATTGTTGATGTTGAACGTTTCGACCTTGAGGTCATTGACTTCGACGGTGCCTATGACGGCGAAAAGCATGGCATTACGGTCAACGTTAAGAATGACCCCGTTCCGGCGGGTATGAAGATCGAGTACCGTGAAGACGGCGGAGATTGGACGACGGAAAAGCCGACGTATCGCAGCGCGGGCGAGCGCACGATCTACTACCGCGTGAAGGCTTCTGACTACCTGACCGTTTCGGACAAGGCGACCGTGAAGATTTTCAAGGCCGATCAGGAGGCGCCGGCCGACCTCGTGGGCAACAACTGCACTACATGCAAGAGCCAGGACGGCTCCGTCTCGGGCGCGACCGAGAAAATGGAATATCGTTGCGGGTCGAGCGGGAACTACAAGAAGGTTGCGTCTGACGGTAAGTTAACTGGGCTTTCGGCGGGAACCTACTACGTCCGCTATGCCGCTGACTACAACCACAACGCATCGGCCGATGATGAGGTCAAGATTGAGCACGGTCCCCATGCTGTTGCTGAAAATGCAGCCTGGAAGCCGAATGGCGAAGGTAGCCACGTTAAGGTCTGCAAGTACTGCAAGAATACGGAGCTGGAGCGTCAGGCCTGCAGGTGGAAATACGAGATCGTTACACCCGCCACGCCTGAGATTGATGGTGTCCGTCAAAAGGTCTGCAGGATTTGCAACGGCAAGTGGGATGAAGAGCCTTATACCTACGTGGACATCTATAAGCCCGTCTTTTACGACCTGTCGGATGGCGCCACCTATTGCGAGAGCGTTTCGTTTGACGTGTTTGACGACCGCGACGAGACGGTGACGGTTACCGATAACGGCAAAGAGCTCATGGCTGGCAAGAACGGCAAGTACACGGCTAAGGCTGCTGAAGGCGATGCCGGTGCCGACCATGTCATTGTGGCCGCGGATGCTGCTGGCAATATAGAGACCTTCACAATTAAGATGTACGCCGAGCATGCGTACGACTGGACGATCGACAAACAGCCGACGGTTACCGAGGCCGGTTCCAAACACGGGAAGTGCTCCGTGTGCCAGCATGAGTCGGGCGCGGTTGAAATTCCGGCGCTGGCCGTTAAGGGCTACTCCGACGTATATGACGGCAAGGATCATTTTGTTGATGCCTCGGAGCTGCCCGCGGGTGCTGTCGTTGAGTACAAGGCTGCCGATGGCAGCTGGGCGAACGATGCCCCCAGCATCAAGGACGCCAGCAAGGTGACGGTCGACTATCACGTCACGATCGACGGCGAGACGGTCGAGGGCCAGGTGACACTCGAGGTCACCCCGCTCGCGATCACGGTTTCCGCTTTGGACGCCTTCAAGACGTATGGCGACAGCGATCCCACTCTGGGCTGGAAGGTCACCAAGGGCAAGCTCGTCGAGGGCGAGTCCCTCCAGGACATCACCGTCTCCCGCGAGGGCGGCGAGACCGTGCGCAAGGGCGGCTACGTTGTGACGGCGTCGCAGGCCGAAGACGCCAACCCCAACTACGAGATTGCGTTCAAGCCCGGCACGTTCACTATCGGCAAGCGCGAGCTCAGCGTGAAGTGGGATGCCACCACCGAGTTCACCTACGACGGCAAGGAGCATTGCCCCCAGGCGGACCTCGGCAACGTCGTCGGTGACGATAAGCTCGGTGCGTACGTCGACGGCGGCGCGGTCAAGGCCGGCAAACATACGGCGACCATCACCGAGCTGACGGGCGTCGACAAGGGCAACTACAAGCTGCCGGCAACGGGCCTGACGTGCGAGTTCTCTATCAAGAAGGCGCCCAAGGGCGCACCGGTGGTTCAGGGTGTGGCCGAGACCGTCAGCGCCAAGGCTGACGGCAAGATCACGGCTGTCGACGCCACTATGGAGTGGCGTGCCAAGGACTCGGATGAGTATCAGGCTGTGCCCGAAGGCGCGACTGAGCTTAGCGGTCTTGCCGCGAGCACGTACGAGGTGCGTTACCGCGCCGATGACAACCACGAAGCCTCCGCCGCGACCAAGGTCACGGTTGCCGCGGGCCGCAAGCTCGCTGTGACGCTGCCCGCCGAACAGGTCGGCTACACGCTCACGACTGACGCGACCGAGCTCGACTGGCATGGCTCCGCTACTCTTGCTATCAGCATCGAGGACGGCTACTTCGCCGACCCCTCTGCCTACGTTGTTAAGGTCAACGAAGACGCCGTGGCGCTCAACGACCGCGGCGAGTTCGCCGTCCAGGACGTCGAGAGTGACGTGAAGGTGACGGTCGAGGGCGTGCGCAAGCACGAGGCTGTGAACGACACGTGGATCTCCGATAGCAACACGCACTGGCACGAGTGCACCTGCGGCGGCAAGGTTGACGAGGCCGCGCACACCTTTACGTGGGTTGTCGACACGCCTCCCACGGCGACCGAGAAGGGCTTCGGTCACAAGCAATGTGTTGTCTGCGGATACGAACTTGATCCTGAGGAGATTCCGGCTGCCGCTATCGTCGGTTACTCCGGCGAGTACGACGGCGCGTATCACACGGTCAATGCTTCGGCGCTGCCCGAGGGCGCGACGGCCGAGTACAGCACCGACGACGGCAAGACCTGGTCTACCGCTGCCCCCGAGATCAAGGACGCCGGCACGCTGGACGTTGCCTATAAGGTGATGATCGGCGGTGCGACGGTCGAGGGCCAGGTGACGCTCGAGGTCAAGCCGCGTGCGATCACGGTCACCGCTCAGAACGCCTCCAAGACCTACGGCGAGAAAGACCCCGTCTTTGAGTGGTCGGTCACCGGTGGCGAGCTCGTCAAAGACGAGACACTTGAGCTCGAGATCGAGCACGAGGATAGCGACGACGTACGCGACGGCGGCTATAAGCTGCAGCTGACGCAGCCCGAGGGTGCGAACCCCAACTACGAGATTACGTTCGTCGACGGCATGTTCACCATCAACCAACGCCTGCTCACCGTGACGTGGGGTACCACCGAGTTCGTCTACGACGGCAAGGAGCACTGCCCCGTGGCCACGCTCGGCAATGTTATCGGCAAGGATGACCTTGGCGCATTCGTTGACGGTTCCCAGACCGAGGTCGGCACCTATACGGCGACCCTCGCCGAGCTGACGGGCAAGGCTGCAGGCAACTACGTGCTGCCTGCCGATGGCTTGACCTGCGAGTTCTCCATCAAGAACGCCGCGCAGGACGCGCCGGTGGTTCAGGCAACCGCCGAGACCGTGAGCGGCAAGAAGGACGGCAAGATCACGGGTATCGATGCCACCATGGAGTGGCGTGCCCAGGGTGCTGCTGAGTATCAGGCCGTGGGCAAGGACGTGACCGAGCTCAAGGACCTTGCCGCCGGTGTGTACGAGGTACGCTACCAGGCTAAGGCCAACTATGACGAGTCTCCCGCCACCGAGGTCACCGTGAAGGCGGGCCGCAAGCTCGTCGTGACGCTGCCGGGCAACCAGGTAGGCTACACGCTCACCTCGACTGCGACCGAGCTCGACTGGCACGGATCCGCAAAGCTCGCCATCAGCATCGATAGCGCGTGCTTTACGGGCAAGGACTACGCCGTCAACGTCAACGGCAAGGCCGTTAAGCTCTCCGACGACGGCACCTATGAGCTCAAGGATGTCGAGGGCGATGTGAACGTGACGGTCGATGGCGTCCTCAAGCACGAGCCCGACGGATCCGGTTGGGCACATGACGCCAAGGCTCACTGGCACATCTGCCGCTGCGGCGAGATCCTCGACAAGGCTGAGCACACCTTTGAGTGGGTTGTCGATAGGCCGGCGACCACCGAGGCCAAGGGCGAGAGGCACCAGGAGTGCACTGTCTGCGGCGAGAAGGGCAAGACCGAGGACATCGCGATCCTGCCCCCCACGATCATTGAGGGCGCAGGCCAGGCGATTACGGTCGACACCGCCAAGGACCTGAGCTTCCGTTCGAACGCGCCGATCAAGTACTTCAAGACGGTACTGGTCGACGACATGGAAGTCGGTGCTGATAACTTCGTTCTTACCTCGGGCTCTACAATCGTGACGCTCAAGACGAGCTTTGTGAAGACGCTTGGTGTGGGTGAGCACAAGCTGAGTGTGGTTTCGACCACGGGTACGGCCGAGACGACCTTTACCATTGCTGAGGCCGCCAAGCCGACGCCGACGCCCGGCCCGAGCCAGACCGCGACCACCACGACGACCACGTCTTCTAAGTCCAAGAAGAAGACTGGCAAGGGCACCTTGCCTTCGGTCGGCGATGGAACGTACGCCATGGCTGGTGGCGTACTTGTAGCTGGCGTGGCAGTTCTGCTGCTGACATACGCTATGAGGCGCCGCGCCTAGTCGCCTCCTTATCCCCTTGGGGCCCGGATCTCGCCATCCGGGCCCCTTTTTTGTGTCGCCGCGGGACCTGGTGGGCAAAAAATGCCAAAAATGAGTACTGTCACTATTTTAGTAACAGCGAAAATGGGCTCAAAACGTGCCCAGAGGGCTCCATGGGGATGATTTTGGGGTGTCTGTCGCTGGGTTTTGAGCCCAAAAGGGCGATTTAGGGGGCCTGGCAGACCGAAAATCGCTGCTACTAATTTGGTAACAGTACTCATATTTGCCATTTTTGCCCACTGCCCTTTGGCGAGGGTACAAAGCAGGGGGTTATAATTTAAAGAACCGCCTATTAATTGAATCTTTATTACAACTTTACACCTAGGTTTACAGCTGTCTTGTCAGCTGTAAACCTAGGTGTCATACTAAAGCCCCAAGATTCGCCAAAAGAGAGGGGCCTTGATGGCACAGAGCGCGAACATGGATGCATCGGAGCTTGCACGCGACATTGCGGCCGGCCTGGCATCGGCAACGACGGCAACGGAGCGCGCGGCATTGGTGCCCGCAGAGCTTGTCGAGGCCATTCAGCAACTTAAAACCCAACGCGACGCGGTGATCCTGGCGCACTATTACGTGGCGCCCGAGGTCCAGGCTGTGGCCGATTACGTCGGCGACAGCTTTTACCTGGCAAAGCTCGCCAAAAGCCTGCCGCAGCAGACCATCGTGCTGTGCGGCGTGGAGTTTATGGGCGAGAGCGCCAAGCTGCTCAACCCCACCAAGACCGTGCTGCTGCCCGAGCCGGGTGCGGACTGCCCCATGGCGCACATGGTCAAGCGCGAGACGGTCGACGCGGCGCGCGCCGAGTATGGCGACGACCTGGCCGTGGTGTGCTACGTCAACTCGACGGTCGAGATTAAGAGCTGGAGCGACGTGTGCGTCACCAGTTCCAACGCCGTCAAGATCGTGTCCGAGCTGCCGCAGCAGCATATCCTGTTCATTCCCGACCAAAACCTCGGCCGCTTCGTAGCCGAGCAGGTGCCGCAAAAGCACGTCATTCTCAACAACGGCTACTGCCCGCGCCATCACATCATCACCGTCGAGCAGATCGTCGACGCGACGGAGGCCCACCCCGACGCGCTCGTGCTGGCGCATCCTGAGTGCAAGGCCGACGTCTTGGCCGAGGCCGACTACATCGGCTCCACCGCCGGCATCATCAAGTACGCCGAGGAGTCCGACGCGAGCGAGTTCATTATCGTGACGGTCCGTGGCGTGCTCTACGAGCTCGAGCGCCGCTGCCAGGGCACCGGCAAGAAGTTCTACTTCCCCGCGGTGCAGCCCACCTGCGTCAACATGGATCTCATCACGCTCGAAAAGCTCGTGCGCTGCCTGGAGACGGGCGAGGGCGAGGTGCAGATTGGCGTGTCGGACGAGGCCGCCGATCAGGCCAAGCTCACGCTCGACCGCATGCTCGAGTACGCAGCGCGCTAAAACAATGTGGCATGAGGGACGGTCCCGCATGCCACATTCAAGGGAGAGGATTCCTGTGGAAACCAAGCAATACCCCGACATGGAGTGCGACGTCGTCATTGCCGGCTGCGGCGTAGCGGGCCTGTACGCGGCCCTCAATCTGCCGACGAGCACGCGCGTGATCATGCTCTCCAAGGGCGCCGTCGACGAGTGCGATTCCATGCTCGCGCAGGGCGGCATCTGCGTGCTGCCCGAAGGGTCGGACTACGACGCCTTCTTTGAGGACACCATGCACGCCGGCCACTACGAGAACCGCCGCGAGAGCGTCGACATCATGATCCGCTCGAGCCGCTCGGTCATCAACGACCTGCTGGCGATGGGCGTGGACTTTGAGCGCAAGGCCGACGGCAGCCTCGACTTTACCCGCGAGGGCGCGCACAGCCGCCCGCGTATCGCCTTCCACGCCGATATTACGGGCAAGGAGATCACGACCAAGCTGCTCCAGGCCGTCCGCAAGCTGGACAACGTGCAGATTCTTGAGCACGTGGCCATGACCGATATCCTGACCGACGAGCGCGGCGGCGCCACGGTATGCACCGGCATCGTTGCCGTGCCCGTGGACGAGGACGACTCGGTCCGTCCCGCCGATGAGCTTGCAAATGCTGCCGAGGGCGTGCATGCGGGCGAGTCGTTTAAGATTCACGCGCGCCATACGCTGTGGGCGACGGGCGGCATCGGTGGCGTGTACGATCACTCGACCAACTATCCGCAGCTCACGGGCGACGCTTGCTACATCGCTCAGGAGCACGGCATTACGATGGAGCATCTGGACTACGTGCAGATCCACCCCACGGGCCTGTTCTCGCCGCAGCCGGGCCGCACCTTCCTGATCAGCGAGAGCTGCCGCGGCGAGGGCGCGATCCTGCTCAACGCCGCCGGCGAGCGCTTTACCGACGAGCTGCAGCCGCGAGACGTGGTCGCCGCCGCCATCCGCGAGCAGATGAAGCAGGACGGCACCGAGCACGAGTGGCTGAGCTTTGCCCCCGTCGAGCGCGACGTGGTGACTGGGCACTTTGCCAACATCCGCGCACGCTGCCTGGAGGACGGCCGCGACATCTTGGACGAGCCCATCCCCGTCACGCCCACGCAGCACTACTTTATGGGCGGCGTGTGGGTCGACAAGGACGGCCGCACCTCGATGCCCGAGCTCTACGCCGCGGGCGAGACGGCCTGCAACGGCGTGCACGGCAAGAACCGCCTGGCTTCCAACAGCCTGCTCGAGTCCCTGGTTTGGGGTCGCCGCGCCGCTTGGCGTATGCGCACCGGCGAGTCGCTTGCCGTGGAGCAGGCCGGCGAGCCCGCGCTCGACGGACGTCACCGCGCCCTGAGCGTCGATGCCCTTGCAATCGATGATTTGGCCCGTGCCGCCGGCACGCAGGCCGTGGAGGAGTAGACCATGAATCCCATTACCATGAAGCTCGTCGTCGATGATCTGATTTTGCAGGCCCTGCGCGAGGATATTACGTTTGAGGACGTGAGCACGGCGAGCGTGTGCCCCACGGCGCGCCCCGCCACGGTGGAGCTCATCGCCAAGGCCGACGGCATCATCGCCGGCCTGGATGTGTTCGCCCGCACCTTTGAACTACTGGATTCGCAGAGCTCGGTGCTGTTTGATGTCGCGGACGGCGACGAGGTGCACGCCGGCGACCATGTGGGCCAGGTGCGCGGCGACGCTCGCGTGCTGCTTTCGGGCGAGCGCGTGGCGCTCAACTACCTGCAGCGCATGAGCGGTATCGCCACCTATACGCATCAGATGGCCGCGGCGCTCGAGGGCACCAAGACCGTGCTCGTCGACACGCGCAAGACCACGCCGGGCATGCGTGTCTTCGAGAAGGCCGCAGTCGAGATCGGCGGCGGCAGCAACCACCGCTACAACCTGTCGACGGCTGTCATGCTCAAGGACAACCATATCGACGCCGCCGGTGGCGTGGCACGTGCGATCGAGATGGCGCGCGCCCATGCGTCGTTTACCACGACGGTCGAGATTGAGTGCGAGAATCTGGACATGGTGCGCGAGGCCGTAGAGGCTGGCGCCGACATCATCATGTTCGACAACATGACCCACGACGATATGGCCGCCGCCATCGAGCTTATCGACGGTCGCGCCAAGACCGAGTGCTCGGGCAACGTGGACGCCGGCAACATTCGCGCCCTGGCCGATCTGGGCGTCGATTTTATTAGCTCGGGCGCCCTGACGCACTCCGCGCCGATCCTCGACCTTTCGCTTAAGCACCTGCGTCTGCTGGACGGTAAATAATGAACGCCCGCGAGCGTCGCCGTGCCATCATGGCCGTGCTCGAGGGGGCCAAAGATCCCGTTTCGGGCAGCGCGCTTGCCCGCGAGGTGAGCGTGAGCCGTCAGGTCGTGGTGCAAGACATTGCCTTGCTGCGCGCCGACGGGCACGATATCGTGGCGACCAACCGCGGCTACGTGCTGCAGGAGGCCCCCAGCAGCCCCGCTGTGCCCACGCGCTTGGTCAAGGTTCGCCACGGCGTGGAGCAGGCGGGCGATGAGCTCACGAGTATCGTCGACGCCGGTGGTGCCGTGCTCAACGTGATCGTCAATCACCGCGTGTACGGTAAGATCACGGCCGACCTGGACATCCGCAACCGTCGCGACGTGGAGCGCTATCTGCACGATATCGAGAGCGGCAAGAGCTTTCCGCTGCTAACGGTGACGAGCGGCTACCACTTCCATCGCATCGCGGCAGAAGACGAGCAAACCCTCGACGAGATCGAGGCCATGCTCAAAGAGAAGGGCTACCTGGCCGAGATCATGCCCTACGAGGACAACCTCGGCTAGACCACCAATTTGGGGACAGGTTTCAAATTGAGGGTTGCAAAAACGAGGGCTATCGCGCCGATGCGATGGCCCTCGTTTCATTAAATATGAAATGCTAAATCCGCAAGTAAAAACGTGTTTAAGGTGCGGTGCTACTGATGGTCTCCGGAATATCGGACGTAGGCATCTGACATGCCTTGATTTTTTAAGGCAGAAACCGCTTGTTCCGCCTCAGTTCGACTTGAAAACCTGCCAGCGGAAACCGAATACCACGTCTCCTTGTTAAGGTTTGTCCAGTCTGTTGTGCACACGACAATTGCGCCTGGGAACCCGCTGTTTCTAAGGTCATCTGCCTTATTCTTCGATGTTGTATAGTCCTTACTGGCCATGACGAATGCGCCCCAAAATGGGCTTATTTCTGATAGAGAAGGCGTCGATGGCTCACTCTGCTCGACGGCTTTCTTTGCATTTTCAGCCTCTTGCTCAGCGCGCTTTTGAGCGGCAGAAGCATCCTCGGCTTGTTTGGCGGAAACTGCTGCATCACGAGCTCCCCTTGCGGCTGCAGCTAGAGCTTTCGCCGAGCTCTTCGAATCGCAACCTCCCCGCTCGGCTAATTTTTCTGCCGCATTGATTTGCTCGTCGGTAACATCGGCTGGATCGATCTTGTCACCCAATGTCAGCTTTGCCATCGCGCGGAAATCAACCTTTTCGCCATCTTTGAGAGCACGCTTCACTTTAAATTTCACGCTCGAATCGGAAACGTTCCAGAGCGAGCCGTCCGCTCCAATCGGAGTACCCTCTATTACGAGCCCGTATGTTCCCGGAATGAGTTCCAGACCTTTTCCATCGGAATCGACAAATGCCGTTTTGTCGATTTTGCTTCCGTTGGCATCGGTTCCTTTCACGCGGATCGGTAGCTTGGAAGCTCCTTCCGACGTATTCCATCCGTCTCCGGAAACACTGATAAGAACAGAATGCTTCGAGTATTCAGCTGCAGCGGTCTTCTGCTTCTTTGTCGTCTGTTTCGATTGCGGCATGTACGCGCCAAAGTAATAGCTGGCACCTCCGCATGCGACTAACGCCGCAATCGTCGCTGCCACAATGATTTGCGTACGCTTTTTGGGTTGCCTGCTCCGCCTGGTTGTAGAGACATTGCGCGGTCGATTGCCAAGCGCAGGCTGAGTTGGCTCAAAAGGTTGACTAGATAAATCAACCTGGGCTGAATCCAGTGGTGCCCCGCATTGAACGCAGAATTGCATTCCGTCTTCGTTTTTCGTGCCGCATTCTGTGCAGTACATATGAGTCTCCTCGGTTTGATTTACAGAGACCTTCTATTCAAAACGATGGCCACATTTGCCACAGAATTTTGCAGACTCATCCTGCATGGCGCCACAATTGGGACACCATTTCTTTCCAGCTTCGTTGCCTGCCGTTTCGTCACTCGTTATCGGACTGCCGTCGCCTTGCTTCTGCGCAGTATCTTGGTAGGTGTTGGACATACTTCCGACCACCTGCTTGGCAGCTTGCTTTATATTTTTCAATTCAGAATTAGAAAAGAGGTCTTTCCCGTTGCGGCCCAATACC
Organism: uncultured Collinsella sp.; assembly: GCA_934643145.1. Lineage (GTDB taxonomy): Bacteria > Actinomycetota > Coriobacteriia > Coriobacteriales > Coriobacteriaceae > Collinsella. The sequence continues at coordinate 28,631 of CAKUBM010000002.1, read as the reverse complement.
GCACGAAGATGAAAAACGACCATCATGGTCGTTCCCGCTACAAGCAATACCGCACCGACACCAACGTTGAAACCAAATCCTGCATCTCTGATAAGGCTGTTCAATATAACAACTAAAGAAATGCCGCCTGTTGCGACGCCAATCAAAGGAAGGCCATAGCAGCCCAAGACGGTTGCAATAATCCAAATAGGCTGAAACCACCAATAGCCCATGGCAACATAGCTGCCGCCCAAATAGGATGTGGAGGTCAGTTCTTTGGAAGAAAAACCGAGAAATGATGCGACGATGGCAATTAAGGTAGCTAGCACCATCATTTTCTGGTTAAACCCAAAGGAAAAAGAAAGGCCTATTTTCTGCTGCTTCGTGTTAAATTCGGATCGTTGCATTTGATTGCCGAGGTTTGAAAAGGCGGTTTTAGCACTATCGACTGCTTCGTGCGCCATTTGAACGCTGCTCGCTGTTTCATCGCTGTTCGCCTGATAAGAAGGACCGTCGCTGTCTTCACTCGGTTTTGTTCGATTTATGGCTGCCCTTTTGCTTTCATTGGCCTGTACATCCGCTTCTGTTTCTTTATATGAACCTTCAGGGTCGCAAAGAGACGCTCCGCATTTTTCGCAATACACCGCTATTTCAGAATTTTTGTGACCACATTTCCAGCAGTACATTTCTGCCCCCGTTTCTTATCTAAAACTTCTACATGCCGTAGAGTTCATTTTTGTCATTGGAAAACGCTTCTTGATACTTCGCGGAAGCCTTTGAGACCCTGGTTCTTTCGAACTCGACTACGTCATGCCGCCAGTCTTCGTTCTCGAAATAATGGTCTGCGTATGATTCGAAGAATCCCTCTCCGGGGATATGATTCGAATCATTCTTTCTTCCCACCAGAGCGGGCAAGCTTGGCAGACTCAAACTCACGCACCATTCCTGGATGGCGTCTAAAAGAAAGGAGACCTCTCTGCTGTGAGGATTTCCCATTTCCATCCTCCGAGCGAACTCTGAATAGCTAATCGAGGTTTGTCCTTCATGAGACGCTTGCCATATCACCATGGCGGCCTCACGGACCTTAGATTCGTCAAATCGATGGCTCTGCGTGTCCATAAAATCATTCCTTCGCTAACGCCTTGTTTGCATATTAAGCTGGGAAAAGTCTGTTTGCAAACTCTCTGTTTGTTGTTCAACAAATTCGTATGTCATAGCGTTGATTTATGCAGACAGAGGGTTTTCAAAACTTCAACAAGCAGCTGGGCCACCATCTGCAACTTCTTCGAAAGAGCCAAGGGTTGTCCCAAGAGGCTGTCGGAGAAGCGCTCGGCATGGACCGGGTTTCGATTGGATATATCGAGCAAGGAAAGCGAGCTCCTCGGCTTCAGACTCTCTACGCGTTGGCGCTTCTCTACAGAGTTCCCGTTGCAAAGCTGTTTGATTTTGAATAGGGCGCTCGGTGCTGTAAGCGAAATGCTTTTCTATCGCTACGTCTAGCTTTAAATAGCTGCTTCCTATTAGTAAAAAGATGCAGAACATTTTTGCCAGCGTCTGTTCAGTCTGACTTCTTCGGCTGTCGTTGGTTTGTCTTGGCTGCTGCAGATTTAGTTGTTTATACGGGTGATTTTGTCCACATTCCCATTTAGGGCGAACTCGTGGCGGGACAAAACCACCAATTTGAAACCTGTCCCCAAATTGGTGGTCACAAAAAGGAGGGCCATCGCGGCGATGCGATGGCCCTCCTTGCTAACGGTGTACTTCGAAACGTTGTGTGGTGCGCGACTACTCCTCGACGATCTCGGTGATCGCGCCAGCGGGGCAAGCGTCCTGGCAAGCGCCACAGGCGACGCAGGAGTCCTCGTCAGCGACGGTAGCGACGTCCTGGAGCTCCAGAACGCCAGCGGGGCAGGAGTCGACGCAAACGCCACAAGCGATGCACTCGTCGGCATCAATTACGGGATGAGCCATGGTAGTTTCCTCTCTGTTGACCGACGCTACAGGCGATGCGCGCCGGTTTGATTCGGGCAAAAACATACCACGGGAGCGACCGTTTGCAATACCCTCTGGCCGGCATCTTCATACCGTTCGCCGAGTATGCCAAGGTTTACTAAAAAACGCGCAGGTGGGGCCATTGAGCTGCGCAAATGTTAGCTAAAGGTGACTTGAAATATTGAGCTATTGAGCGCGCCTGCGGAAACTGTGTCCCAGAATTCACGCTCAAAACGGGTCGTGCTTTCCGGTTGAGCCTTCTGTCGGAAACTGCGTCCCGGAATCGGTGCTCAAACTGGGATGTAGTTTCCGGTCAAGCCTTCAAGAGGAAACTGCGTCCCGGAATTTACGCTCAGACTGGATCTCGCTTTCCCCGGGGTCGCCCCAAGGCTCCCTGTACGGCTTCAGGTTCGCACCTCAGCCATCTCTACATAGATCTCAATAGATCTGCCGAGAACTCAAACAGCGCGTCTACCTGCGTATTTGCGAACCTAAACTCTCGGCAATAAGAAATCTTATATGAATTGACTTAGATTTTGTATATTCCGGCCCATAAGGGGATACACTACATCCTGAAAGACAAGCCGAAGCACTGCGCGGCAGACCGCCGAGGCGGTGCAAACGCACAAGAGAGAGGGAATTTCTAATGGGCAAGATTCTTGGTATCGACCTTGGTACTACTAACTCCGCTATGGCCGTCCTCGAGGGCGGTTCTCCGACCATCATCGTGAACGCCGAGGGCGACCGCACCACTCCGTCTGTCGTGGGCTTCCGTGCCGACGGCGACCGCGTCGTGGGCAAGGCCGCTAAGAACCAGGCGGTCACCAACCCCAAGAACACCGTGTTCTCCATCAAGCGCTTCATGGGCCGCAAGTACTCCGAGTGCACCTCCGAGATCAAGACCGTGCCGTACGAGGTCAAGGAGGGCCAGGGTGGCCGTGCCGTCGTCGACATCGAGGGCAAGGACTACACCGCCGAGCAGGTGAGCGCCATGACGCTCGCAAAGATGAAGGCCGACGCCGAGAAGTATCTGGGCGAGACCGTCACCGACGCCGTCATCACCGTCCCGGCCTACTTCAACGACGCCCAGCGTCAGGCCACTAAGGATGCCGGTAAGATCGCCGGCCTCAACGTCAAGCGTATCGTCAACGAGCCGACCGCTGCTGCTCTTGCCTATGGCCTGGACAAGCAGGGTACCGACCAGCGCATTCTGGTCTTCGACCTGGGCGGCGGCACCTTCGACGTCTCCATCCTCGACCTCGCCGACGGCGTGTTTGAGGTTCTGTCCACCTCGGGCGACAACCACCTGGGCGGCGACGACTGGGATCAGCGCGTCATCGACTGGATGGCCGACAAGTTCCAGCAGGAGAACGGCGTCGACCTGCGTCAGGACCCCATGGCCCTGCAGCGTCTGAAGGAGGCTGCCGAGAACGCCAAGAAGGAGCTCTCCGCCGCCCAGCAGACCACCATCAACCTGCCGTTCATTACCATGAACCAGTCCGGCCCGCTGCACCTCAACTACACGCTGACCCGCGCCGAGTTCGAGAAGATCACCCGCGACCTGCTCGAGCGCTGCAAGCAGCCTGTCACCAACGCCCTGCGTGACGCCAAGCTTAAGCTCTCCGATCTGACCGAGGTCATCCTCGTCGGCGGCTCCACCCGTATGCCCGCCGTCCAGGACCTGGTCAAGACCATGACCGGCAAGCAGCCCAACATGTCCGTGAACCCCGACGAGGTCGTTGCCGACGGCGCTGCCGTTCAGGGCGGCGTGCTCACCGGTGACGTCGAGGGCATCCTGCTGCTCGACGTGACCCCGCTGTCGCTGGGCGTCGAGACCATGGGCGGCATCATGACCAAGATGATCGACCGCAACACCACGATCCCGACCTCCAAGACCGAGGTCTACTCCACCGCTGCCGACAACCAGACCAGCGTCGAGATCAACGTGCTCCAGGGCGAGCGCGAGCTTGCCCGCGACAACAAGTCGCTCGGTAAGTTCCAGCTGACCGGTATCCCGGCTGCCCGCCGCGGCGTGCCGCAGATCGAGGTCACCTTCGACATCGACGCCAACGGCATCGTCAAGGTCTCCGCTAAGGACAAGGGCACCGGCAAGGAGCAGCAGATCACCATTTCCGGCTCCACCGCGCTTTCCGACGACGAAGTCGATCGCATGGTCAAGGATGCCGAGGCCCATGCCGAGGAGGACAAGAAGCAGAAGGAAGAGGTCGAGGTCCGCAACCAGACCGACAGCCTGTGCTACTCCACCGAGCAGACCCTCAACGAGCTGGGCGACAAGGTTTCCGCCGACGTGAAGTCCAAGGCCGAGGCCGCTATCGCCGATGCCAAGAAGGCCCTCGAGGGGTCTGACGTCGAGGCCATCAAGGCCGCCGGCGAGTCCCTGCAGTCCGTTGCCTACGAGCTGGCTCAGGTTGTCTACGCCGACGCTCAGCAGCAGACCGACGGTGCCGCCGGCGCCCAGCCTGCCGACGACGACGTTGTCGACGCCGACTACGAGGTTGTGGACGACGAGGACAAGTAATCATGTCCGCCCGTAAAGCTCGCACGGAGGCGGCTGCCACTGGCGCCGCCCCCGTTGACTCCAAGGAGAAGGACGTGAAGATTCCCGTAGAGGCCGTCGACGATACCGAGGCTAACGAGGCCCCGGCCGCCGAGGCTGCCGAGAACCAGGTAGAGGATTCCAACAAGGAGGCGACGATGACCGAGGACGAGATGGTGGAAGCCGCTATCCGCGCCGGTGAGGAAGCCGCCGTCAACGACTTTAAGCTCAAGTTCGAGCAGGCTCAAAAGGAGCTTGCCGACGTGCGCAGCGAGCTCGAGGCTGCGGCAGAGGCTCAGAAGGCTGCCGAGGACAAGGCGAAGGACGCCACCGAGCGCACCGCCCGTCTGCAGGCCGACTGGGAGAACTTCCGCCGCCGCACCGCCAACGAGCGCATCGCCGAGCGCGAGCGCGCGACCGAGAAGCTCGTCACCGCGCTGCTGCCGGTGGTCGACGATATCGAGCGTGCGATCGATCATGCCCGCGGCCAGGAGCTTTCCGACGACTTTAAGCAGTTCGTCGATGGCGTTGACGCGGTACATGCCAAGCTGCTCGACGTGTTTGCGCACGAGGGCGTTGAGCCTATCGACCCCAAGGGCGAGGCGTTCGATCCGCTCGAGCACCAGGCCGTGGGACGTGTCGAGGACGCATCGCAGTACGACGAGACCGTCAACGACGTGTACCAGAAGGGCTACCGCATGGCGGACCGCATCCTGCGCTCCGCGATGGTGACGGTGACCTACGGTGGCGAGAAGCGCCCCGCACCGGAGCCCGAAGCGGCGCCCGAGGATGCTGCGGCCGATACGGCCGAGAGCACCGAGGAGTAATTGAGAAGGGCCCCGGGGCAACACCCGGGGCCCTTTCTGGCCTAGTGCCATATGAAAGCATGAGCCGCCGTCCGCAGGGGCGGCGGATGAAACAGGAGAGGAGCTACGATGGCTGCAGGCAAAACCTTCTATGACATCCTGGGCGTATCCAAGAGCGCCTCCGACAAAGAGATCAAGAGCGCGTTTCGCAAGCTCGCGCAAAAATATCACCCCGATGCCGGCGGCGACGAGGCCAAGTTTAAGGAGATTAGCGAGGCCTACGAGACGCTTTCGGACGAGAAGAAGCGCAAAGAGTACGACCAGATGCTCATGTTCGGCGGCATGCCGGGCGCGGGCGGCGCGTATGGCGGCGGCTATGGTGCCGGTGCTGGCGCGAGCGGCTGGGGCGATATCTTCGACAGCATCTTTAGCGGCAACGGCGCCTGGGGTAGCGATTGGGGCTCGGGCTTTGCCGGGGCTGCGGGTGCTGCCGGTGCCGGCGCGGGCCGCAACCGTGCACGTAAGGGCGGCGACCTGTCGCTGACCGTCGATGTGACGGCCGAGGACGCATTTCGCGGCGTGACGCACAAGGTCACCTATCGCATTCCCTCGACGGGCGAGCAGCAGACCATTACGGTCTCGGTCCCCGCGGGCGCCGTGGATGGCGGCAAGCTGCGCTACAAGCGTCGCGGCGAGTACGGCGTTGCCGGCGGCGAGCGCGGCGACCTGGTCGTGACCACGCACGTGGAGGAGCACCCGCTGTTTAAGCGCAAAGGTGCAGACGTGACCATGGAGGTACCGGTCTCGGTCTACGAGGCGGCGCTCGGCTGCACGGTGGACGTGCCCACGCCCGGCGGTGCGACGGTTCGTCTGAAGGTGCCCGCGGGTACCCAGACGGGCAAAAAGTTCCGCTTTAAGGAGATGGGCGCGCCCGACGTCAAGCATCGCGGCCGTACGGGTGCACTGCTCGTCGAGATCAAGGTGCAGGTTCCCACGAGCCTGTCCGATGATGAGCGCGAGGCTATGACCAAACTGCGCGAGGCCGATACGCGCGACTATCGCGAGAAGGTCAACCGTTACAAGGCGACGTATTAAAAATGGAGCCCGAGGCGGGAAAGCCGCTTTGGGATGAGGCTGATTAAGAAGGGGTCTGTGAGTATGGCCGAGGACAATAGGAACAAACCGCTGTACATGATCAGCGTGGCGGCCGAGCTGACCGGCATGCACCCGCAGACTCTGCGCGTCTACGAGTCCAAGGGCCTGGTGAACCCCCAGCGCTCGGGCGGCAACACGCGTCTGTATTCGCGTGCCGATATCGAGCGCCTGGAGCTCATCAACCAGCTGACCGACGAGGGCATCAACCTCGCCGGCGTGGTGCGCATCCTCGATATGAAGGAGCGTGCCGAGGAGCGCGAGCGCGAGAACGAGAAGCTCCGCGCTCGCGTGCGCCAGCTCGAGGACGAGCTGCACGAGTACAAGATGCAGAAGAAGATCACCGCCCTGGCCCCACGCGACGGCTCAGTCAATCCCGAGCAAGTCATGCGCAAACTGCTGGGAGCGGGAGGAGATCTTTAGTTACGGCGGCTCTACGACGCAAATCCTAACAATTTGAGCGTGGATAATCTCCCACTTTTGGCTCGCATGCGGGCTCAAAACGGGAGATTATCCACTCTCATTTTTATTCGGCACTTGGGGACGTTCCTTTTGCGGCACTTGGGGACACCCCTTGCACCAACGCCGTCCAGTGCTTTACTGAGATAAAGTGAACGCCGAGATTCGTAACCCGCTGGCAACCGTTCTATGGCACGATATTGAACGAATGTATGCTATGCGCCCAAATCTTTGGGCAGAGTGGGAGACAGAATGGTCAAGCTGTACGAGGACGGCATCTACCTGTGTGGTGGCAGCGAGGTTGTGCCTGCGGCAGAGGCTGCAGAGCGCGGTATCGCTCAGACGCCCGAGGATGCCAAGCGCGGCACCATCGCTTATTCGATTCTTCAGGCACATAACACGTCGGGCGACCCCGAGGCGCTCAAAATCCGCTTCGACGCCATGGCGAGCCACGATATTACCTTCGTCGGCATTATCCAGACGGCGCGCGCTTCGGGCATGGAGCGGTTCCCGCTGCCCTACGTGCTCACCAACTGCCACAACTCGCTGTGCGCCGTGGGCGGCACCATCAACGAGGACGATCACGTCTTCGGCCTCTCGGCTGCCAAGAAGTACGGCGGCATCTTCGTCCCGCCCCACATCGCCGTTATCCACTCCTTTATGCGTGAGAACTTCGCCGGTTGCGGCAAGATGATCCTGGGCTCCGACTCGCACACCCGCTACGGCGCCCTGGGCACCATGGCCGTGGGCGAGGGCGGCGGCGAGCTGGCCAAGCAGCTGCTGCGCGACACCTACGACGTCGCCTATCCCGGCGTCGTCGCCATCTACCTCACGGGTGCCCCGCGCCCCGGCGTCGGCCCGCATGACGTGGCGCTCGCTATCATCCGCGCCGTCTTTGCCAAGGGCTATGTCAAGAACAAGGTCATGGAGTTCGTGGGCCCCGGCATCGCGAGCATGACGACCGACTACCGCAACGGCGTCGACGTCATGACCACCGAGACCACCTGCCTCTCCTCCATTTGGGCCACCGACGAGGACACGCACGCGTTTTTGACCATGCACGGCCGCGGCGAAGACTATCGCGAGCTCAAGCCCGCCGACGTCGCCTACTACGACGGCTGTGTCGAGGTCGACCTGTCGAGCATCAAGCCCATGATCGCCCTGCCGTTCCATCCTTCCAACGGCTTTGAGATCGACGAGCTCAACGAGAACCTCGAGGATATCCTGCACGAGGTTGAGCTCGAGGCCGCCAAGATCGGCGAGGGCAAGACGCACTTCAGCCTGCTCGACAAGATCGTCGACGGCAAGCTGCACGTGCAGCAGGGCGTCATCGCCGGCTGCTCGGGCGGCAACTACGACTCCGTGGTGCAGGCGGCCCGCGTACTCAAGGGCGCCAACACCGGCTGCGGCGAGTTCTCGCTGTCGGTCTATCCCACGAGCCAGCCTGTGGCGCTCGAGCTCACGCGCCGCGGCTACATCTACGACCTCATGGAGGCCGGTGCGATCGTGCGCACGGCGTTCTGCGGCCCGTGCTTTGGCGCCGGCGACACGCCTGCCAACAACGGCCTGTCCATCCGCCACACCACGCGCAACTTCCCCAACCGCGAGGGCTCCAAGCCGGGCAATGGTCAGCTGAGCGCCGTGGCCCTGATGGACGCCCGCTCCATCGCGGCGACGGCGGCCAGCGGCGGTATCCTGACGCCGGCGACCGCCCTGCCTGAGGAGACCTGGGACGAGGCCTGCGAGTACACCTTCGACGACGCGCCGTACAAGAAGCGCGTGTACTGGGGCTTTGGCAAGGCCGAGCCTGTCGACGAGCTGGTCGAGGGACCCAACATCAAGCCATGGCCCGCGATGGAGCCGCTTGGCGACGATATCCTGCTCAAGGTATGCTCCAAGATCATGGACCCGGTCACCACGACCGACGAACTCATTCCCTCGGGCGAGACGAGCTCCTTCCGCTCCAACCCGCTGGGCCTGGCCGAGTTTACGCTCAGCCGCCGCGACCCTGCCTACGTGGGTCGCTCCAAGGAGGTCGACGCCGTGGAGAAGCGCCGCGTTGCCGGCGAGTCCGCGGGTGACCTGGCCGCGCTCGATGCCGAGCTTGCCGGTGTGTTTGAGGCGCTGGCCGGCGCTGGTGTCGCGGCCGATGCCAAGGCTACCGAGTACGGCTCCATGCTCTACGCTAAGAAGCCCGGCGACGGCTCTGCCCGCGAGCAGGCCGCGAGCTGCCAGCGCGTGATCGGCGGTCTGGCCAACATCGTCCACGAGTACGCCACCAAGCGCTATCGCTCCAACGTGATGAACTGGGGCATGGTGCCCTTCCAGATGGAGGCCGAGCCCAACTTTGAGGTGGGCGACTACGTCTTCGTGCCGGGCATCCGCGCCGCGCTCGACGGCGACCTCAAGAACATCGCTGCCTACGTGGTGCGTGCCGGCGGTGCGGTTGAGCAGATTGAGCTCTACATCGCCGACATGACCGCCGAGGAGCGTGCCATCGTCAAGGCCGGCTGCCTGATCAACTACAACAAGTTCAAGGCCGCTGCCGAGTAGCGCACTTAATTGTCCGCCCGGGGCTTACCCTTTCCCGCCCGCTCACGCGCTTCGCGAGGGTCGCGTTCGGCAAAGGGTAAGCCCCGGGCTACGTTTGTGCGTTCTCGTTGGGCCTTGAGGGACGCTAAAAATGACTTGCTTGATGCCGCCTCTTTTAATTGGGGCGGCTTCTTTTTTGAGGCGGGTATCGCTGTGGACCGCCACAAAGGTGCCTGTCCCCTTTGTGGCGGTTCCGTTTGTCTCGACCTGTAACATCTAGGATTGAAAAGGGCCGCTAGATGTTACAGATCGAGACAGTGGAACATCGGAACCGAAACCACCACAAAGGTGCCTGTCCGGCGGGTTCTTATTTCGATGGGGTCCAGGTTATCTCATCGTCAAATAGCCAAGTGCGTGCTGAGCCACTGTCGCGCGCTGTCTGTGGATCGGGCTCGCAAGTTTGTTCGTAGGCATCCTCGGTACACCGATCCATAAAATCGACGACTGCCGTCTGGTCGCCTTCCATGACGTAGATCACGTTGCCATCCGAGATATAGACTCCCGGCCCTTCGTTGTCCACGTAGCCGGGGTCGTATGAAACGTTGCACAGTCTGCTCCCGTTTGCCGCATCGAGTTCAAGGGTCGAATAATACCCGCCATTCATTTGGCCTTTCTTGGCTCGATATATTGCGGCGCCGTACCATCGCTTAAACGTCTTGCCTTTGAGTAAACTGGTTGCCTTGCCGATAAGCTGCTCATCTTGGGTATAGCGCGTGGCTCCAAGTTCGATTCGGGGATAGTTGCTGACCCCAAGCGCTGCGGGCGTACCGTCGAAATCGACGGTGATTGAATCGGGTTTGACGATATCGGTGAGGATTTCGATGGGATAGCTTATGGTTTCAACCGCCGCCTGCGTCGCCGAGGCAGGGAGAAATGCGAGATAGATAATGCCTACGCCGACTGCGGTAATTGCAAACGCTAAGACGAGCAGGCCGATATAGGTGGAGCGTTTCACGGTGGGGCACCTCTCATGCAATATGCAATCATTAAGATAAATGATACAAGCTTACGACAATATTCAAAAGAAAGCGACCGCCCGGAATGAGAGGGGCTAAAAGGCCCTATTAGGCTCCGATTTGACCTCTAATAGGAATATTTGCCTCCCTCTCATTCTGGGCGAGAGGTCAAAAATTGAGTTCACGAGTTTTGCGCAATACTATTCTCACTAAACTCGCTATTTTCACTATAAGCACTATAAAAACGACAGGGACGATGACGAGAACGTTGTGGCGTACGATAACCAAGCCGTTTAAGCCGGCACCCTTGTCTTGAATCTCCATCTGTATCTGCGCGAACGGGCTATTGTCGGTTCTCGATTCCATCGCTGCGTTCTCGTTGGGTTTTTGGATCGCCAAACGTAGACTGGGCTTGATGCCTCCTCTTTTAATCGGGGCTGATTCTTCTCTGGACCGCCACAAAGGGGACAGGCACCTTTGTGGCGGCTCGATTCGTCTTAATCTGTAACATCTTGGCCGCTAAAAGTGGGCCTGGTGTTACAGATTTAGATTTTTGATCCGGGTGTTTTCTGTTCGTCTCGATTTGTAACAGATAGAGCTCTATTTGCTGACTAGATGTTACAGATTTAGATAAACGGGTGCCGCTGGTCATTTCATCTCGATCTGTAACATCTAGAGCCATAAACAGCCGCTAGATGTTACAGATTGAGATAGTAAGGGGACGAGGCCGTAGCGGGTGAGCGCACCTGCTCCCTATCCTTCAATCACTCAGAAAATCTTATATATAGAGACTTAGATTTGTGTATAAGAACGCGCAAAGCTGGCAACAATACTTCTCGAACAACGTGAAGCCGCCCCGTAGGGCGGCCGCCCCAAGAGAGGTGATTCCATGAGAATCGATAAGCTAGCAATGACGTCGCGCGAGGCGCTGCAGACCGCCATGAGCACGGCTGCCGACGCGCAGGCCGGCGCGGTGGAGCCGATTCACCTGCTGTCTGCCCTGCTCGGTGCCGGCGAGCGCAACATCTCCGTGATCATCGAGCGCATTGGCGCCGATCCCGCCCAGCTCGCGCGCTCCACGCAGGACGCCATCGACCATGCGCCCAAGGTTTCGGGCGAGGGCCAGCAGATGGGTCTTTCCAACGAGCTCGTCCGCGTCATCGAGAAGGCCGAGAAGAAGGCCACCAAGATGGGCGACAGCTTTGTGGTGACCGAGCATCTGCTCATGGCGCTTGCCGAGGACAAGGGCGAGGCGGGCCGCGTGCTGCGCGACGCCGGCGTTACCAAGGAGCGCATCGAGCAGGTCTACGAGGAGCTGCGCGGCGATGACCGCGTGACGTCTGCCGAGGACAAGACGCAGTTTGAGGCGCTGGAGCAGTACGGCCGCAACATCTGCGACCTCGCCCGCGCCGGCAAACTCGACCCGGTCATCGGCCGTACCGATGAGATCCGCCGTACTATCCAGGTCCTGTCCCGTCGCACCAAGAACAACCCCGTGCTCATCGGCGAGCCGGGCGTCGGCAAGACGGCCATCGTCGAGGGCATCGCCCAGCGTATCGTGGCCGGCGACGTGCCGAGCACCCTGCGCGACCGCGATCTCATCGAGCTCGACATGAGCGCACTGGTCGCCGGCGCCAAGTATCGCGGTGAGTTCGAGGACCGCTTGAAAGCCGTGCTCAAGGAAGTCCAGAAATCCGAAGGCAAGGTCATCCTGTTCATCGACGAGCTCCACACCATCGTGGGCGCGGGTGCCACCGAGGGTTCCATGGACGCCGGCAACATCCTCAAGCCGGCGCTCGCCCGTGGCGACCTACACGCGATCGGTGCGACCACGCTCGACGAGTACCGCAAGTACATCGAGAAGGACGCGGCGCTTGCCCGTCGTTTCCAGACTGTGATGGTCTCCGAGCCCACCGTCGAGGACACCATCTCGATCCTGCGTGGCCTTAAGGAGAAGTACGAGATCTTCCACGGCGTGCATATCACCGATAGCGCGCTTGTGGCAGCTGCCGACCTCTCCGACCGCTACATCGCCGACCGCTTTCTGCCCGACAAGGCCATCGACCTGGTCGATGAGGCCGCAAGCCGCCTGCGCATGGAGCTCGACAGCATGCCGGTCGAGATCGACGCCACCACGCGTCAGCTCACCCAGCTGCAGATCGAGGAGCAGGCGCTCATGAAGGAGACCGACGACGCCTCCAAGGAGCGTCTGGAGGCCCTGCGCCAGGAGATCGCCGAGGTCCAGGAAAAGCTCAACGTGCAAAAGGCCGGCTGGCTCAACCAAAAGAACGCCATCGACCATGTGCAGGAGCTCAAGGGCCAGCTCGACGAGGCCAAGAGCGAGGAGGAGCGCGCGACGCGCAACGGCGATCTGGGCCGTGCGTCCGAGCTGCGCTATGCCGTGATCCCGGGTCTGCAGCAGCAGATTCAGGAGTCCGAAGCCGCGCTCGAGGCACAGAAGGAGCAGGATGGCGAGGGCCTCAACGAGCAGGTGACCTCCGACGAGATCGCCGAGGTCGTGAGCGCCTGGACCGGCGTGCCCGTGTCCAAGATGATGCAGGGCGAGCTCGACAAGCTGAAGGGCCTGGAGGGCGAGCTACATAAGCGCGTCATCGGTCAGGACGAGGCCGTCTCTGCCGTCGCCGCGGCCGTGCGCCGTAGCCGTGCGGGCCTCTCCGAACCGGACAAGCCCATCGGCAGCTTCTTCTTCCTGGGTCCCACCGGCGTGGGCAAGACCGAGCTCGCCAAGGCGCTGGCCGAGTGCCTGTTCGACGACGAGCGCGCGCTCGTGCGTATCGACATGTCCGAGTACATGGAGAAGTTCAGCGTCCAGCGTCTGATCGGTGCACCCCCGGGATACGTGGGTTACGACGAGGGCGGCCAGCTCACCGAGGCCGTGCGCCGTCGCCCGTACTCCGTGATCTTGCTCGACGAGATGGAAAAGGCTCACCCGGATGTCTTCAACGTGCTGCTGCAGGTGCTTGACGACGGTCGTCTGACCGACGGCCAGGGTCGCCAGGTGTCCTTTAAGAACACGATCATCATCATGACGTCCAACGTGGGCTCCAAGGCCATCGCCGACCTGTCCGGCAAGGATGAGGAGGAGATGCGCCATCAGGTCGACGCGGCCATGGCTCAGACTTTCCGTCCCGAGTTCCTCAACCGTATCGACGACATCGTGGTGTTCCATCCGCTCGGCATGGCGCAGATCGAGAAGATTGTCGACATCCAGCTCGCCGACGTCTGCGCGCGTCTGGCCAAGGAACGCATGACGCTTGCCATCACCCCGGCGGCCAAGCAGATGCTCGCCGTGGGCGGCCTGGACCCGGTCTTTGGCGCACGTCCGCTCAAGCGTCTGGTGCAGCGCGAGGTTGTCGATGCCATCGCGGCGGCCATTATCGACGGCACGGTGCGCGAGGGCGATCAGGTGACGGTCGATGTCGACAAGGATGGTGGCTTTACCGTCGTGTGCGACAACACGCCGGCGGCCACCTATGAGGTCCCCGACGCCGAGTAGATTCTGGGGCAGGCCTTAAAACCGCCTTCATCGCAAAACGCCAAGGGCGGCGGATCCAATTGGGTCCGCCGCCCTTTTCGTGCGACAATCGATGATGTTGAACGTGAGTACATGGCAAGGAGATATGCAGATGAAAGACGAGAGCAAGACGAACACGCCGGCGACCGATGCCGCGCCCGCCGCACCCAAGCCTGCGCCTAAGCCGGCACCAAAGCCGCGCGACCCCTACATCCGTGCCGAGAACGAGGACGACGACGGCTACGATCCCTACAGCGACCGCCGCCCCGAGCGCGAGCCAATGTTCGAAGCCGACCCGTGGCGCTAGGAAGCGCCCTCTGACTGACGGAACCGCGCGTTTCTGTCGGTTAGAGGCGTTCGTGTTTGCCCCTCAACCGCTCGACATCCTTCGGGACGTTAATAGAAAACTTGCTTAAGCATTAATCAAGTTCAACGAAATCTTGCTCTCTATCTAATCAAGAAACGGTATAATCTTGATTAGCTAGAGAGCAAGATTGGAGAATCATGGCATTCAACGACTTGGTAGCCCAGAAAATAAAGGACTTTGAGCAGCAGGGAGTTCCGCAGGTCTTTGAGCGAGACCTTGATCTGGGAAACCCGCAGAAGCCAAAGCGCGACAACATCGTAAATGTGATTGTGGGGGCCCGCCGTTGTGGAAAGACGTATCGCCTGTATCAGGAGATGCGGCGGCTTCAGGGCCAAGGCGTCGAGCTTGACCGAATGCTTTACTTCAATTTTGAGGATGAGCGCTTGCGTCCGTATGAGTCATCGCTACTGGCGGACGTGCTCGATACATTCTATGCGCTGTATCCTGCTGCTCGAACCGAGGGCGCTTACATTTTCTTTGACGAGATCCAGGAAATTCCTGAATGGGGCGCGTTTCTGCGGCGTGTGGTCGATACGGAGAAAGCGACCGTCTATGTGACGGGATCTTCTTCTAAGATGCTGTCCTCGGAACTTAAGAGCGAGTTCAGGGGTCGTTCTCTTGTTCGAGAGCTTTTTCCGTTGAGTTTTTCGGAATATGTTCGATATAAGACGGGAAACGTTCCTGAGCAGGATGCGCCCTTTTCTCCGAGCGATGCAGCATTGCTTCGACATCATCTGACCGGATATCTTGAACGGGGTGGATTCATCGCGACGCTTGAGCAGACGCCTGCGGACGCGATTCAGCTGCTGCAGGAATATGCGTCGCGAACGGTCGCTATGGACATCGTTGAGCGCTATGACGTCAAGAACCCTCGTTTGGCCTCGCTGTTCCTGACGCGGTGCATGGCGTCTTCGGGACGAGAACTGTCAGTGAACAAAGTGTATAACGAGTTCAAGAGCAGGCAGATACCCGTCAGTCGTAATTCGCTCAGTGCCCTACTTGAGTACTACGAGGACGCCTATCTGATGTTTTCTGTGCCAGAGTTCACGCGTTCACTTGCAAATAATATGCGGTCTACGTCTAAAGTCTACGCTGTCGATCCTGCGATGTTTGGAGCGTTCTCTCCCGCATCGGCATTGGACCAGGGCCAGAGGCTCGAGACTGCGGTGTTCAATGCGCTAAGAAGAAGGACTCCCGCGGTGCGGACCGGTTCGGTTTGTCGCCTGCTGATTAAAGAGAAGAATAAAAGCCATGAGGTGGACTTTGTGGCTGGGGACGCACTTCTTATGCAGGCTTATAGCCTGATTCAGGTGAGCGCGGATATGGCAAGCGAGAAAACGCGCGCACGCGAAATAGCCGCCCTCGATGTCTCGATGGCCCAGTTCGATCTTGGTGAGTCGGCAATCGTTACCATGGATGAGCAGGCCGATATTCCATGCGAACACGGTGTAGTGCACGCTGTGCCCGCATGGAAGTGGCTCCTTGCCTAATCATCTATGGATCTGTGGGGCCCAGGACCTCTTGGCCCCACAGTGGGCAGCTAGTCCTGGGCCTTGATGCTTGGTAGCAGGATTTGGGCGAGGTAGTCGGTCTCGAGTTTGGTCGCGGCGTCTGCCTTGCCGTCTTTACCGACTAGGTCGTTCTTGATCTGGCTGTAGGTGTAGCGGTTGCCGGTCGTGAGTTCGACAAGCTCAATGGCCGTGTCCATGGGGTAGGTCGACACGGGATTCTGCGTGCGCCCGTTGATGGTCTGCGGAACCACATACGGATAGACGGGACCGCTGGCATAGGCCGTATAGCCGTTGCCCAGACTGACCGTGCCCAAAACCGTATCGCCGTCATCGGGCGTAAAAGTCTCGCCATCGCGCACGGCGACAAGGGTTACGAGCGGCGTGTTGGTGTCGCCGTCCAGATAAATGCACAGTGTGCTTCCGTTTTGCCAGGTCGCGACCTTGCCATACCACTCAACCGGAATATCGAGCTGATACAGATCCGTCGCCTTGTGTCGAGCGTCGGCATCACGGGCCGCCTGTGCCTTTTGCGCGCTCACGGCATTGGCGGCGGCATCGCGGCGCGTGATTGCGGCCTGCTGAAGTGTCTTGGCGGCCGCGGCGGAGCTCGCACCGCCCTCCTCGGCGAACTTGGCGGCGGCGTCAATCTGGTCGTCGGTTACCGTGTCGGCCGAGGGCACCTTAAGCTTAAAGGTGGCCTGGGCACTCAAATCCTGTCCATCGCTCTTAACGGTGACCTGCGCCTTGGTGGCCGGGACGGTGTAGATGGCGCCGTCCGCCGCGATGGGGGAGGCGGCGATGGAGAGCGTGTAGTCACCGGGCAGCAGCTTCATGCCACGACCGTGCTCGTCAACGTAGAGCGTTTCGCTTACGGATGAACCGTCGGAATCCTGCCCGCTCACCTGCACGGGAATTTTGGAGCCGGTTGAGCAATCGAGGCCTGCGGCATGCACGCCAATCTGCACCGACATCATCGTGTGCGCATTGGCGGCGACAGTGGCGGCCTGTTCCTGCTGGTATCCATTCCAGGCGGCATAGCCCGCGCCCCCGGCGACAAGCGCGACGGCAACGACGCCGGCCACCATCAGGTTGAGGCGCTTGGGCGACATCTTGCGGTGACGGACTTCGGCTTCATGTGCCGAGGGAACGGACGGAAGAGGAATATCGCCCATGGCGATGGTCTCGTCCACGACAGGAGTGGAACCTAGGCCGGGGAGCTCGCGGGTGAGCGAGTCGTCGACAGGCACGCTGTCGAGCAAGATGGTTTCTTCGCTCGTGTCGGATTCGGGCTGGTCGTCGGCCTCGCTTTCGGAATCCTCGTGCCCTGCCTCATCTTTGGCAAGCACAGCGCCACCGTCGGCGTCCTGTTCGCCGTCGGCTTCCGGCTCATCCTGCGCGCCGACCTCCGCATCGTCAAGCGCAATCTCGCCCAGCGCGATCCGGTCAAGGCTTTCCAGGGCCTCGGCACACGCTTCTGCATCTTGGGCCGCATCCTCGTGGCCGCACATTTCATCGCTCATATATCCCCCAATGCAATATCGGCTCAACACTGTACCCAAAATCGGTGCCATATAGAGCCGCCGCGCAATTTGAAACTCAATTTAACGTGAGGGCGTGACCTGGCCCGAAATTGCGGCATCAAAAAGCCCCCGGAGCACGAACGAATCGCGTTCCGGGGGCTGCGCAAGGCCTGAATCGAAATCCGAGCAAGCAGGGCTATGCCCATGTGCCGACGACGACCAATACGTTACTCGGCGTGAGCGTAATCGACCTTGGCGCGGCGGGCGGTAGCCTTCTCCCAATCGCTGGTGCCCTCAAAGACATCCTGCTTGTAGGGGTTGCGGCCGAGCTTCTTAGCACGGTAGGCGATGTAGATGATCGCGGCGATGTTGGCGACCAGCGCGGCGATGGAGACCGCGGTGGCGGCGGCGGGGTCGAGCGTGGAGTGCGTCACAAAGATGGACTCCTCCTGGAAGTAGGGGAACACCTGGGCAAACATGCACCAAATGGCCAGCGTAAAGGCGCGGTTCTGGATCCAGCCGCCCTTGTTCCAGATAAAGGCGGCGACGGTGGGCGCCAGCAGCAGCGCAAAGCCGCAGAACCAGGAGTGGGTGGGCAGGCAGTTGTAGGTGTAGCAGAAGTTCCAGATGTCGTAGGCGATGATGTAGACCCAGGTCATGTCGGGCCACAGCATGTCGGTTTGGTCCTCGGAGGCGTAGACGCTCCACCAGCCGGTCATGCAGAAGATGTTGATGATACCGGCGATACCGTTAAAGACGTTGTTCCAACCGGCCAGCTGCGTGGCACCCTCGGAAGTGACCCAGGTGGACTCGCCCAGGACAAAGAAGTGATAGGCGCTCTCGAAGTCGGACACGACGGCGATCATGATGTTGATGGCGACGATCACAAACGGCCACGCGCGGAACCAGTGCGCCTTGCCGATCTTGCCCCACTGGTACTTAATGGCAATGAAGCCCCAGCAACCGGCCAGCGCCGCGTACACCTTGGCGTAGTGGAACCAGCTGTTCTGGTACACATGGGTGGGGTTGGTGAGTGCCCACTCGGCGCCCTGCGAAACGCCGATGGCGATGGCGACGCAGTAGATGGTCATGGCCAGCGGAGCCACGCCAAAGATGATGGCCGCGCCGAGCTTGGTGCGGCGGCCGACCTCGTTGAGCACGATCAGGCCAACAAAGACCATGGCCCAGCCGGCCCAGTGGATAAGGGTATCGCTACCCCAAACATCGAACAGCATGCTGCTCTCCTTTCACACGCCCGCGGCCCCTCTTCCGATCGCGGGCAGTTTGGCCAAATGTCGTCAGTTCCCGGGCCTGCGCTCGGGATACTTGGCGGTGTAGCCCTCGATGTGGAGCGTCGAGGCGATGATTTCCTTGACCGTCTCGTCGGGCACATCGGGATGCGTGCGGATATACATTAAAAGTCCCATGATGAGGGTGTAGAACGTCTCGTAGACATGGTCGATGCGCAGGTCGTGATGGGCGACAAAATCCACCACGGTGGTGTCGCAGATGTATTGCGCCACGCGCTGGACTACGTTGTGCAGAAAGCCGCCGTAGAGCGCGCCGCTGTTGGAGGTCAGCGTGTGCGGCAGCTCGTGGCCGCTGGCGACCAGGCGCTTAAAGAGCGGGGCGACGGTGTCGAGCGCGCCTTCGATATCGCCGACGGTGCGGCTGGCGTTCCACTGCTCGAGCTCGGAGATAAAGCCGTCGATCGCCTCGTCCATGACGGCGGTGACGGCGGCGTCCATATCGGCAAAATAGTGGTAGAACAGCGAGCGCGTGCAGCCGGCCCGTTTGGTTACGGCCGATACCGAAAGGTGGGACACGCCCAGCTCGGAGCTTACGGCGCGAACGGCATCGAGGATTTCGCGGCGGCGCTCGTCGCCCGACAGGCGCTTTGCTGCGCTGTCGGTTGTCGCGACGGCATCGACGGCGGAGACGACATCGACCACGGAGGTATCTGCCGTGTTGTTACTCATGTTTTGCCGCCTTTCATCCTCTTTTGCCTAACCGTTCGCCTAACAGTCTTGAATATTGTTGACGGTTCGTCAATACTATTTTTGACACAATGTCAACAATGGCGGGTGAACGGCATGGGGGGGCATGCCCGACCTGCAAAAAGAGGGGCGCTGCGGTCTCGCTGGACTGCGGCAAGAGAAGGGACAACCATGATTCTCAACGGACCGGGAATTAGCTATACCGAGCCCGACATCGGCGCGGAGTTCGTGCCGCCGCTGCCGGAACATCCGCGCGAGGCCATCGTCAAGCTGTGCGAGCACTGCACCAACCGTCTGCTTCACCGCGATGAGCTGCTGGGCTACGAGTACTGGTCGTTTGCCGAGGCCGCAACCGATGAGCAGGCCGAAGTGCTTTGCAAGATGAAGATGCGCCGTCCCTACACGCTGCCCGAGATGGTCAAGCTCACCGGCATGCCCGAGGCCGATATCGAGAAGATGCTCGACGACATGAGCTACACGGGCTTGCTCGAGTACAACTGGGAAAACCCCGAGCGTGCCAAGCAGTGGGTGCTGCCCATGCTGGTGCCGGGCTCTGCCGAGTTCCTCAACATGCGCGTGAGCCAGCTCGAGGAGCACCCGGTCTACGCCAAGTTCTTTGAGCAGGCGTCCAAGGGCCCGCTGTCCAAGGCCACGCCGATGGTGCCGCCCGGAGGCGCCGGCATCGGCATGCACGTCATTCCGGTCGAGAAAGCCATCGACGCCGCGAGCACCTCGGTGCCCATTGAGCATATCGAGCATTGGCTCGACAAATACGAGGGCAAGTATGCCGCCAGCACCTGCAGCTGCCGCGCGAGCCGTCGTGTGATGGGCGAGGGCTGCGCCGATGACCCGGCCGACTGGTGCATTGCCGTGGGCGATATGGCCGATTACGTGGTTGAGACCGACCGCGGTCATTACGTGACACGCGACGAGGTCTACGACATCCTGCGCCAGGCCGAGGACAACGGCTTTGTGCACCAGATCACCAACATCGACGGCGAGAACAAGATCTTCGCCATCTGCAACTGCAACGTCAACGTGTGCTACGCCCTGCGCACCTCGCAGCTGTTCAACACGCCCAACCTGTCGCGCTCGGCCTACGTCGCCAAGGTCGAGAAGGACAAGTGCGTGGCCTGCGGTCGCTGCGTTGAGGTATGCCCGGCCGGTGCCGCCAAGCTGGGCCAGAAGCTCTGCAGCAAAAAGGCCGGCGGGCGTGTGCCCGAGTATCCGCGCCAGGAGCTGCCCGATGCCACCAAGTGGGACCATACCAAGTGGTCGCCCAACTACCGCAACGACAACCGTATCGAGACGCATGAGTCCGGCACCGCGCCTTGCAAGACGGCCTGCCCTGCGCATGTCGCCGTTCAGGGCTATTTGAAGCTCGCGGCTCAGGGTCGCTATGACGAGGCCCTGGCGCTCATCAAGCGCGAGAATCCGCTGCCCGCTATCTGCGGTCGCGTGTGCAACCGCCGCTGTGAGGACGCCTGCACCCGCGGTCGCGTGGACGCCGCCGTGGCTATCGATGAGGTCAAGAAGTTCATTGCCCAGCGCGATCTGGACGCCGCGACCCGTTATGTCCCGCCTGTGGTGACCCCGACGCGCGCCGGCGGCTTCGATCAGAAGATCGCCATCATCGGTGCCGGCCCGGCCGGCCTGTCCTGCGCTTTCTACCTGGCCGAGAAGGGCTACAAGCCCGTCGTGTTCGAGAAAAACGAGCGTCCGGGCGGCATGCTCACCTACGGTATTCCCAGCTTTAAGCTGCAGAAGGATGTTATCGAGGCCGAGGTCGAGGTCATCCGCCTGATGGGCGCCGAGTTCCGCTACGGCGTGGAAGTCGGTCGCGATGTGACGCTCGACGAGCTGCGCGCGCAGGGCTTTAAGGCCTTCTACGTGGCCATTGGCTGCCAAGGTGGCCGCCTTGCCGGCATTCCGGGCGAGGATGCCGAGGACGTGACCGTCGCCGTCGACTTCTTGCGTGAGGTCAACAGCGGCCATGTCGACGCGCTGCCCGGTCGCACCATCGTGGTGGGTGGCGGCAACGTTGCCATCGACGTGGCCCGCAACGCCTGCCGTCTGGGCTCCGAGCATGTTGAGATGTTCTGCCTGGAGAGCGAGGCGGAAATGCCCGCCAGCGAGGAGGAGCGTCGCGAGGCCATCGAGGACGGCGCGCACATCAGCTGCGGCTGGGGCCCCAAGGAGGTCCATCTGGACGAGGCCGGTCGCGTGTGCGGCATCACCTTTAAGCGCTGCACGCGCGTCATGGACGATGAGGGCCGTTTTGCGCCTGAGTACGACGAGAACGACCTGCGCCGCGTGGATGCCGACCGTGTGGTCATGTCGATCGGTCAGTCCATTGTGTGGGGCGACCTGCTGGCCGGCTCCAAGGTGGAACTCGGCCGTGGCCAGGGTGCCCTTGCCGATCCCCAGACCTATCAGACCGCCGAGCCCGACATCTTTGTGGGCGGCGACGTCTACACCGGCCCCAGCTTTGCCATCGACGCCATCGCCGCTGGTCACGAGGCCGCGGTGTCCATCCATCGCTTTGTGCAGCCGGGCTCCACGCTCACCATCGGCCGCAATCAGCGCCACTACACGGCGCTCGACCGCGACGATGCCGTGATCGAGAGCTACGACAACGCGAGCCGTGAGGTGGCGCGCGTCGACCGCGAGCGCGAGAAGGCCGCGCCGTTTAGCGAGTATGTCGAGACCTTTACCGAGGAGCAAGTGCGCACCGAGACCGCCCGCTGCCTGGGTTGCGGCGCCTCGATCGTCGACCCCAACAAGTGCATCGGCTGCGGCCTGTGCACCACCAAGTGCGCCTTTGACGCCATTCATCTGGATCGTGATCGCCCCGAGTGCTCCACCATGGTCAAATACGAGCAAAAGCTCCCCAGCCTGGGCAAGTACGCGCTGAAGCGCGCGATCAAGATCAAGTTTGGTCATTAGGTTTCGCCGTTCTAGCGAACGGCGGCACTGCCGACGCTGCACGGCGCCCAGGCACCCCATCTTGCCCCTCAACTTCGGCGCCGCGGGCATAAGCCCAGCGGACGCCTTGTTTCGGGGCAACCTGGGGCGCCTGGATCGCCGCTCGCTGACGTTGAATTGACATCGCATCGACTTCTGTCGAAAGGTATCTATCTTGCATGAATTAGGAATCGTCTATCACATCATTCGCGATGTTGAGAATGTGGCGCGCGCTAATGGCGTGGGTCGCGTCTCGAGCGTGACGTTGCTGCTGGGCGAAGTCTCGGGCGTCGTTCCCGATCTGCTGCTCGATGCTTGGCGTTGGGCAGCAGATAAAAAGCCCATCACGGAGGGCGCGGAGCTTGTCGTGGAGCCCGTCGAGGCCGTGACGCACTGCGAGGCGTGCGGCCGCGACTACGGTACAGTCGAGCACGGCAAGACCTGTCCCCATTGCGGCAGTGGCGAGACCTATCTGCTACAGGGCCAGGAAGTCATGATCAAGCAGATCGAGACTCCCGACGAGGACCCGGCAGGCGCCGAGCCCGACGGCCTCACCGCTCCCGCCGACATCCCCGACGCCGTCGATGCCGCCAACCCCCTCCACATCGCCTAGCCCCTCATCAGTTGCGGTGAAATAGTTCCTAAAATCGGCCCCATGGCCCCCCCCAGCCAGGAGCTATTCCACCGCAACTTTTTGTGTCGCCATTGTTCAGTTTTGCTAGATTGTCAAAGCATATTTGTCACTAGCAGTCAAGTGGAGTCTGTTTAAACAAAGTTGGGCCGGATAGTGCACATTTTCATTTAGTTATAATCGGTATTAATGAACAGTGCGCCTGTGTATGTCAAAATAGAGAATCGCTTAAGCTGCGCTTTAGCAGGTAATGAGCTAAAAATCAGCAATGTAATCAACTTGTAACAAACCATGACGTTTAAACAAATAATCCAACCATTTGCAGTTTTAGCTATAATTCCACAAAGCAAACAGGTATACTCCTTTCATGTCGTGTAGGAAATACGTAGACAAAAAGGAGGTTATGTGATGGTAAGTATTGTTCTTGCTAGCCACGGGGACTTGGCAGCTGGAATCAAGCAGACGGGCTCGATGGTCTTTGGCGATCAGCCGTCTGTAGCCGTGGTCTCGCTCGAGCCGAGCATGGGCCCCGACGACTTCCGTGCCAAGGTCGAGGAAGCAGTCGCTTCCTTCGAGGACCAGGAGCAGGTGCTCTTCCTCGTTGATCTGTGGGGCGGCACGCCGTTCAACCAGATCAGCGGGCTCATCGAGGGCCACGATTCCTGGGCTATCGTCACCGGTGTCAACCTGCCTATGCTCATCGAGGCATATTCGCAGCGCTTTGACGCAAAGAACACTGCACATGCGATCGCAAAACATCTCGTGACTGAGGCTAAGGCTGGCGTGCGCGTCAAGCCCGAGTCTCTGGAGCCCGAGGAGAAGAAGCCGGCTGCGGCCGCCGCTGCTCCTGCAGGCGCCATCCCTCCGGGAACGGTCATCGGCGACGGGCACATCAAGATTGCCCACGTCCGTATCGACACCCGTCTGCTTCATGGCCAGGTGGCCACCACGTGGACCAAGCAGATCAACCCCAACCGCATCATCGTGGTTTCCGACGGCGTTGCTCACGACGAGCTCCGCAAGACCATGATTGAGCAGGCTGCCCCTCCGGGAGTCCATGCCAACGTCGTGCCCATCAAGAAGATGGCCGAGGTCGTCAAGGACACGCGCTTTGGTGACACCAAGGCGATGCTGCTCTTCGAGAACCCGCAGGATCTGCTCAAGGCCATCGAGGCCGGCGTCGACATCAAGGAAGTCAACATCGGTTCCATGGCCCACTCCAAGGGCAAGGTCGTCGTCACCAACGCCGTCGCTATGGGCGATGACGACGTCAAGACTCTCGAGGCCCTCAAGGCCAAGGGCGTCAAGTTCGAGGTCCGCAAGGTTCCTTCGGATTCCTCCGAGGATCTCGACGCCATGTTGAAGAAAGCTAAGGCCGAACTGGCCGCTCAAGCATAGTAAAGGAGGGTCCGATACATGTCTGCAATCACTATTCTGCTTGTTGCGATTGTCGCGTTGCTTGCCGGTATGGAAGGCATTCTGGATGAGTTCCAGTTCCATCAGCCGCTCGTGGCATGCACGCTTATCGGTCTCGTAACCGGTCACCTTCAGGAGGGCATCCTCCTGGGCGGTTCGCTCCAGATGATGGCCCTTGGCTGGGCTAACGTCGGCGCCGCCGTCGCGCCTGACGCTGCTCTGGCATCGGTCGCTTCTTCGATCATCATGGTGCTCGCCCTCAACGGCGGCGCTACCGATCCGTCGAAGGCCGTTACCGCCGCCATCGCCGTCGCCGTCCCGCTGTCGGTCGCCGGCCTGTTCCTGACCATGATCTGCCGTACCCTGGCAACCGCTATCGCTCACGCCATGGACGGTTGCGCCGAGAAGGGCGACTTCGCCGGCATCGAGCGCTGGCAGTATGCTGCCATCCTCATGCAGGGCCTTCGTATCGCCATCCCGGCAGTACTTCTGTGCATCATCCCGGCCGAGGCTGTTACCAACGCGCTTAACGCTATGCCCGACTGGCTGTCCGGCGGCATGGCTGTCGGCGGCGGCATGGTCGCTTCCGTCGGTTACGCCATGGTCATCAACATGATGGCCACCAAGGAGACCTGGCCGTTCTTCATCCTCGGCTTTGTCCTTGCTGCCATCCCTCAGCTCACGCTGATTGCCCTGGGCCTCATCGGCATCTCCCTTGCCCTCATCTACCTTGGCCTTAAGGATCTGGCCAAGCAGGGTGGCGGCATGGGCGGTGGCTCCGGCGACCCGCTCGGCGACATTCTGAACGATTACGAGTAGGAGGGGAGTGATACATATGGCAGAGAACAAGATTCAGCTCACCAAGGCTGACCGCAAGAAGGTTTGCTTCCGTCATCAGTTCCTTCAGGGCTCGTGGAACTACGAGCGTATGCAGAACGGCGGCTGGTGCTTCGCAATGATCCCTGCGATCAAGAAGCTCTACACCAGCAAGGATGACCAGATTGCCGCTCTTAAGCGCCACCTGGAGTTCTATAACACCCACCCTTATGTTTCCGCCCCCGTCATTGGCGTTACCCTCGCTCTCGAGGAGGAGCGCGCCAACGGTGCTCCGATTGACGACGTCGCCATTCAGGGCGTCAAGGTCGGTATGATGGGCCCGCTCGCCGGCGTCGGCGACCCCGCTTTCTGGTTCACCCTTCGCCCGATTCTGGGCGCTCTGGGCGCTTCCCTGGCCCTGTCCGGCAGCATTGCCGGTCCGCTGCTGTTCTTCTTCGCGTGGAACATCATCCGTTACGCCTTCCTGTGGTACACGCAGGAGTTTGGCTACAAGGTCGGCTCCTCCATCGCCAAGGACCTCTCCGGCGGTCTGATGGGCAAGGTCACCGAGGGCGCTTCTATCCTGGGTATGTTCATCATCGGCGCCCTGGTCGAGCGCTGGGTGTCCATCTCCTTCACCCCGGTCGTCTCCAAGGTCACGCAGTCTGCTGGCGCCTTTATCGACTGGGCTAATCTGCCCTCCGGTTCTGAGGGTGTCAAGGAAGCACTGACGATGTATAACTCCATCGGTGCTAACGCCCTTGATCAGGTGAAGGTCACCACGCTTCAGGCTAACCTCGATCAGCTCATCCCCGGCCTTGCCGCCGTGTGCTTGACCCTGCTGGTCTGCAAGCTCCTCAAGAAGAAGGTTAGCCCGATCGTCATCATCCTGGCCCTCTTCGCCATCGGCATCATCGGTCGCGTCTGCGGCTTCATGTAAGCACATTTCGGCTTAAGACCGAGAATTGCTAGGTAAGGGCTTTTGAGCCATTGAAACGGACCGCACCCGGTGGGTACACTGGATGCGGTCCGATTGTTTTATTTGGAGGGCGAGGCGCGCATGGCGCAATCTCAGAACAGCACGGTCGATCTGGCAACGCCGGCAACCTGCCTGATGGGGCTTACCAGCCACGGTAACGTGATGGTGGGCAATAAGGCGTTCGAGTATTACAACGAGCGCAATCCCGAGGATTATATTCAAATCCCGTGGGACGAGGTCGACTATATCGCCGCCGAGGTTTTGCGCGGCACCAAGAAGATCACGCGTTTTGCCATCTTCACCAAGGACAACGGTCACTTTACGTTTTCGACGCGCGACGACAAAGAGACGTTGCGCGCGGTCCGCAAGTACGTCGACGAGGATAAGCTCGTGCGTTCACCTGACTTTATCGATGTGACGGCCAAGGGCGCCAAGAGCATCCCCTCCGTTATCAAAAACCTCTTCCACAAAGGCAACTAGTCGTTGGGTAGTCATTTGGGACGTTCTTAAACAAGTAGTCATTGAAAGAACGTCGCAGATGACTATCTCGAAGAGCGGCTATGCGCTGCATGGTGGCGGCGCAAATCTGCTACACTAATACAACATGCCTCCGTAGCTCAGGGGATAGAGCACCGCTCTCCTAAAGCGGGTGTCGACGGTTCGAATCCGCCCGGGGGCACCAGAGGAATATCGAGCCCGGTACCGCTACGGTGCCGGGCTCTTCTGGTTTAAGGCATGCCGTAGTATTCGCTGCTTCAGATAAAGAAAGCGCCCGCTTGCTGGGGGAGCAAGCGGGCGCCCGTGAACGAATATGTTTGCGGCGAGAGCCGTAATGAGCGGTGGGGTGGCGACTAGTTGGTCGTACCGGAATCGTCGCCCGTGCCCGAGCCCGAACCCGAGCCCGAAAGTGCGACCGTCAGCGTAATCGTGCTGTCGGTGGACTGCTTGCCGGTGGGGGAGACGCCCGTAACGGTGGCATCCTCGTTGCCGCTCACGGGATTGCCATTCTGGTCACAGAAGCCGATGTTGTAGAACCCGGCGTTGTTGAGCGCGGTAACGGCGGCGGAAATGCTCTTGCCGTACAGGTTGCCCGGAATGCTGGCCTTGCCGGACTTCTTGGCGATGACGACGGTAATCGTGGCGCCGGGCTTCTGCTTGCCGCTGGGGTTCCAGCTAATCACGGTGCCCTCGGTAACCGAATCGTTCTCCTGGTAGCTCACGTCGACGCCAAAGCCTGCCATATCGAGGGCGTTGCGTGCCTGGGCCTCGGTCATGTCGGTCAGATCGGGGACGGACGTGGTATCTGGGCCGCTGGAGACCTTGTACGAGATGGTCGTGCCCTTCTCGACTTCCTTACCGTGTTCGGTGCCCTGCTCAAAGACCTGGCCCTCATCGGCCTCATTGGCTTCCTCCGAAGCGCTGCCCTTCAGGCCCACGCTTGCCAGTGCGGCCTCGGCCTGGTCCTTGGTCAGGCCGACAAGCTGGGGAACCTCAACCTTCTCGGAGGGTTTGGGGCCCTTGGAGATTACCAGGTTCACCTTGGTGCCCTTGGCTTTCTTGGTGTTGCCGTTGGGCGTCTGCTCGGCGACCTTGCCCTCGTCGACATCGTCGTTGTAGCTTTGGTCGATGGTGCCGACCTCGAGGCCGGCTTCCTTGATCAGCTCGACGGCTGTCTGCTGGTCCTTGCCCAGCACATCGGGCACGGTGACCTGCTCGCCGCCAAAGAGTCCTGTGGCAAAGGCCACCACGATGCCGATGACGGCAACGGCTGCCACCATGGCGGCGATAATCTTGTTCTTGTTGGATTTGGGCTTTTCGACCTCGTAGGAGCCGGTGGAGCCCGAAACCGAGCTACGGGCGGTATTCTGGCCGCTCACGCCCGAGACGGGACGAACCATGGCGCGCGTCTGATCGGAAAGCTCGCGAGTCTTGGTGGCGCCCAGCTCACCGGGGGCACCGATGATGCGCGTGGGCTCCGAGATGTTGACGGCACGGCCCGACAGGTAGCTGTTGAGCACCTGACGCAGCTCGTCGGCGGTCTGGAAGCGGTTTGCCGGGTCTTTCTCCATGCACTTGAGAATGATGCGCTCAAGGTCGGCGTCGACACCGGAGTTGATCTGGCTCGGCGGAATAGGCAGCTCGTTGACCTGCTTGAGTGCGACCGAGATGGCGTCATCACCGTCAAAGGGCACGCGGCCGGTGGCGCACTCATACATCACGACGCCCAGCGAGTAGATATCCGAGGTGGGGCCGAGGTCCTGACCACGGGTCTGCTCGGGGCTGACGTAGTGGGCGGTTCCCAGCACGTTGTTGTCTTGCGTGAGGTGGCTGTTCTTGGCGCGCGCGATGCCAAAGTCCATCACCTTGATGTTGCCGTCGGGCAGCACCATGATGTTCTGCGG
>CAKUBM010000001.1 GCA_934643145.1 uncultured Collinsella sp. | reverse complement strand
ATTCTCCCAAACGCGCAGGAAAACCGCGCATTCGTGCGTCTCCGCACCACCATCTAGGCCATCGATTATTACCGTCAATATGGTATCACGCAAAAGGGCCTCGCACGCAGGCGAAGCCCAAGGTAAAAGCTATTGTTTGCGATAGGAAAATGCGGTGACGGTCGCGGCCTCTAGTGCTTGCCGCCGTGACTGTTGAGCCAGATATTGCGGCCCAGCATAAGCGCCAGCACCAGTGCGCTGACGTAGCCCATAAAGCCAATGACCGGGATACCAAACACAACCGGCTCGATGCGCGCGTAGTACACCACCGACGAACCGATAAACAGGCCAGCAATCACAATTGCCATCGACATGCGGTCGATAATTCCGCCCAGCTGTCGCAGCGCCTTATCGCTGCTCATGATCTGCGTGTTCACCTTAAGCTGGCCGCGCGTGAGCATACGCGAAGCCAAGCCCAGATACTCGGCCGCCTCGAGTGAGCCTTTTGCCGCGCGATAGCTGCTCGCGGCAAGATCGCGTCCCATGTCGCGCACGCGCGCATAGGTGCTTTTCTCGTTTTTGATGTGCGTCTGGATGATCTGGATCATGTTGACGTTGGGCATATACTCAGTCAGCAAACCCTCAAGCGTCACCATGCCGCGCGCGAACATCGTCACCACGCTCGGCAGCTCAACGTCATTCTTACGCGCGAGGTTTAACAGCGAGGTCAAAAACTCGCCGATATCCAGATCCTTCAGGTCAAGGCCCGCAAAGTCAGCCACGATAAAGTCAAGATCGGACAAAAAGGCCGAATGATCGAGCTCGGCCGAATCGCCACGCGTCACGGCGAAGCGCATGAGCGAATCCTTGAGCTTGGGCACGTCGCCCTCGGCCACGGCGAAAATCATGTCCTTAACGATACCGCGATCGTGACTCGACATGCGTCCGACCATGCCCAAGTCGATAAAGTAAACGATGCCGTCCTTGAGAATAATGTTTCCCGCATGCGGGTCGGCATGGAAAAAGCCGTCGTCGAGCACCTGCGTCGAGTAGTCCTCGACAATCGCGGCACCGATCTTTTCCAAGTCATAGCCCTCGGCCACCAAGCGTTCAGGATCGGCGATCGAAATGCCGTCGACGTAGTCCATAACCACCACGTGCTCGGTGCACAGGTCCAGATAGGATTTAGGGCACGTCACGCCATGAACGCTCTTATGGAACTCGTAGAAGTCGTTGAGGTTTTTGGCCTCGGCCAAAAAGTTGGTCTCCTCGCGAAACGAGGTCCACAACTCCTCGACTACGCCGTGCAGGTCAACGAATTGATCAGTGTTGACGAACTTGGAAACGATACGCACCACCGAGCGGATGATATCGATGTCCTGTGCCATAACCTGCTGCGCACCGGGGCGCTGCACCTTGACGGCCACGTCCTCGCCCGTCACCAGACGAGCGCGGTGCACCTGCGCGAGCGATGCGCTACCAAGCGGATTGGGGTCGATCGCATCGAACATCTCCCCCAGGCGCAGGCCGTATTCTTCTTCCAGACAACTGAGTACGACCTCGTACGGCACCGGCTCCACGTCGGAGCGCAGACGACGCAGCTCGTCGCAAAAGCGTTGCGGCAGAATCTCGGACCGGTTAGCCAGAATCTGCCCCATCTTAACGAACATGGGGCCGAGTTCCTCGAGCAGGCGGCGCAAACGAACCGGCGTGAGGTTGTCCCACACGCGGTACTTTTTGACCAGGCGAACAATCTGCCCGATGCGCTCGCGGCGACCCGCCGGCGTGAGCTGGTATTCTTCATCCGGCGCCATCGCGTCGGGCTCCTCAGGCACCATATCGACAGCGCGCGGCTTCTTGCGAGCGCCCGAGACGGCGGCATCGACCTCATCGACAACCGCCGCCTCGTCGCCCAAGGGATCTAGATTGTTGTAATCGGTGGTGGAATCTGCCATCTGTGCTGCTACTCAGCCTCTTCGGTATCCTTCGCATCGTCGGGCTCAACGGACTCGACGGGCACCGAGGTCACGTTGTCCTCGACCGAATCGACGATGTCGCGCACATGGGCCAGGAAGGCCGTGCGCTCGGGGGCGGTCATGACGCGGACGCGAGCCAGAATGAGCTCGTCGAGCACGCGCTGGGCCGCGGTCTCGCCCTGCATACCCAAGCGCTCGGTCAGATCGGAGATGGTGCCACCGGCCTGCTCGAACATGTCGGACACGCTGCGGGCGATATCGGGGGCACCTGCGTCCTTGCGCACCTGCTCACCCTTGGTATTGAGGTCGTCGAGGACCTTCTTGCTACCCTCGACGGCAACAGCGGCGGCGCCGAAGCCCACGTTGATGGCGCCGTTAACAAGCTGATCGAGTTTCATAACCATGGTTGTCTCCAATCACAAACAACTGCATTGGCGTTCTTGTACCCAAGATTGAGCGAAAGCGACAAAGCGTTTTACCTCACATTGTCGTTCATCGCGAAGGAATTCTTCATGGCACAGCTCGTGGTGTAGAGCACCTTACCCAGCAGGGCATCGGTCTCCATGCGCACAAGCTCGGCGAAGGCCTCGTTGGCGCGCGCCAGCTCGGCAGGCACCTCGGCTTCGGGCAGGGTGGCGACGGCGGCGTCAACGTCATGGAGCTGCTTGTGGCCCATGCCGCCGACCTTCTCCTGATAATCCTCAACCGCGCGACCACACTCGTGGAAGCGAACGTCGGCGAGCGCGCCGATCAGGCGATTGGCCCAGTAAAAGTTCTCAGACGTCACGCGAGCCTGGGTGCCGGCGTAGTACTCGGGCATGGTCTCGACGTTGGCGTACAGCGGGACCAGTGCGTTAAACGAGTTGGAGCCAAAGGCCATCCACTGCACGGCGCGGTATGCCGGCTGTGCATACGGACGCAGCTGCAGCACGGCGAGCTGGCTGTTGCGGTTGATGCCGATGGGACGATAGGCACCACGCGTGGCGGGCGTGCCCTTGCTGCCGTAACAGTCGTACTCCGTGCCCTGGTAGTGACTGGAGAGCACATACTTAATGTCCTCGATGGTCACCTTGCGCTCGGGCACGCGACTCCAGGGGATGTCGTCACTCTCGGGCGTAAAGTCAGCGTCGGGGCCGTCCCACACGTCGCTGGGGTTGAGGCAGCGCTGCATGTACCAGGCGCGCGGCGTGTTGTAGACGTGATCGCTGTCGCTGTGGGAGCCAAAGGCCTCGCGCGGGTTAAAGACCGCCGCCGGGCCGTCGCCCTCGACGCCCAGCGTCAGATCCAGATGCCACTCGGCCATCCAGGCGCGCAGGTCGGAAGAGCACATGTGGTCGGCCTGGGCGCCCTCGGCGTCATCCAGGTCAAAGCTGTCGATACCCAGTTGGTTGGGCATGGTCACATAGGCGTCGTCGGGCACGCGCTTGGCAATCCAGTGGTGGCCGCCGATGGTCTCGAGCCACCAAATCTCGTCCACGTCGCTAAAGGCGATACCGTTGTTCTCGTAGGTGCCGTAGCGCTCGAGCAGATCGCCCAGGATACGCACGCCGTCGCGGGCGGACTTGGCGTACGGCAGCACCAGGGTCACCATGTCTTCTTCGCCCAGGCCGCCGGGCTGCGCCGGGACGTAGCCGTCCTCGCCCTCGTTGCCCTTGGCGGGCACATAGTCCACGAGCGGATCGGCGCCGCGGACGCGCTCGTTGGTGGTGAGCGTCTCGGTTGCAGACATCCCGACGTTGAGCTCGTTGAATCCGGCCTCGGCCCAGATGCCGTGACCGGGGATGACATCGGGGACGCTCGTGTAGCGCATGGGGTTATCGGGCAGCTCGATCGTCAGGTGGCTCAGGACGCTCGTGTAGACGCGCGGCTGCTCGTCGGGATGCACCACGCGCATGCGCTTGGGCTCAAACACCCCGTTGGACGAGTCCTCGTTGCGGGCAACCAGCGTCGACCCGTCATAGCTCGCGTTCTTACCAACCAGAATCGTTGTGCACGGCATGCGCATCCTCCTTGAGCGAAGAAATCAAACGGTAACAGTGTATCGCTTCGACGCAAAAAGGGCGAAACCACAGTCGCCACGACCCCCTCGCAACCCCTGTGGTCAAAAAATGCCAAATATGAGTACTGTCACCAATTTAGTAGCAGCGATTTGCTCAAGTTCAGACGCCAGAAATCCCCACTTGTCCAAAAGCTGAGTGAAGTAATTCCCCAAAGGTCCAATAAAAGAGACTCCCTAACGATATTTAATATCATTAGGGAGTTAAATCAATCTCAAAAATATGTAACCAGCAAGGCAACAGTACTCATATTTGGCATTTTTTGACCACGGGGTATCTAACCAACCCCCTAAACAGCCGCGGAACGCCTATTTTGCCGTGCGTTCGGCCGCCTCAATCACGTGCTTGGCGAGAATCGCCGTCGTTACGGCGCCCACGCCACCCGGCACGGGAGTAATTGCGCCAACGATCGGCTCCGCAGCATCAAAATCGACGTCGCCGACCAACTTGCCGGCCGCCTCGTCCCAGTTAATGCCAACGTCGATGACCGTCTGGCCCTCGCGGACCGCATCCGCGCCAATCGTGCGCGCACGTCCGACCGCGGCGACCACAATATCGGCAGCACGGCATTCGACAGCAAGGTCGCGCGTGTGCGTATGGCACGTCGTCACCGTAGCGTTGCGCGCCGTAAGCATGGCGGCAACAGGACGGCCAATTACCAGTGAGCGACCGACCACAGCAACCTTAGCTCCATCCAGCTCAACGCCGTAATGATCCAGCAAAGCAAGCACGGCTTCGGCCGTGCAAGGGGCAAAACCCTCGCCGCGACCCGAAAGCGCCGTAAGTAGCGATGCCGGCGTCATGGAGTCAACGTCCTTGGCGGGATCAAGCGCCGCAGCAACGGCCTCCTCGTCAAGGCCGGCGGGCAGCGGACGGAACAGCAGGCAACCATGAACAGCCGAATCGGCATTGATGTCCTCGATCGCCGCCAACAGCTCGTCCTGCGAAACATCGGCAGGCAGCAACACGCGCCGAGCTTCGATGCCCACTTTTTCGCAGCGCTTAAGGGCGCCGCGCTCGTAGGACAGGTCGTCCTCGCGCTCGCCCACACGCACGATAGCAAGCGTCGGAACAACGCCGCGCTCGCGCAGGGCAGCGCAACGGGCAGCAAGCTCCTCAGTCAACGCGCGGGCGACGGGAGCACCCTTTAGCAGTTCGGCCATGGCTATCCCCTCTTCCTTGCAGCGTCGGCGGCGCGGCGTGCCAGCGCATCGGCGCGCGGTAGCCACGTATCGAGCAACTCGTCACATGCGGCCTCGAGCTCCTCGGCGCGCGCCCGGTCTTTCATGGATGTGGTGTTGGCGAAGAGCGTCAGGCTCGCGCCCTGCATGGCGGCGCGGCAGAACACAGCGCCGCATGCCACATCGGACAGCAGCTGGCGCGAGCCCTTATCGGCCATGTCCTCGAGCAGCGCCAGCGCGCGCCCGCAGGCATCCATGATTCGATACGGAGGCATGGCCGCCACGTGCAACGCATCTTGAATCGCCGCGGGTCGAGCCGGATCATCGCGCGGAATACCGTATGCCGCAGACACCTGGCCGTACGCACGAACATCCTCGGCAACCAAACCAACAAGTTCCTGCGATAACTCGTCCGCCTGGGAAAACGCACGCTCCAAATCGTCCGCGCGATCGGCAAGCGCGGGGTTGGTCGCGCCGTAGCGCGCGACCATCCCGCACAGCGAGGCGCCCAGCGCACCCACAAAGGCGCTCGCGCTGCCGCCGCCGGGCACCGGCTCGCGCGCGGCAAGCGCCTCGGCAAACCCGCGGCAGGTCTTGTCCATCATCTCTTGGCTCATACGCATGCACCTTCAAGTCATATACATCGGTCGGGTGGCAACCGCCGACCGACCGCATCGATCACATAATGGTGCTAAGTCTAGCCCATAAGCACTCGAGCGTCAGCGCACCTGGCCATCGCGGATTTCTATGACGAACGATAGGCGTCGGCACCGCAAACATGGGACACATGGCCCACGTTTCGAGACTCCCGGGCAGCGGCAACTGGGGCATACATATAGGTAAGGAAACCTATGTTGGGGCAACGCTTAACACGGCACCGGACGACGAATAGAGGAACAACAGCACAGCAAACAAAGCCATCGTGTGCGCGTAACCGCCGCCCCAGCGATCCGCGGCGCACGATGTCCCTGGCAGACAAGGAGGACGCCACCATGAAGAAAAAGACCCTATCGATCCTTTCCCTGTGCATCGCCCTCTTTGCCGCGTTTGCCCTTGTCGGCTGCGGCGGGAGCGCATCGGGCGGCGGCAGCGCCTCCAAGAGCGAGAGCAAGGAAAAGGCCACCGTCGCCAAGAAGACCGACTTTATCTGGTTTAAGGTCGAGATGCCCGAGAGCGTTGGCGTGAGCGACTCCGCCGGCAAGAACGCCGACAGGGTCCAGCTCACCTTCCCCGAGAACGAGAACACCACGGTTGACCGCTTCATACCTGTTTGGGAAGAGAAGATGACGGCAGAAGAGGCTCTTGCCGATGAAGGTCGAAAGAGCAGCATGTTCCAGTGGGAAGTTGGCGACCCCGTCGAGTACAACGGCAGGACATGGCTCACCGGAACGTGCAAGGACAACCGCGGCACCCATACCTATCTCTTTACCGACGTTGAGCCGGGAAGCGTCTGCGTTCTCATCGCGAACTTCGACCTGCACAAGAAAGAAGCCGAGGCGCTTCTCAACTCCATCGAGTTCCCCGACGACATGAAGAAAGCAGTTGACGAGGCACGTGAAGTCGAGATTTCGAGCATCGAGATCAAGTAACGGGGCACCCGTACGCGCCTACGCGAACCCGCGTAGGCGCGCCCCATTAAAACAACGGGCGCCCAACCCGGGGAGGGCCGACAGCATCGGCCCTTCCCTCTTTTGCGCCCTCGCATATTACCACTTGTCGGCGCAAATCCTGCCCCCAGAATGGGACACATGGCCCACCCGAATGAGCTGCTCGCGCGTACAGTAAAGACAGGTAATCCATGGGCGGTTACAGATCGAGGAGGACACGACCATGAAAAAGAAGGCCTTTGCGATTCTCACCCTCTGCATGAGTCTCTTTGCCGCAGTTGCCCTGGTGGGTTGCGGTGGAAGCGGCGGCGCCACCGGCAGTGGCGGTGGCGGCGGAGCAGAAAAGCCAGCCGTGGATATGAGGACCGACTTCATTTGGTTTAAGGTCGAGGTCCCCGAGGGCGTCGAGATCACCGACGTCGCAGGCGACACTGCCGACAGGGCCCAGTTTAAGTTCACCGAGAGCGAGCACGCCAGCGATCGCTTCATCCCCGTCTTCGATCCTGACAAGAACGCCGACGAGCTGTTCGACTACGAGGCAAAGTGGAATGCCAGCTTTGAGTGGACCGAGAATGACCCCGTCAAGTACAACGGCAAGACTTGGCGCAACGCTTCCTATACACACTCGGGCGGCGTAACGACCGAATACTTCACCGACGTTGACGGGGGCAGTGTGTATGTGCGTATCGACAACGTCGAGGAGCACAAGGACGCCGTCGAGACCATGATGAAGTCTCTGGAATTTGCCGACGACATCGCCGAGGCCAAGACCGAGGCCATGGACGTCAAGCTCGACGATATCGAGATCAAGCGCTAAGCGACTGGCGAGCGCAACGAGAAACACGGTCGCAGTGCAAACAAGCGACGGTACCCCAGCGCTTCGTACCCAGGGAGGGCCGGTAAACCGACCCTCCCTTTCTTTATGTCAACGCAGTATAGTTACCAAAACGAGCGCATAACCGCACCCTACAAATGGAGGAGTTATGACCGAACACCATGCCATCAGCCGCCGAGCATTTACGCTGGGCCTAGGACTTGCGGCGTTGTCGCCGCTTGCAAGCCTGCCCGAAACCGCGGGATTGGGCCTTCCCATGCGCGCGGCATTTGCAGAAGACGTACCCACACCGGCGGCCACCCTCGACAATTTTGTCATTCG
The DNA here is from genome assembly GCA_934643145.1 of uncultured Collinsella sp. Classification (GTDB taxonomy): domain Bacteria; phylum Actinomycetota; class Coriobacteriia; order Coriobacteriales; family Coriobacteriaceae; genus Collinsella. The sequence continues at coordinate 145,741 of CAKUBM010000001.1, read as the reverse complement.
CCTTCGCCCCGCGGGCTTTTTTCGCACCGCGAGCGTCAACGAAGACGGCAACGTCATCGGCAACGTCTGCCACCTGTTTAATGACGGCACGTCCAGCAAGCTCATCCTTGAGCACGTGCTGACCGATACAGACGGTACAAACTGGTATGCCATCCGCACCTTACTCAATTTCGAAGAGCATAAAAAGACGGGCTACAGCATTTGGTCGGTCGATGGCGACTCGGACAAAGATGGAAAGGTCATCCACGTATGGAGTGGCGAGTATGACAACAAGCCCAGCCGCGCTTTTGCGTTCAAACCTCAGTCAAACGGAACCTATGTCATCCGAGATCGCACAAACGAGAAAAAGGACTTTAATTACCTGGCAATAGAAAAGGACGGCAAAGACCAAGACAACAACAAGATCTGCCACAAGAGGAAGAGCATTCCGTGGGAGCTCGAGCTTGTCGGTTACGACAAGGGCAAGACCAATACCACGGTTAGTAGTATCGACTGGACCACGTATAGCAGCTACGTCGATGGGCCATGTTGGATGAGCCACGTCGACGACGACAAGTACCTCGACGAACTGAGCATCCCAGGCACGCATGATTCGGGCAGCTGCAGCGTCGACAACGACACCGAGCCCCAAACCTCGCTTGCAAAGTGCCAGCAGGACTACATACCAACACAGCTGCTCGAGGGAATCCGCTATTTTGATATCCGACTCGGAAAGGGTGAGAACCCCGGCATCGACCACGGAGATTGCTACCTGCTCAAAAAAGACGGGAACTTTATGCATCTCTCCGATGTCATCGGGTACTTCAATACGTTTTTGAGCGAAAACCCGAAAGAAGCGCTCATCATGCTCGTGTCGCGTGGCAACGACGAGGCTACCGACGAAAGCGTCACGACGGCTTTTGCCAATGTTATGGACAAGAACCCCAATCTGTTCTACACATCGAGCCGCATCCCCACGCTGGGCGAGGTGCGCGGAAAAATCGTCTTGCTGCGTCGATTTAGGCTCGTCGGCAGCAGCGTAAGCGGCCACACGTGGGGCCTCGACCTCACCGAATGGGACGAAAAAATCGCAGCGCACACCGACAGCGCCTCTATGTGTCTCGTTCGAGACGAGCGGGGCTTTGAAGCCGTGGGGAAAACGGGTGACGAAAAGCCCTATTGCACCAAGGTATATGCCCAGGACCATTACGAATGCACAGGAACCGACAAAATCAGCTGGGTCGATATGGCGCTGCAGGAGACAACCAAGCTCGCCCGCATCATGGTGGACGTCGAGGACGATGCCGGGGCCAAGGTAAAGGTCCTGGAGCACAGCTGGTGCATCAACTACACCAGCTGCACGAACCACAAGCAAGGAAGCAACCCATTTACCGCGGCACGAGTAGTCAACGAGCATCTGTACAAGAGCCCGTACATCAACCCCAGCGACAACGAGGAAACAAAGTCAGATTACCTCAAGCACATTGGCATCATCGCATCCGACTTTGTTGATGCGGCGCTGGCCCGGAGCATCTATCAGCGCAATTACGATTACGATACACAGCACAAGCAGACAGCTTCGTACTACCTCCCGACCCGCATGCGCATGACGTACGGCAACTCGCTGAGCGACGCCTCGCTCCAGGACGGCAAGACCGTTGGCGAGGGTCATTTCCGCCTCGTCGACAGCAGCAACGTACTCAACGTAGCGGCTTCGGGCCATGCGTTTGCCATCGAATATGTGGATGTCGACGCCCTGGGCAACGAGACCGTTACGGGGCTGCAGGGCTCTGTGCCCATCGATATCGACCCGCGCGCACTGACGCCCCACTTTGAGGGGCTCGAAGGCCTTAAGGCTGGCGAGGACGTGCGCGCCAAGATCGCGGCACTGCTCGAGGGCAAGCTCGAAACCGATGCCTGCACAGCCCAGCTCGAGTATACGCACGATGCAAACGGCGCGCCGGGCACGGCAATGGCCGAGAGCGAAACATTTGCCGCAGGAACGTACTGGGTGCGCGTGAACGGTCTTTTGGGCGACGCGGCGCAAAACTACACGCTTGCCAGCGACGGAGCCGCGAGCTTCACTGTGACGGCTTCGGGCAGTGCAGGCGGCACCGGCGGTGGCGCGGGCTCCAACGCAGACAGCGCCGACAAGAACGGTAAGGGCAACAAGAGCAAGGGCTCGGGCGAAAAGCTCGCCGACACGGGCGACGGCTCCGGCATTGCCGCCGGACTCGCCGCTGCCGCCGTGGCGATGACGGTCGCTGGCGCAGCGATGCTTGCTAATGACCGCGAAAACGCTGAGGACGCTGCCGAATAGGCAAGCCGACCTTTTGAACACATAGACTCGATTAGGGGCGCAGAATATCGTTCTGCGCCCCCGTTTTTAACCTTGGCCCGCACGCCGCCATAGGCTACATCACCATGTTCAGCGCGTTCACAAATTCCTGGGCCTTCGCACGGCTGCTCAGACTAAAGACGCAAGCGGTTAACAATCGATTGCGCAGAAAAACATCGCGGCCTTTGATTCTATTGACGCCCGTGATGTCCTTAAGGTAAACGATCTCGGTGTGCTTGCCACCGAAAGCGCCCTTCTTGAGCACCTCGATACGGTTGGGGTAGATCTTGACGTCTTTAAACCTACCCGAACCCTTGTCCTGAAACAGCAAGGTGTTGTTGTCCATGCGTGTCACTCCCGTGGGGCTCGCTAAAACTGCCTCTATGGTCACATTTTAACCACCGCAAGGCTCCCATGCGAAGGTGCCAGACAACATAGCAATTCGTGTCCGCGCGAGGCTTTAAACTAAATGCGATAAAGATGCATTCCACAAGAGGAAAGTGGGGCGACAGTGATGGGTGAACTGGTAAACCGTGGAGAATCGGCAATCGTGCCCGAAGGTTTTTACAACCAGGTCTCCTCGATTCTCAACGCCGCTCGCGACAAGGCCTATACCGCCGTTAACTTTGCGATGGTTGAAGCATATTGGGAGATCGGCAAGAGTATTGTTGATGAACAGGGCGGAGAGGAGCGCGCCAAGTATGGCGATGAACTGATCGACGAGCTTGCCGTTAGATTGACTAAGGATTTTGGCAGAGGCTTCAACGCCAGAAGCTTAAGATACATGCGTCAGTTTTATCTTGCGTTCCCAATTCGGAACGCGCTGCGTTCCGAATTGAATTGGACACATTACCGCAGGTTATCGCGTATAACCGACCCTGATGCTCGAACATGGTACATGAACGAATGTGCCGATTCTCGCTGGAGCACGCGTCAGCTCGAACGCCAGATCAACACCATGTTCCGCGAGCGCCTACTTGCCAGCAAAGACAAAGAGGCCGTCACCCAGGAAATCCAAAAGAGCGCCCGGGCTCGTCGCCCCGAGGATATCATCCGCGACCCATATGTACTGGAGTTTTTAGGTTTCTCGGACGATGCTACGTTTCGCGAGAGCGATCTAGAGCAGGCGCTCATCACGCATCTTCAGAAGTTCCTTCTGGAGCTTGGCCGTGGCTTCGCTTTCGAGGCGCGCCAAAAGCGCATCACCTTTGATGGACGCCATTTCTATATTGACCTTGTTTTTTACAACTATCTGATGCGCTGCTTCGTGCTCATCGACCTTAAGACGGACGATCTTACGCATCAGGACCTGGGCCAGATGCAAATGTATGTGAACTACTACACGCGCGAGCTCATGAACGAAGGCGACAATCCGCCCATAGGCATCGTGCTCTGCGCGGACAAAAGCGATTCGATCGTCGAGTACACGCTGCCCGAAGACAACGACCAAGTGTTTGCCGCCAAATATCTGCCGTATCTTCCGAGCAAAGAAGAGCTGGCACGCGAGCTGAGCGCCGAGTATCGCGCCATCAACGAAGCGTCTAATGGCGAAACGCAAGGGTAGCAGCACGTTGCGACCGAAACGCCCGCACGCCTGTGAGCCGTCCCGCGCTGCGCTTCCCTACTTCCCAAAGATCGCAGCGAGCAAGCCCTTGCGTTTGGGCTTTTCTTCTCGGTAGGAACCCTCGACGGCGGCTGCCACCTGGCGCGGTTGCTCGCCGCCTCCACGGCGCACGATCTGGTATAGGAACGGCGATTTAACGTATTTGACCTCGATGGGCGTGGCATGCACGGTACTTTCGCCGGACAGATGCAGGCTCGGGTTGAGCGGCGCCACAATATGCGTTTCGCGCTTGTCGCTAAACACCACCGCGGCCGCGCGGCCCGTCTGGCCGTTCACGGCGATGCGCACTTGCTCGCCATCGCGGCTATCCGACGCCGGACGATCGACAAAGTAGACCGGCACCATAACCAGACCGTCCTTGTGCTTGCGGGCCTTGCGCGCCCAGGTGCGGATGCTCTTTTTATTGAGCCCCAGCACCGCCTCGGCATCGTTGCCGGCAACGTCGAGCGCCAGCTTATCAATGACCACCTGGTCCTTGGTGGACGCATCGACGGAGACAACGCGGAAGTCACCCTCCTGCATGGCCGGATCAAACGGCCCAACCTTGGCAAAGTCCCACGGCTCCAGAATGCCCATAAGGCGAACATCCAGATAGTTTGCCCTCGGATACGCCCAGTCGAGCACCTCGTAGTACACCAGGGTTTCCTTGCTCAGGCCCTTGCCCGGGAAGCTCGCCATCATGCGCAAATCCGCGAGCGCCATGGGGAAGTAGAAGAGCATCATGTCGTTTTGGATCGCGTCTTCCGCGTCGTGCCCGGCAAAGGCATCCGGGTACTGGCGCACCAGCTGCAGCGCGTTGGCACGTGCCTGCTGCGGCGAGATTTCGCAGGGAATACCCTGCTCCGGCACATACTCCGCGCCCACGCCCATGGTCAGACGTTTGCTAAACGTACCGGGCTTGAGCAGGTCGGCAATGCCGATCTTGTTGCCGCAGGACGGGCACTCAAACACACGCTGCGTTGACTCACCCTCAAAGGACGCTCCGCAGAAGGGGCAAGGAATGCTCACATGCGTGGCCTCTTGGAACTCCTGCGCCGTGCCGCGGTCTTCCCACAGCAGATGCTCCAGAACGGACTGGTTACGCCAGTGCGAATTAAAGAAATACCAGTCCGGGTCCTCTGGGCGCTCGAGCTGCGACACATGCGTGAGCTTGAGCAATCCATCCACCACCGTCAACGGCGTATGACGAATGCCCAAAGCGCTCTTGGGCTCTCCGGCGTCCGCCTGCCATGGGATGACCGTGCCGCAATAGGCGCACTCAAAGCTGCGTTTAGCTTGGTGTGAGTACATAGGGCCGCCGCAGTTTTGGCATTTAATGGCAAACATCTCGTCCATGGATACATCCTCCTTTGCGCAGGGGCTGTCGACATTAAGTATGTCGAGCAAACAGGCACACGCCCATACCCATGTGGCCCAAAATGGACCACCTTGGCAGACGAGAAGGCTCGCTCGTTAGCACCGGCAGACTATTGCTGCATTTTCTGAGCATCGGTGCACGGCGCCCCCGCGCGAGCTACACTATCCCCTTAAACATGATTGTGAGGACGACCGCTATGCTATTTGTAAATCGGCTGGTACATACGCTTGTTCCCGGCAGCGAGGGCGAGCCGGTCGATACCTCCTGCCGCACCCGTGCCGGCTTTGCCGCGAGCCTTATCTGCATTGGGCTCAACATCACCCTGTGTCTGGCCAAAGGCATCGCGGGCCTGCTCGCGGGCTCCGTGTCGCTTGTCGCCGACGCTTTCAACAACCTCTCCGATGCCTCGAGCAACATCGTGAGCCTGCTCGGGTTCCGCCTTGCCAGCCGCCCGGCAGACGAAGGCCACCCCTATGGCCACGGCCGCTATGAGTACCTAGCCGGCCTGTTCGTCGCCGTCCTGGTTTGCGCCGTCGGCATCAACCTGATCCTCGAGTCCGTTACCAAGATCATCAAGCCCTCCCCCACCGCTTACACGCTGGTCTCCCTAGCCGCTCTCGTCTTGTCCATGCTCGTCAAATTCTGGATGGCCGCATTCAACCGCGCGCTGGGCAACCGTATCGATTCCGAAACACTCATTGCCACAGCACAGGACTCCAAAAACGACGTCATCACCTCGGGTTCGGTCTTGATGGCGGCGCTTATTTCGCAGACGACCGGCTTTGACCTCGATGGCTGGGCGGGCCTGGGCGTGGGCATCTTCATCTGCATCAGCGGCATGGGCCTAGTGCGCGACGCCATCAGCCCGTTGCTGGGGCAAGCGCCCGACCCCAAGCTCGTCCAGGCAATCCGCGCCAAGATCATGTCCTATCCGCAGGTCTTGGGCACACACGACCTGATGGTGCACGACTACGGCCCCGGTCGTCAGTTTGCCAGCGCCCACGTGGAGATGCCCGGCGAGGGCGACGCATTTGAGCACCACGAGATCCTGGACACCATCGAGCACGACATCAAGCGCCAGATGGGCATTGGCATCACGTTGCACTGCGACCCCATCGCCACCACCGGCGACGACCTGCGCGGCTGGGTCAAGCGCGGCGTCATGCAGATCGATCCCGCGCTCTCCATCCACGACCTGCACGAGCACGACGGGTTCGTTTCGTTTGACCTGGTGCGTCCCGACGGCTTTGACATATCCGACGAGGAACTGCTGGAGCTCGTCACGCGCATCGTGCACGAGCGCCGGCCCAACGTCTCGTGCGTCGTTACGTTTGACTCAGGTTTTAGCTCGCCCGACCGTCCGGCCGAGCAGCTGTAACCGACAGCAAAACGGGACGTAGGACCGCCGACCAACGCGCCTATGCGCCCGGTCACGCGATCCTGCGTCCCGTTTTTGTTTGCACTGCTAAGGCTCTAGCCGCTCGGCCGCTAGTTTCCCTGCGCGCCCGAGATGCCGTTTTGCAGGGCGTTCCAGGCATCCGTCGCCATGTCGCCCAAGTTCTGCGCGGTATTGCCCAGGTTTTGTGCCGTATCGCCCAGCTCTTGCGCCTTGTCTCCCAACTCCTGTGCCTTGTTGCTCAAGTCCTCCAGCGTATTGGAGCTCGAGCCGTCGGTACCGCTTTGGCCGTCGGGCGAGTTGCCCGAGCTGTTCTTGTGCGTGAGCTGAATTTCGAGGTTGCCGCTGTCGTTATAGTAAGCAGAAGTAACGACCCAGTTGGCATCGACGACGGGCGTTGAGCCATCATCAGTCAGGACGACGGCATTCGAAAGATCAGCGCCGCGCGACTTGAGGAGCTTCTTGGCGTTGGACCAGTACTGCCCCGGGATATCGCTCAGATCGACGGTGCTAGACGAGGCGGACTCGGTTTGCTCGGCAGTAGTATCGGCCGTTGAACTCCCTCGCTTGTTGAGCATGCCCGACACAATGGCAAACACAACCGACAGCGCAAAGAAGATCGCCAGCACGATGAGAATCTTCTTGATCACGCTCGACGAACGCGACGGCTTCTTCTCCTCGTCCTCGCCATATTGCGGAATCGACTTGGGGTACTCGCGATACGGCTCGCGTGACTCGTAGCGAGGCTGCGCCGTGCGAGGCATATACGTCGTCTGCTGAGGCTGGGGAATGGGATTCTGCGGCAGGTCATCATAGGGATTCGGTGTCGAGACGACATAAGAATCCTGCGGCGCGTAATCAAACGGGTCCGGAGTTGCGTTGCCATAGGGGCCTTGCGAAGATGCAGCGTAAGAATCCCGCGCTGTGTCGCCATAGCCCATAACCCGGATTGGCTCGGCAGAAGGCTGCGTCGCGGCGGGGTCGGTATAACCGGGGTTGGGAACAACGCGGGTCGCATCGGCGCTATCGCCAGCCTGCGCGGAGCCGTAGCCACCCATCACGGTTGTCTTGTCCTGATCCATGCAACGATTCCTTTCCGTCGCGCGTGAGCATCAAGTTATCCATGCATTCTACCCGCGCAAAAGCCTATGACGGGCAGAGTCCGTCGGTATCTACAAGACATGCGCGGCCGACGGTCACAAGCGAATCGAGAATATGTCATGGCAAAAAGCAAGCTCATCAAAGACACGACGCGTGCCGAGCGCGAGGAAATCATCAAGCTGGCACTCGCCGGCTGCGGCAACGGCAGCTGCGATAACTGCGGCAGTTGCAGCCTGGGGGCTGGCGACCCATACGGCACCTACCAGCCCTACATTGACGGCGAGATGGAAATCGCCGACATCAACATGATGGTCGCCGAGCGCAACGCCAAGCTCTTCGGCCTTCAGCGCGGCTTGAAAACAAAAGCCCCGCCGGGCCTTGGTAGGCGCGACGGGGCGGACAAGCAGCTATGGGCAGCAGGCTTAGAACAGGCCGGTAATGTTGCCGTCGTTGTCGACGTCGATGTTCTCGGCCGCGGGGACCTTGGGCAGGCCCGGCATGGTCAGAACGCTACCGGTCAGCGCGACCACAAAGTGGGCGCCGGCGGAAACCTTGAGCTCACGCACGGTAATGCGGAAGTTCTCGGGGGCACCGAGGGCCTTGGCGTTGTCGCTAAAGCTGTACTGCGTCTTGGCCACGCACACCGGCAGGTTGCCAAAGCCGTTCTCGCGCAGCTCGGCGAGCTGGCGCTTGGCAGCAGGCGCAAAGTCGACGCCGTCGGCGCGGTAGACCTTGGTGGCAACGGCCTCAAGGGCGTCGGCAACATCGGCGCCGTCCTCGTAGGCAAACTTGAGCTCGCTCGGCTGCTCGATCAGGCGCATGACCTCATCGGCCAGATCGAGTGCGCCCTCGCCGCCCTTGGCCCAGACCTCGGACAGCTTAACGTTAACGCCGAGTTTCTGGCACTCGGACTCGATAAGCTCGAGCTCGGCCTCGGTGTCCGTCGGGAATCGGTTGATGGCAACCACGCAGGGCAGGCCGTACACGTTCTGGATGTTGTCGACGTGGCGCAGCAGATTGGGCATGCCGGCCTTAAGGGCTTCGAGGTTCTCCTCGTTAAGATCGGTCTTGGCGACACCGCCGTTGTACTTAAGCGCGCGGGCAGTGGCTACGACCACGACAGCGCTGGGGCGAACGCCCGTCATGCGGCACTTGATATCGAGGAACTTCTCGGCACCCAGGTCGGCGCCAAAGCCGGCCTCGGTAATGGCGACATCGCCAAAGCGCATGGCCATGCGGGTAGCCATGATAGAGTTGCAGCCGTGGGCAATATTGGCGAAGGGGCCACCGTGGACAAACGCAGGCGTACCCTCGAGCGTCTGGACCAGATTGGGTTTGAGTGCATCCTTAAGTAGGGCCGCCATGGCGCCCTGGGCCTTAAGGTCGCGGGCGCGGACGGGCTCGCCGGCATAGCTGTAGCCGACGACAATCTCGCCCAAGCGCTCCTTGAGGTCGTTGATGCTCGTGGACAGGCACAGGATTGCCATGACCTCGGAGGCAACGGTGATGTCGAAGCCGTCCTCGCGCGGCACGCCCTGGGCCTTGCCGCCAATGCCGTCGATAACGTGGCGGAGCTGACGGTCGTTCATGTCGACGACGCGCTTCCAGGTGATGCGCTTAACGTCGATGCCGAGCTGGTTGCCCTGCTGAATATGATTGTCGAGCATGGCGGCCAGCAGGTTGTTGGCGGCGCCGATGGCATGGAAGTCGCCGGTAAAGTGCAGGTTGATGTCCTCCATGGGGATGACCTGGGCCCAACCGCCGCCGGCGGCACCGCCCTTTACGCCAAAGACGGGGCCGAGCGAAGGCTCGCGCAGGGCCACGGCGCTCTTGATGCCACGACGGCGTAGGCCGTCGGCCAGGCCGATGGTCGTGGTGGTCTTGCCCTCGCCCGCGGGCGTGGGGTTGATAGCGGTCACGAGGACAAGCTTGGCCTGGTGATCAGTTGGCTCGTTGAGCAGGGAATAGTCGACCTTTGCCTTGTCAAAGCCGTACGGAATCAGATGCTTAACGTCGACGCCGGCGTTCTTGGCCACCTCGGTAATAGGCAGCGGCGTAACAGAACGTGCGATTTCGATGTCAGTAGGCATGGGCGGTCCTTTCGTTACCGGATGAGAAAAAGACCAGTCCAGCATAGCACGCGCGCGCAATAGTAAAACGCCCGTAACCGGCGAACGGCGATATGTTTATCCAATGCCCAGTGATAGCCTACAGACGCGCCGGCGCAAAGGCCCCTACGGGGTCGGCTCGATTCCCAAGTGCTCAAAGGTGCGAAGCGTTGCCTGGCGGCCCTGCGGTGTACGGATCATCAATCCGCACTGCAGCAGATACGGCTCGTAGACATCCTCGAGCGTGCCCGGGTCCTCGCCCACCGCGCTGGCAAGCGTTGTCAGGCCAACGGCACGACCGGAGAACGTCTTGGCAAGCGTCTCCAAGATACGAATGTCCATCCAGTCCAGACCGAGCTCGTCGATCTCGAAGAACTCGAGCGCCTGACGACAAATGTCAAGCTCGATAGGACCGTTACCGCGCACCTGCGCATAGTCGCGCACGCGCTTGAGCAGACGGTTGGCAAGACGCGGCGTGCCGCGCGAACGCGAACCGATCTCGAGCGCGCTGGGATGGTCAATCGTCACACCCAGGATGGTCGCCGAGCGCGTCACGATCTGCGCGAGCTCCTCGACGGTGTAGTAATCCAGACGATACGAGATGCCAAAGCGGTCGCGCAACGGACCCGTGAGCATGCCCGAGCGAGTCGTTGCCGCCACCAGCGTGAACTTGGGGATATCCAGGCGAATCGAGCGCGCCGCCGGACCCTTGCCGATCACGATATCGAGCGCAAAATCCTCCATCGCGGGATACAGGACCTCCTCGACCGAACGGTTAAGGCGGTGGATCTCGTCGATAAACAGTACGTCGCCCGGCTGCAGATTGGTAAGGATAGCCGCCAGGTCGCCGGTGCGCGCGATGGCCGGGCCGCTCGTCGTCTTAATCTGTGCGCCCAGCTCGTTGGCGATAACCGTAGCCAGCGTGGTCTTGCCCAAGCCCGGAGGGCCCGAGAAGATCACGTGGTCGAGCGTCTCGCCACGGCTCTGCGCCGCTTCGATCAACACGCGCAGGCTCTGCTTGATGTGCTCCTGACCGCAGTAGTCGTCCAGGCGCTGGGGGCGCAAGGTGCGGTCGACATCGAGGTCCTCGGGCGTCAGCTCCGAGCCCACCATGCGCTCGCCGTGCGCCATGGATGCCGCCGGCGAGTTGCCGGGCGTCGCCCACAGGTCCTGAGAGTCATCGGCTTCCCACATCACGCATCCATTCCGAGTCGCTTAAGCGCCGCGCCGAGCAAATCCTCGACACGCATATCCTGCCCATCATACCCGCTCAGAGCGACATCGGTCTCCTGCGGGCTAAAGCCCATGGAAAGGAGTGCCGCACGGGCATCATCAATGGCCGAGGAAGCGGCAGCGGGCACGGACATCGCAACCTGTCCGGGAATCACGTCGACCGGCACAAAGCCCTTATCCTTGGCAAAGGTACTCTTGAGCTCCAGGATCAGACGCTGCGCGGTCTTTTTGCCCACACCGGGCACCTTGGCCATGCCCTTGTCGTCCTCGGCCATCACCAGCGAATACAACTGGCCCACGGTATAGGTGGAGAGCACGGCAAGCGCCAGGCGCGGACCGACGCCCGAGACGGACACGAGCCGGTCGAACATCGTGCGCTCATCCTTTGAGGAAAAACCGAAAAGTGTCATGGCGTCCTCGCGCACCTGCATACGCGTGTAGAGGCGGACCTCGCCGCCGGGCGTCGGCAACGTGGCCGCAGTGCTACCCGAGATGCCGAGTTCAAAGCCAACGCCCGACACGTCGACGACGGCCGAGCTCATCGTGGCCTCGACAAGCGTTCCATGGAGCTGGGAAATCATCAGTATCCGGTTCCTCTCTGTTGATAGAACTCGCCACCGGTAAGGGCACGGGTGCGGCTGAGGTTTACGTGGCAGATGGCGCAAGCCAGGGCATCGGCGGCATGGTCGGGATGCGGGTCGTGGTCGAGCTGCGTGAGCGTACGAACCATATACGCGACCTGCCGTTTGTCCGCGGCTCCGGTGCCCACAACAGCCTGCTTAATCTGCATAGGCGTGTACTCGCCAATCTCGAGCGCGCATTCCGAAAGCGCCACGAGCGCGGCACCGCGGGCATGCGCCGTAGGGATGGCCGAGCGAACGTTGGCGCCAAAGTAAATGCTCTCGATGGCAGCGGTATCGGGTCGATAACGCTCCACGACGCCCTTGAGGTCGCGGGCGATATGCGACAGGCGCACCGCGAGCGGACTACCCGCGCTGGTCTCGATGCAGCCATAGGCACGGCAGCGAACCTCGCCACGCCGCTCCTCGATAATCCCCCAACCCGTATGGGCCAAACCGGGGTCGATACCCAAGATAACCAAGCCAGCCTCCCCTCGCCTTTTGCCAAACGCAAGGCAAGGCCCCGCGCACTATTCACGAACGTCTGTTCTAGAATAACACAACGGGGCCCATATATAGCAAGCAAGGTTGAACCATAGGTTGAGCATAAGTCAGCGAGCGAGTCCCTGCCGTGGCAAGGTGTCGCGAAAGAGGAGCGCCGCGTACTTCTGTACGCAAGCGACGGTTTGAGCGGCAGATTGCCCGGCAGGGGCTCGCGCAGCGTCGACTCGTTACGCGGTTTGGTAAAACCGCGTAACTCTAGTCCCATCCCCGACTTAATTCTGGCTGAAAAACGGGAATTGTCTTGGATCCACTGGCGGATGAGGCATCGGCATGCCCTGAGGTCCGCCCTGCGGTCCGCCCTGACCGCCCATCATCTTATCGATGGCGTCCTGAACCTCGCCCTCGAACTTTTTCATTCCCTCGTGCAAACGACGTTGACCGTCCTCAGAGCGCAGTTCCTCCATCTGCTCGGGCGAAATACCCAGCAGCTCGCCCAAAATGCCCATCATCTCACCACGCATACGGTCACTCGTATCCTCGTCAGCAAAACGGCGCACCTCGGCGCGAGCCAGCGAATCGACCGTCGTACGCTCCTTGCCGTTAAGCCCCAGGTCGGACCACGCGAGCATGTACGGCCAGGCACGCTCGGCAAACGAACGGGCCGAGACGATCGGCGCCGTCGGCAACATACGGCGGGCAGCCTCACCCTGTCGAACGAGCATCAGCAGCAGCGAGCAAGCCTCAGGCTTGCCAGCGGCCATCGGGATGTCGTCGAAAGATCGATTGCGGTCCACGTGTGCCTCGAGCGCGCCATCGACCTCACCCGGCTCAAGCCCGCCGAGCAGCTGCGCCGCGCGGTCAAGCATGTCGACCGGACCGTCGAGCGTCGAGAGCGCCTGCGCCAGCACGCGCTCCATGCAATCCTCCACCGCGTTGAGCGTCACGAGCTCCTGCGGCACCACGGCAGACGTACGGTTGCGCACGCGCGCCACAAACTCGAGCGTCGACAGGTACACATCGCCAAAGGGCGCGTAATCTCCCTGGTAGCCACCGCAAAGCGCCGGCGCCGCCAGCGCGTACTCGGTTTTGGACAGCGGGCTCAGCGCCATCGCGCCCAGCTCGAACGCCGTATCCTCCAACATCAAACCCAGCGTACGCGAGCGCAGGCGCTCGGCGTCTCCCGCCGACACATCGCGGTCGAGCACGCGTGCCGCATCCGGCGCATCGCGCTCAACCGTGCGAATATGCAGGCGCTCGGCAATGGCGCGAACGGCGGCACAGCGAGCCGCCTCGGCCTCTTCCTGCGCCGGCGTAAAGATGCGGTTGCGCCCCAGCACCAGGCCGATCACATTGCGCGGACCCAAGGCGTCGACGGCAAGCGCCGCCAGCAGGGACGACGGTAGGTCGCCCTCGAGCGCCACCACGGCGCGCGACGTACCGTGGGCACGGGCGTTATCGCGCACGGCGAGCACCAGCGCCTGCCACAGCCACTCCTCGGAGCGAAACTCCGGAAGCTCATGGTCCTCCAGGGCGTCGAGCATCACGCCGCGCTGAATCTCCTGGACCAGCAGGCTCTCCTCAAAACACGGCGCCTGGGCCACCACGCGGCCGCAGTCGTCGAGCACAAACGACCCACCGGTATACACCGACTCGTCGTACGCACCGACCGGCGCCATGCAGGCAAACCACACGCTGCGCTTGGATGCGATCTTGCGGTAGGCTCCGCTGCGCACGGCGGCAGCGGCAGCGGTCTCGCGGTCGGTCATGTCGAATGCGTTGAACTGGAAATAGGCAATCAAATCGACGCCGGTTGGCAGCATCTCGAGCTCGCGGTCCAGGTCAAAGATCACCGCAATGCGCACGCCGTCCACATCGAACACCGGCGGCGCCCATCGCGCGTCGTTGTTCTCGCCGCGTTGCAGGGCAATACTTGCGCGCGCGGGCACCACGCGACCGTCCTTGAGCATCATGTAGTCGAGCAGCGGCTGCCCCTCAAACGAAACCGCCGCGGGCACGATGCAGATCATGTCGAGCTCCTGGATGCGCTCGGCGACGCCGGTCAGGCCGGCGAGCATATCGTGCTCAAAGTCGGCAGCGCCCACCAGGCCGCCGGGCAGGGCGCCCATAAAGAGCGGGGCCGGCACGCACAGCACGCGCGCACCGCGCTCGTGGGCCAGGCGCGCCTGATCCTCGATGCGGCCGCAGATACCCTCAATATCACCCAGGCGCATATCGATCTGTGCAAGTGCGAGCTTCATGGCTCAGCCCTTTCCGTCGTAAACCGTCGTTGTCGTAGTAAAAGCGCCGGCCGCAAGATGCAGTCGGCGCTTGCATGTGCATATGCTAGCTATGATACCCCGAGCGGGGGCACGCTCCTAGAACGTCGCGGACCACAGCCCGTGCAGGTTGCAATAGGCATAGACGGTACCGGTCTTGGAACCGCCGGCAAAAAACGTCGCGGGCTTCATGCCGGGCTGGAGGTAATGGACCTCCAGGCGGTCCTCGGCCTCAAGCGCGATCCACTCGATATAGTGCTCGGGCAGGCTGGGGTGCTCGACCGAGCCCACGCGCGCACGGATCACGTGACCGTCACGCTCGCTCTCGACGACGGGCACATGCTTCTCGTGCGCCGCGTCCTCGGTGTTCGCGGTCAGCTCCGTGCAGCCGGCAGGGGTTGCAACGTCGTTACCAAGGGCGGCAATGAGCTTGCCGTCGGGATCCTTAAAGAATTTCGCCATGATGTTCTCCTTTGCTGATGTGCCAATGTTCTCGATGCTTCTTATGCCCAAAGGCAAACGAACCATCCACGGCATCGCAAATGAACACATAACGAGCGAGGCTAGCGTCCGTCGCCGCCGAGCAGCGCCAGAACATCCTCGCGGGTAAACAGCGCCGACGAGATACCGTCGCCGCCGAGCACGCTGTTGACCAGGTCGCGCTTGGACTCCTGCATCTGCATGATGCGTTCCTCGATCGTGTCCTTGGCGATGAGCTTGTACACGGTCACGGTGTGTTGCTGGCCAATACGGTGGGCGCGGTCGGTCGCCTGGTCCTGAGCCGCCACGTTCCACCACGGGTCGTAGTGAATGACCACGTCGGCAGCCGTCAGGTTCAGGCCGACGCCGCCCGCCTTAAGCGAAATCAAAAACACCGGCACCTCGCCCGCCTGGAACTGCGCAACCATCTTGGCGCGGCTCTCCTTGGACGATGCGCCCGTGAGCTTAAGAAAGCCGATGTCATCCTTGGCCAGGCGCTTGCCGATGATATCGAGCATGCCCGTGAACTGGCTAAACAGCAGGATGTGGTGCCCGCCGTCAAGTGCGCCGTGCACGAGCTCCATGCACGTATCGAGCTTGGCGCCCCCCGCCTTGTAATCCTCGTAGTGTAGATGCGGGTCGCAGCAGATCTGGCGCAGCTTGGTGAGCTCGGCGAGCACCTTGAGCTTGTCCTTCTTAAACTCCCCAGCCTCGCGGTGCTGCACCTGCTGGGCGATGCGGTCCTGGTTTGCCAGGTAGAGCTTGCGCTGCTCGCCGGTGAGCTGTGCCATGACGGTGTCCTCGATCTTCTCGGGCAGGTCGGCCACCACGTCTTCCTTAACACGGCGCAGCACAAACGGCGACACGAGCGCCTGCAGGCGAGCGGCGCTATCGCCCTCGGCATGCTCGACGGGGCTCTCAAAGCGCTTGGCAAACGACTCGCGCGTCCCCAAAAGGCCCGACATCAAAAAGTCGAAGATGCTCCAGAGCTCGGACAGGCGGTTTTCGATGGGCGTGCCCGTCAGGGCAAAGCGCACGCCGGCAGGCAGGCGCTTGGCGGCGCGCGCCACCTGCGTGAGCGGATTTTTAATGTACTGGGCCTCATCGAGCACCACGCGGGCAAAATCCTGCTCGACGTACTCGTCGATATCGCGTCGCATAAGGTCATACGACGTTACGACCACGTTATGCTCGGCCACGCCGGCAATCTGTACACGACGTTGAGCCTTGGCGCCCACAATGGCGCACACATCGAGCGACGGGGCAAAGCGCTCCAGCTCGGCGGTCCAGTTGTACACGAGTGAGGCCGGGCATACCACGAGCGTGGGCTTGGTGTCCCCCGCCTCCACGCGCGCCAGGATATGCGCGATCATCTGGAGCGTTTTGCCCAGGCCCATGTCGTCGGCCAAGATGCCGCCAAGGCCCAGGTGTTCGAGCGAGCCGAGCCACTGGTATCCGTCGACCTGGTAGCCACGCAGCGTGGCCTTGAGCGAGGCGGGTACCGTAAAGTCCATCTTGCCGAGCGTGTCCAGGCGCTCGACGGTGCGGCGGAACGCGGCGTCGCGATCGGCCTCGAGCGCCGGCGTGCGCGCGAGCATGCTATCGACAAATAGGGTGCTCGACGCGGGAAGCGACACGCCGTCGAGCAGGTCGACGGCATCGACACCCAGATCTTCGGCAAGGCCAAACGCGGCGCGCGCTCCCTCATCCAGGCGCACGATGTCGCCGGACGTCAGACGCGCAAACGTCTGGTGGCGCTTGTACGAGTCCAGATAGATGGCAAGGTCCGTCGCCGAAAGCCCGCTCGCGCCCAACTCGACGTCGAGCAGATTGCTCTTGACGGTCGCGCGCACCGAGAGCTTGGGCGCGGGACGTACCGAGATCTGGCGCAGGCGGTCGCTGAGCATGACCTCGCCCAGCTCAGACAGCACAGACAGACCCTCGGTCAGCAGGCGGAACAGGCTCTCGTCGTCGCGCTCCTCAAACGCCAGGCCGCCCTCGTGGAAATCGAAGTACATGGCAGCCGTGTCCATAACGCGAAACTCCGCCACCACGTCACGAGGCGGCACGCCGGGGCGCTGGTCCTCGAAGGGGCTTCCCGGAGCACCCAGGCTAAAGAGATCTGCCGACCAATCGCCGTAGGCGACCGAGATCTCGCAGGTCACAAGCCCGTCACTGACACCGATTGACATTGCAAAGCTCGGCTCGGGCGCCACGGTGTCGAGCACGGCAGGAGCGGTGAGGTCGGTGTATTCGCGCAGCACGGGCAGCGCCATGCGGCAGAACTCGCCCACCTGTTCGACGGCGATATGGACCGGCGTGCGGCAAGGCAGCAGACGCGAAAGGAATGGCGCGGCATGCTGAGCAAACGCCGCATCGGCACGGCGCGCGCGATGCGAGTCGATCAGATAGGCAACGTCGCCCGAGGCAAAACAGTACGCATCGGCGGGCAGGCGCAGGTCGTAGCTGCCGCCGGCCGCCGGCGCGATCTTGGCGGCAAGGAGCGGCGGACGTTTTGCCGAGGCCTCGTCCTCCCCCTCCGGTGCCGACTCAACCGCCACCTCGTAGGAACGATGCGTCGTCGTCCCCCGCGACCAGGCGGGCTCAAATGAAATGGTCCGGCCGCGCAGCAGGTCCAGCATGTATACGATGTCATGCTCGGACAAGGGCAGCTGGCGCTCGGCGACAAAACCGCTGCGTGCAAAGTCGTACGACGCCGAGCGCGAGCTCGTAATGTCACCGAGATAGGCAACCGTCGTCGCAACAAGGTCGAGCAGGCACACCGAAACCTCGTCAAAGGCCTCGGGCGTATGGAGGAACGTGAGCTTCTTGCCGTACGAGAACGTGCCCCCGCGCACGTAGGCGCCGGCCATGCCGTCGATGTCCTTGACCACGTAGGAGACCGATCCACAGCGGATGCGGAACTCGAGCGCCCAGCTAAAGCGGTCAGCGAACAGCGGATTGTAGTACGGCACCAACGAGGGCTCCAACGCCGCTTTGGGGGCGTCGGGATCAACGGCACCGGCAAGCTTGCGGCGCATACTCGCCAGCTCATCCATGCGCGCGTCCGAAAGATCGGAAAGCGCCGCCACAAGGCTCGGGCTCGTGGGAACGGGCGCCGGAAAGGGAAAGTTGGGGTTGACGGCCGGCGTGGCGGGCGCGGGGCGCGCAGACTGCTTAGGCGGCGCCGTGAACGTGCGGACCGGCGTGCGCAGGCCTTCGACGGACTCGGTGCCGCTTGCGTCCAGATACGCAAGCGCCGTAGCGATGGCGTGCTTGCACATGCCAGGGTAGCGGTAGGCGGCGGGGCAATCGCAGTCGTAGTCGATAACCTCGTGCTCGTCCACATCGAGTTCCACATGCGTCTTGTACAGGTCGCCGCGCGAACCGCGCACCGTGCCCTCGACCGTCACGTTCTTGGAGAAGCGCGAGCCGGAGTCCTCAAACGACAGCACGGCGCCGTTGAGCATGAGCGAACGCCCCTTCATAAAGGTGCCGCTGAGCGCTGCTTCCTTGCGAAGCGCCTGCACAAACGTCCCCTGCGCCATCACTTCCTCCAATCTCACGCCGGGTAGCTAATTTAGGACGGGGCTATTTTTGCTACCCCCATATGTCGGTTGAGAATTATTCAAAATCCCAGCCAATCCGCCGTCAGCCAAAGGGTAGCTAAAATAGCCCCGTCCCAAATTAGCTACCCCCAGCAAAGGCGCCGCTAGATCACCGTTACTCTGCCCTGATTACCCACAATGGCCTTGGCCTCGGCCAGCAGCGGAATCGAGCGCGCGTTGACCTTGGCCGGCACCTCGGCACGTAGCACGCGCCCGTCCACCTGCTCGATAAAGATCTCCACGCGGTCGCCGCCCGGGTTGGCGGTAAGCACCGTGGCAAGACGCGCCATATTGCCCTGGCTAAAGCGGCTGTTGGGCACCATGACCTCAAACACCTTGGGCTTGTTGTTCTCCTCGTTGAGCTCGAGCGGCACGATCTCCTGCGCGATAATCTGGTCGCCGCGGTCCGAGCGCTCGAGCTTGCCCTTAATGCGCACAAAGGCATCGGACAGCTGCGCGCCGGTCTCGGGATCGACCTCGCCGTACAGGTACCCCTCGGCCTCCTTGTAGGTCTTGGGGAACACCACGACCGTGGCCTCGCCCTCCATGTCCTCGAGCTGCACGATACCCATGGGATCGCCGTTTTTGGTCACGCGCTTGGACACGCTCGAGACCATGCCGGCCCACCACAGCGCCTTGCCCTCGGGAATCTCCTGGTTGATGGTGCCGCCCGTGGGGTTCTGCACTTCGTACCCGGTATCGATCTGCGAGAACGAGAAGTCGCGCGCCTTGGCTAGTGCATACTCAAACGGGCGCAGCGGGTGGTCCGAGACATAGATGCCCAGAACTTCCTTCTCCTGGCTCAGCTTAAGGTGGCGGTCCCATTCCTGGCCATCCGGATCGGGCACGCTGACCTCAAAGCCCGAGCCCTCAACGTCACCAAACATGTCGAAGAACGAGGTCTGGCCGCTCGCACGGTCCTTTTGGCGCTTCACCGCGGCATCGATGATGTTCTCGGGATTGTTCTTGTCCACAAAGTGCATCATCTGGCGGCGCGGATAGCCCGTGGAGTCGAAGGCACCTGCCTTGATCAGCGATTCGATCACGCGACGGTTGGCCTGGCTCGAGTCCACGCGCTCCACAAAGTCGTGCAGCGTCTTAAACGGGCCGCCCGCCTCGCGCTCGGCGATAATCGCCTGCGCCACGCCGGTACCCACGCCGCGGATGCCGGCCAGACCAAAGCGCACGCCTTCCTTGGTAGCCGTGAACTCGGTACCGGACTCGTTGACGTCTGGCGAAAGCACGGGGATGCCGTCGTGACGGCATGCCGAGACGTAGTGCACGATCTTGTCGGTCTTGCCCGTGTAGGACGTCAGGACGGCCGCCATGTACTCGTGCGGATAGTGTGCCTTGAGCCACGCCGTCTGCATAACCAAGATGGCATAGCCGGCGGAGTGCGACTTGTTGAAGGCGTAGGACGCGAACTCGAGAACATCGTCCCAAATCTTCTGAGCGACCTCGCGCGTGTAGTTGTTCTTGATAGCGCCGTTCATCCAGTGGTCGTAGGTGGTCTCGTCCGAGCCATCCTCCCAGTGGAGCACCGTCGATGTGAGCAGCTTAATCTTCTTCTTAGCCACGGGCTTACGGATACGCGAGTCCGATTCGCCCTTGGAGAAGCCGCACATCTCGACGGAGATGAGCATAACCTGCTCCTGGTAGACCATGGTGCCGTAGGTTTCGCCCAGGATGTCGTCCAGACGGTCGTCGTAGGAGACGGCCGGCTCCTTGCCGTTCATACGGTTGATGTAGGACGAGACCATGCCGGCGCCCAGCGGGCCCGGGCGGTACAGGGCGATCAATGCCACGACGTGCTTGTACTCGGTGGGCTTCATGTTCTTGATCGTGGCCGTCATGCCGGCGGACTCGACCTGGAAGACGCCGGCGGTGTGGCCGGAGCCCATGAGCTTAAAGATCTCGGGGTCGTCAAAGGGAATCTCTTCCTCTTTGATGTCGATGCCAAAGTTCTTTTTGATGTTAGCCTTGGCCTTGGAGATAACCGTCAGCGTGCGCAGGCCCAGGAAGTCCATCTTGAGCAGGCCCATGTCGGCGACGGTATGGCCCTCGTACTGGGTAATCTCGACGCCGCCCTTGGTATCGAGCTTGGTGGGCACGTGCTCGTTGACGGGGTCACGGCAGATCAGAACGGCGCACGCGTGCACGCCCTCGCCACGGGTGAGGCCCTCGATCGAGAGCGCCGTGTCGATGATGCGGCGGGCGTCGTCGTCCTTTTTATAGGCCTCGGCAAAATCGGGGTTAAACAGATCCTCTTTGCCAGGTTGTTTGTCGAGCACCTGCTTGAGCTTGACCTTGGGGTCGCTCGAGACCATCTTGGACAGGCGCTGGCCCATGTAGACCGGGTAGTCCAGAACGCGCGCGGCGTCGTTGATGGCCTGCTTGGCCTTGATGGTCGAGTAGGTGATGACGTGGGTGACCTTCTCGGGGCCGTAGAGCTGGCGAACGTGCTCCACGACCTCGAGGCGCCGCTCATCGTCGAAGTCCATATCGATATCGGGCATCTCGGTACGCTGCGGGGACAGGAACCTCTCGAACATCAGGCCGTTCTCGAGCGGGTCGAAGGCGGTGATGTTCATGGCGTAGGCGACGATAGCGCCGGCGGCCGAGCCACGGCCGGGGCCGACGCCGATGCCGTTGTCCTTGGCCCATTGCACGTACTCGGCAACGATCAAGAAGTAGGCGGCAAAGCCCTTGTCGCAAATGACCTTGTATTCGTACTCAAAGCGCTCTTTGATGTTGACGCCACCGATCTCGCGCGTGGCCCAGTCGTCGCCGTAGTGCTGACGCAGGCCCTTCTCGCACTCGCGGCGGAACTGGCTCTCGTGCGTCTCGCCGGGATCGAGCAGCGGGAAGCGCGGCAGGATGATGGAGTCCCAGTCGAGCTCGACGTAGCACTTGTCGGCGATCTCGAGCGTGTTATCGCAGGCCTCGGGGCAATACGGGAACATCGCCCGCATCTCCTCCTCGGTCTTCATGTAAAACTCCGAGCCAGTCATGCGCATGCGGTTGGGGTCGTCGACCTTGGCGTTCATGCCAATGCACATGATGACGTCCTGCACGGGCGCGTCCTCGCGGCGCAGGTAGTGGAAGTCGTTGGTGGCGATAACCTTGACGCCCACCTGTTTGGCGATGTCGATGAGCGTGCGGTCCATCTGCTCGTCGGTCAGACCGTTATCGGTGGTAATGCCGTGTTCCTGGATCTCGATATAAAAGTCGCCGGGTTCGAAGGTGTCGCGGAAGGTCTCGGCCCACTTGATGGCGCCTTCCATGTCGCCGCGGTCGATGTACTTGGGGATGATGCCCGCGATGCAGGCGCTGGTGCAGATCATGCCCTTGGCGTGGCGGCGCAGGTTGTCGAGCGTCACGCGCGGCTTATAGTAAAAGCCCTGCACGGCGGCCTCGGAGACCGTCTGCATCAGGTTGACGTATCCCTCCTGGTCCTTGGCCAGAAGGATCATGTGGTAGAGCTCGGGCTTATGGTCGCGAGCGAGCGTCTCGTCCGGCGTAAAGTAGACCTCGCAGCCAAAGATGGGCTTGATGACCAGGGGCGGCTTGAGCTCGTCGATGTTGCCCTTCTCGTCCCACATGGCCATGTCCTTCACATACTGGGCATGCTCGCGCGGGTTTGCCTCGGCGTCGGGCTCCACCAGCTCGTCGCGGCGGTCCTTTTCCAAGAAGGCCTTGTCGTGGCTCCAGGTTTTGTACTCGGGCGTGTTGTGGTTGACGGCGTCGCAGGCCAGCGCCAGGTCGGGCACGCCATACATGTAGCCGTGGTCGGTAATGGCGACGGCGGGCATGCCCAGCTCAACGGCGCGATTGACCATATCCTGGATACGGGTTGCGCCGTCGAGCATGGAAAAGACGGTGTGGTTGTGCAGATGGACGAATGCCATGTGATGAGCTCCGATGCGGGTTCGTGTTCTGACTGAACGATTTTACCGCACGGCGCGGACGCCACCCGAACCTAGCCAAACCCACACGGGCAGTCTTTTTGGGACCGTCAAAAAGGGGAATGAGTGCATCCAGATATATCGAGTATTACTGAAACCCCAGCGATACGCTGAATGATTTGTGACGAATAGTCATGTCTATCAAGAAGGCTCGACGCTTCGGGCAGCTCGTCAATCGATATATCAATTCTTGGAGACATGTATTCCTACCATTTTTAAAGAAACAACGGCGGTAATTGCTATCGCGATTGCGCCAATAACACCGAGCGCTATCTGAATGGGATATAACCCCAACACATATCCAAATATGGAGAAAAACATTGCGGAAAAGAGAGCCCTTACCAGAGACGCGACGGAAAGGATCGTCGCGCGGAGATCGTCCGCTATCGCGTCTTGGATTAAGTTTTCCGAAGTGATGTACACCACTTCTGGGAGAAAACAAAGCACCATGCTAAGGCCAAACAAACACAGCGGATTTGAAGCGAACCACGGAAGAATCATGAAAAGGCCGGCTTCGATTAGCATCGAGCCGAGCATGGTATTTCTTTTCCCGAAACGCGATGAGAAGAAATCTGCTGCAATGTAGGCCGTCGCATTTACTGCATAGGATGCACCGAAAAAGATTCCTATTATGGAGACGGGAGCATCAAATGCGTCGAATACCAACTGATTCAAGTTGTAATAACTCCCATAGAATCCATCGAGCATGCTTGTGCCGATTAGAAGAAGCAACACCGCAAAAGCGGATTCTCCAATGCACCAGGTTTCGCGTCTGAAGATCTTGGCTACGTCAAACCTTTCCTCCCCAGAGTTTTTGGAATGGGTCGTTTCCATCCTCTCAATGGGATACAGAAGGAAAAGCTGCAGGAGATAGAAAACGGAAACGCATACGTAGAGGGCACTCCAAGATACTTGGGCAATGAATGATCCAAGTACGATTGCCACTCCCGTCGCGATTGATTGCGCGGCAAGCAGCCGAGCGTTGATGGTGAGGAAGCGCTCTCCTTGACCGGCATTTCGGGCAATTTCATATAAAAGTGCCTGTTCGGATCCCGATTGAAGGGAGTAGGCGAGTGCCTCAACAAGGGAAAGCGCGACGAGAAAGGGGCCTGAGAGCAACAGCATGCCAGCCGTATGGAAGAAAAGAAGCAGAACACCCACTTGAATCGAGAACTTCTTTCCAAAGAAATCGCCCACCAGCCCTGTTGGCAGCTCGAGGACGACCGTTGCAATGTTGTACAGGGCTTGATAAAGCGCGATTTCCGTGACAGACATTCCTTTATCCGCAAGGAAAAGTAGAAACACTCCCCGATTTAAAACAAATCCCGCGAGAACGAAAAAGGCGGAATAGATGTGCAGCTGCGCAGTGGCATTCTTATTCATTTGGCACTTCCGTCAACTAATTTTGTCGGGCCGCTCGCTACTGACTCGAAGCCTGAAGTGTCCACAGTTGATGCGAAGAGCGGTAAAGCTTTTGCACAGGGGTATCAATGGAATACATCCGAAGCGTTTTCGGCAGTATCATCGGCGAAGGCGGGATTAGCCTTTACGCGGCGCTCACCCTCGATGTATTTGACGATTTGATCAATCGTCTGGTTGGCGTGGCTCTTGAGCTTGCGCTCATAGAAGAAGAGGCCGAGCTTGCCGCGCGTACCAGACGTGTTACCACCCACACCCTGAAAATCCTCGGTATAGGTGAGCTCGCAGGCACCATCGCCAGCAGGTGCAGCCTCATAGCGCATGGTATTGATGCCCGCCGCATACTGAAAACGGACCTCATAGAGACACGGGTAGTCAAAGTGCTTGATCTTAACCTTGATCGCCGTGCCCTTGGCCTTGCCTTTTGCGGACTGGGCGCGCTTCTCGTACTTATAGCCGTTGAGCTTGTTGCGGCTGGGACGCTTGCCCGTGGCGTTCTCGATATCCTGCATGATGGACCCCGCCAGAGCGTCAAAAAGCTCCTCCGGCGTCACCTTAAGCGTTTTGGTGAACTGCATGATGGCTCCTTATTCGTTTGAACCGTTCGAGCCATTGTACCGCCCCAGGCTCTCCCATGCGTTGCGGTGAAATACGGACTGTTTGGCGGCTTTTTTGGCCAAAACAGTCCGTATTCCACCGCAAGTTATTTGAGGGCTAGAGGTTGTAGGTGACTACTTGAGGTTCGGCGGGTTCGACGAAGATGGCTGGACTCGCCTGCTCCACGCGGACGAACTTAACGGTCACGGCCTCAAAGCCCGCCTTGTGCAGAACATCAGCGTAGACGCGCGCCTGCAGGGCGTGCTTCTCCTGCAGCTGTTCCGGCGTCTCGTCCGGTGTGCCGCCCGTCTTGTAGTCGATGACCAGCGCGAGTGACGAATCCGCCGGGTTCGTCGCCAAAGCGTCGATGGCACCTTCGGCATATGCACCGTAGCGAGCGATGTCCTCGTCCTCGCAGCCCAGCGAAAAGAACGGCACCTCGGCGCGAACGCACGGCCAGGCAAGCAGCTCGGCACGGACCGCCGACTTGAGCCAGCGGTCCAGGGCAACGTCGAAGCGTTCGCGCTGCTCCGGCGTCAGGCACCACAGGCGCGCCAGCGCATCGGCACGCTCAGCGGGCAGCGCATCGGCACCCATCTCGATCAGCCACTGGCAGGCGGCATGGAACGCCGAGCCCAGCGCCATGGGGTTGCCAGCGGGCTCAACGGCGGCCACGCCTGGATCCGTCATCTCGGAACCATCCGACTCCGCATCAACGCCAGCCTCGTCCATGGGCACATGCGCCTCGGCGGCACGGTCCTCGGACTCGGCATGCAGCGCCGCGGCAATTGACGAGTAGCTGTACGAATCGCGCGCCGGATACGGGCAGGTGCCCATGCGCACGCCCACCGCCTGGGGATACACGAGCTCAAACGCATCGGGCTCGGGGTCGGCAGGACCGGGAACGGCGGCGCGGGCATCTGCACCGGCACCCTCCGGCTCCGCATCGCCGCGGACAAGCCTGCCCTCGACATCCAGCGAAGCGTTGACCTCAAACGCCTGCTCGCCAAACGTAAAGTCCGCCAGCGAGATGAGCTCGTAGTCGCCCGGCTTGGAGTTGTCAAACACCAAACGGTCGCTATCGAGCTGCGGCATGTCCAGACTGTCGGTCGGCAGGATGCGGCGCAGCACGTCGTAGGTCAGATCCGTCTCGACATCGAAGGTCGGTGCCGTCACCTTGCCGCGGCTCACGCCGACATCCATCGCCAGAATGACCAGCTCGCGCGCTCGCGTCATGGCGACATAGAGCAAGCGAGCCCGCTCCTCGAGCGAAAGCTGCAGGTCGTCGTTGCGCAGGCGAACGAATGCCTCGGCGGGAGAACCCGTCGCGCAGATATCCTCCATGAGCTCTGGCGGCAACCACAGCGACGTGCCCTTGCCCTTAAACGCATGCTCAAACTGCTTTTTGACGTCGTCGCCCTTCACAAAGGTACCGTCGGCGAGCTTAACGCCGTCGAAGCGTGCCGGCAGCGCCACGACCTGCGCCCCACCGTCGACGCGGCCCATCTGTGCCGCACCGGACGATTTGCGCACGCCAAAGCACTCGGCAACCGCTACGACCGGATACTCCAGACCCTTGGATGCATGCACGGTCATGATGCGCACCGCGCCGTCACCCTCCTCGTTGAGGGCGCCCGGGGCCTCCTTGCCCGCCAAGAAGCGGTCGAAGGCCAGCGCAATGGAGCGCGGAGAATTGCCGAGCTCGGCCTCTGCCTCGGCCACGGCATCGAGCGCCTTGAGCACGTTGGCGGCAATGGCCTTGCCCTCGGGACCACGCTGTGCCAGACGCACAAACCAGCCGGAGGCGTTGACCACATCGCGCGCGATGGCGGCGAACGAATCGCGACCCACACGACGAAGCGCATAGCGCAACACCTCGCGGGCGCGCGTCACGAGCGGCAGGTCTTGCAGGCCCGGCACATCGGAATCGCTCATGATGCCCGCATCGATGTTGCGGCGCGAGGTCTCCCCCGTCTGATCGTCCAGCTTGGTCGCCAGCGCCAAAAACTCCTGGGCGCCCAGCGCAAACATCGGCGATGTCAGCAGCGGCATGAGGCCCTGCGCCGTATCGGCCGGATTGGCGAGTGCGCAGACCAGGGCACGCACCGTCTGCACCTCGGCTGCCTGGGCAAAGACCGAGCCGCCTGCGATCACGCAGTCGAGCCCCTGGTCGCGGAAGGCCTGCGCATAGACATCGGCGTTGGTCATGCGGCCCAGCAGCAGGACCATGCTGCCCTGGGGCTGGCCCGCTTTAACGAGTGCTTGGAATCGCTCCGCAATCGCGCGAGCTTTCGCCTGCGTTCGCTCCTGCGTACTGCCACCGGCAACGAGCAGCGCCTGGCGGCGCGATGCCTTCGCCTTGAGCTTGTCCTCGCGTTTGTCGCTCGGTTCAAGATCCAAGAACCCCTGCATCAAACCACCGGTATCGCCGTCAAAGACGCGCGCTACGTAGCGCAACACCTCGTCGTGGCTGCGGAAATTGCGCGCGAGTTTGACGAGCTCGCCGGCGGGGGCATCGGATGCGACAGCCGTCTCGGGCGCAGCAGAGGAGCCCACCTTGCGCTCCTGGCGACGGAACACCTCGACCTCGGCACCACGGAAGCGGTAGATCGACTGCTGCGCATCGCCTACGGTGCACAGCGCGCGCTCCCCCGCGCCCGTCAGGTAACGGATCAAATCGACCTGCATCTGGTCGGTATCCTGGAACTCATCGATCATGACCATCTTAAAGCGACCCTCATAGGCCGCTCGGATGGCGGGATAATCGCGCAGCGCCTCGTACGCCATGCGCAGCAGGTCGTTGTTATCAAGCGCGGACTGGTCAGCCTTGAGCGCGCGGTATTCCGCCTCCACAGCACGAGCAAGCCCCACCAGCGCATCGAGCGCCGGACCGCCGCAGGCAAGCACGATATTGATAAATGCATCGGCGGCCTCGGCCTTGAGCAGCTCCACCTGCTCCTTAGGAAACGCCTTGCTCGCCCGAGGCATGCTGCACGACATCATGAGTCGCGCCGCATCCTCCATGGTTTTGCCGCTCGCCTCAAACGCGTCGATGGCATCGAGTGCCACCTGCGCTTTCTCGGTCGCGGCCTTGCTCGCACCCAACGCTGCGCGATAGGCGTCGGCAAGCGCAGAGGTGTCGGCCTGGCCGCGCGCCACGCACACATCGTCCATGCCGCCCGGCAGCTGGCTCGATAGCTCCAGCAGGTCGCGCACCAGACCTTTGATGGTGGTACCGGCGCCAAACGGCCCGCCCTCGCCCGCCATGGGATACCAAGCGTAGAGGGCCTTAAGCGAGGCGGCGAGCTCAGGCGCGGCATCGGGCGCCGTCGCGCGCCCCAGCACATGCTCGACAGCCTGATCCATAAGCTCGTCGGTATCGGTGAGCACCGTAAACTCGGGATCGATGCCCAGCTCCAGCGCGTGCGCGCGCAGGATACGCGAGCACATGCCGTGAATGGTCGAGATCCAAGCGTCGTCGACGGTCAGGGCCTCCTCGTCCATACCCTCTTCGATAAGCGCGCGACGCACGCGGTCGCGAATCTCGGCCGCGGCATCTTTGGTAAAGGTAATGGCGAGCACCTGGTCCAGATGCTCAACGAACGGACCGGATTCGGGCGAGAGCGCGTAGACGATGCGGCGCGTGAGGGTAAAGGTCTTGCCCGAACCGGCGCCCGCCGAGACAAACAGCGGACGGTCGAGCGTTTTGACGATCTGCAGCTGTTGCGGCATCAAAGTCGAAAGATCCATGGTCTACACGCCCCTCCTTACAAACGTTCCTTCGTGGTTATACGAGCAGCGCGCATGCACGGCCTGAACCGACGTCGGGTCGACGGCGGCAACGTTGCCTGCCTCGAGCTCGCGCAGACGCTCGGCAATGCCGGTCTCCACGCGATCGAGCAGCGCATCGAAGTCCATGTTGCCGCCCTCGCCGGGAAAGCCCTTCTTAAGGCCCGGGATGCGGCCGTCGCCGCGCTCTTCCTCAAGCAACTCGGCGCTCGCCGCACCGCGCAGCGCGGGCTTGCCGCCCTTGGTCGAAAAATAGAGCGCAGCGCGGGTATCCAGATCCAGCGCCCGGCGCATGGCCTGCGCGTAGATGAGTGTCTGGGTATGGGGCGGCAACCAGCGCGGGTCGTCGATGGGGGCCTCGCCCGACCCCTCGTCGCGCACCGTGGGATCGGCGAGCTTAAACTCCTCGACACCCGAACGGTGCTTGTAGTCGATTACCACGGCGCGATTCTCGGCATCCACATCCACGCGGTCGATGCGCCCGCCGAGCGGCCAGCCGGCATACTCGACCTGAAGCTCGTTGAACGCAAACTCCAGGTAGCGCGGCGCGAAGGGCGCGAGTGCCTCGGACTCGTAGGCAAGAACGCCCTCCAGCTGCGGCAAAATCTCGGCCACCTGGCGCTCCTCCACTGGAGAGAGCGGCACCAGCGGGCCCTCGGTACCGCGCTTGCCGGCGTGCTCGGCCAGGGTCTCGGCAAAAACCTCGTGCAGCAGCTCCTTCGCGCGCGGCAGGTTCTCGGGCGTCACGCGCTCCATGCCCTCCTGGGGCAGACGGGCGTGCAGGTGTTCCAGCACGTCGTGGACAAAGTTGCCCTTCTCCATGTTGCCAAAGCCGGCGTCGATCGACTGGGGCTTCACGCGGTACGAGACGAACCAGCATAACGGGCAGGCGGAATAGGCCTCGATCTGCGAGGCGGACGTCAGGCGCGGCACGAGTGGCGCGTCCTCGCCCTCGCCATCGCGACGACGCAGGACCAAATACGGCACGGCCTCGGCACTCAGATGCTGAGGGGCTTCACAGGTCACGCGCTCGCGCTTGAGACCTTCGCCTGCCGCGGGATCGAAGTCCCTTACGATATCACCCTCACCCACGCACTTCGCCTTGTCGGCGCCAGCGGCCTTAGCGTCGTCAACAGTCTTGTCGGCGTCAGCGGCCTTGGCGTCGGCGGCCTTGGCGTCGGCGGCCTTGGCGTGCGCACGCAACTCAGTCCACACGGCCGCCGGATAGCACTCGCGCGCCTGACGATCGTGGGTCACACGAGCGAGCGCAACCGGACCGCGTGCCGCTTGCATCGCGCGGCCAAAGCGTGCGCGCAGCAAAGCCGCAGGCTCAAGCGTCACGCCGCTGCGATCTAACTCTGCCGTCAGCGTGGCCAGCGGGCCCTCCTCATGTGAGAGCGGATAACTGTCCAGGTCGACGTCGGCAAACAGCACGGCATCGTAGCTATCGGGGCGCAGGCCTGCCGCATCGGCAAGCGAAGCAAAGCGCACTTGGGCGCGTGGCGCACGGTCAACCTCGTAGGTCTCGTAATCGTAGGCGGTGCTACGCTTGTCCACCTTGGTGCGAATGCCATCGAGCACGGGCACGGTCGCGGCCTGCGACACGTCGAGCGCGCGAGCATCGTTCATAAGGATGTCGATGACGTGGCGCAGCAGAGCCACCTCCGCCTGGCGACGGGCTTGGCCATCCAAGCTGCCCAGCGAGCGATCGGGCAACGCCTCGGCAACGGCAAGCATGGCCTTGAGCGCCGTCACGGGTTTGTCGCGCCACAGCGCTTGGAACACGTCCGAAACCACACACGGCACGTTCTTAAACCAGTTCTCGTCGCTCGCCGCCTTGCGCGCGCCCCTCACCTGGCCTTGGACGCTCTGAAGTAGGCTCTTAACGCCCGCGGTAGTCTTGCTGCGCGAGAGACGCATGTTCTTATCGAAGGTACGGGCATTGACGGCATCAGCGCCCGAAAGCGGACTGTAGATCCAGTCGGTAAGCTCCGGCGCGGGCCACCATTCGGTCTTTGACGCCATGCCCTCATCGGCGGCCTTCATGCGCTCGATCAGGCCGGCAAGTGCCGCAAACTGCCTGCCCGCAATGGATTGGTAAAACGCCGTGAACTCAGTCGTCTCGGCCGCAATGTGACGCGCCGCCAAACGGGCAGCGAGTTCGCCGAACAGCTGGGGTGCCCGGGCGGAAACAACGAGCACGCGCGTGGGGTCGGAGTTTGTCGCGGCGCCGTCGCGCGACACGGACTCCCCACATGCCGCGACCAGGTTCTCAAGAGCATCCACATAAGCGCGGGCGCGGGCATGGGGGCCGGCCACCTCTATAAAAATAGGCTGAGCAGCAGGCGCAGAAGCGGTCTCGGACGCGCCGGCGTTCTCCCCCAACGGGGCAACCTCAAACAGCACACCGCGGGCATCAAAGGCGGCAGCCAGGTCCTCGCGCATCGCCGCCTGCTCGCGGGCAAGCAGCACGACGACCTCTCCCCCATTGTTCGCCACGGCAGACAGTAACTCGAGCAGGCCGTGCGTAAACGACATGATACCGCGCACGCATACGGCGCGGGTGCACGCCGGCAGGTTATCGGCCAGGGCACCGGCCATAATGTCAGCCGCCTCGCAGGGCTCGACCATGTCTCGACGGTCCAAGCCGCTCGCATAGGCGCACAAAAGTTCAAACACGCGAGCCTCGGCGTCGCTTCTGGGCTTGGGCTTGCAAACGTTGTCGCAGCAACGCTCGGCACCTGTCCCTGCCACACCCGGCAGCACATCGCGAGCCATACGCGCGAGCATACGCACCGTGCCCTGGCTGCGCGAAAGCGGCTGCAGGTCGGCGTCGTCGAGACGCGCTACCATGTCCGAAAACAGCATCTGGCGCTGCAGGTTGTCGACGAAACCGCGCCCGTCGCCCAAAAGCTCCCAAAGCGAGCGAAGCCACGATGTAGGCGTCTTGTAGTCAATACCCAGCGAAACGCCGGCTTCCGCCGCATCATGACGGCACAGATCGAGCTCGGCAAACGTAGGCGCCAGCAAAACGGCACGTCCATGGCGGGCAACCAGGTCGGCGAGCAGCGCCGCCTCGGCATCGCTCAAATCCGCGCCGGCATTGGTGGTATAGATTCGAACAGGCATGGTCCTCCGCTCAAACTGTTCGCAATAATCAATGCATCCATCCTACCCGCCCACGCGGACAGATTTGCCCCACGGCAACAGATTTCCTCCGTCCCCAAAGGATCAAAAAACCGCCCCCGAAGGGACGGTTCTGCGCAATTCGTTTGTTGCCGCTGGCCTACTCGCCATCCTCCAGTTTGATGAGGATCTTGCGATAGCCACCGTACTCGCCGTTCAGCGCCTTTGAAACGCGGCTCACCGTGGTGGACGAAGCGCCGGTACGCGCCTGAACCTCGACATAGGGCTCGCCCTCGTCCAGATAACGCGCGACCTGCAGACGCTGCGATAGATCGCAGATCTCGCGCGGCGTGCAGATATCGGTCAAAAACGCTTGGATATCCTTCTCGTCATCCAAAAGACTAAATGCGTGGACCAGCTGCTTGACATCAGGCTTGTCAAACATGTTCTCGATATTCATCGATCACCGCCAAACCCGCCAAAAGGCATCGAAGTTGATACTGACATCGGGCATCGTTCGCCCGTTCTATGCAATAGGGCAACGCCTGTGGCTTTTGCCCGTAGCAGTTTAGCACACCACCAAACTAAAGCGGCAAAACTCTCTGCCAGCGGCGCGTTTTCTAGGACGAACGCCGTTTTGAAACCGAATGCGCACGCAAGCTCCACGAATATCTGAGACAATGGGCGCCCAAACAGGACCGTGCCCCGCACCCATCCAAGTTGCAAAGGCATGTGCCCCTTACGCTCCCTCACCACGCCATGCGCAAGAAAGGATTCACACCATGCGCTTTATGCTTAACTGGCTCTTTACCTCGATCGCCATCGCGATTGCCACGTTCCTCGTTCCCGGCATCCAGCCCTTCGGTTTTGCCGAGGCCTGGGTCTGTTTCGCCTTCGTGGGACTGTTCCTCAACATCGTCGATTCGCTCGTCAAGCCGTTCCTGACGGTCATCTCGCTGCCGCTCACGATCATTACGCTGGGTATTTTTCAGCTCGTAGTCAACAGCTTTATGCTCGAGCTGGCCAGCTACCTGTCGGTCAATCTGCTGGGCGCGGGTATCTCCATCGCCAGCTTTGGATCGGCCTTTATGGGCGGCATCCTGGTGTCCATCATGCGCAGCATCCTCGACAGCATCGCCGAGGGCTAAAACGACCATTCCGGCCGCGCCCGTCTCAACAGCCCAAAACGAAGGCCGCCCATCGCAAAAAAATGGGCGGCCTTCTTATTTGCCAAGTCTCAAAGGGCGAGAGAATCTGCCATTTCCACCCTGTCCCCACATGGCAGGTGGGGCTAGATTACGTAGTCGTAGCCGTCGTTGGGGGCGACGAGCGCATCGAGCGTCACGCCATCGAGGTAGTCGTTGATGAGCTTGTCCAGGTTCTTCCACACGTCGAGCGTGGGGCACTCATCAGATCGCGAGCAACCCTTGCAGTCGCCATCCAGACAGGCGACCGGCGCCAGGCTGCCCTCGGTCAGGCGCAAGATCTCGCCCACCGTGTACTGCTCGGGCGGGCGTGTGAGCACATAGCCGCCGCCCTTGCCGCGCATGCCCGAGAGCATATTGGCGCGCACGAGCGTCGCCAGAATATTCTCGAGGTACTTCTCCGAAATACCCTGACGTGCCGCAATCTCTTTAAGCGGGATGCGACCGGCCGCTTGGTGCTCGGCCAGGTCGACCATAACGCGCAGGGCATATCTGCCCTTAGTAGAAACCAACATATATAGTGCTGCCTTTCGGTCTTTTAGTTCGTTGAAATTCTAGCCGAAAAATTGGCTTTGAAAATACCCGTTCCGGTCAAGATGGTTAATCAACTTGCAATAAACTCCTATTTCCTATTGCATTACTAGGCTTTAGTGTCTAGTATGCTTCCCAACAGCAAAACGAACAACCTATAAGGTTTGTGGGTTTCGCTGCTACACACACCGTAAAACCACACGGTATCCAGTCATTTGAACACTTTGGAGGTTCATCATGAGCAAGGTTTACACGTCCATCGATCAGCTTATCGGCCACACCCCGCTTCTTGAGCTCACCCACTTTGAGGCCGACGAGGACCTCAAAGCACGTGTGCTCGTCAAGCTCGAGTACTTCAACCCCGCCGGCTCCGTTAAGGACCGCGTCGCCAAGAACATGATTGACGAGGCCGAGAAAGCCGGCAAGCTCGTGCGCGGCGGCGACTACACCATCATCGAGCCCACGAGCGGCAACACCGGCGTCGGCATCGCCTCGGTGGCGGCGGCCCGCGGCTACAAGGTGATCATCACCATGCCCGAGACCATGTCCGTCGAGCGCCGCAAGCTCATGCAGGCATACGGCGCGCAGCTCGTGCTCACCGACGGCTCCAAGGGCATGAAGGGCGCCATCGCCAAGGCCGAGGAGCTGCAGAAGGAGACCCCCAACAGCATCATCGCCGGCCAGTTTGTGAACCCCGCGAACCCCGCCATTCACAAGGCCACGACCGGCCCCGAGATCTGGGACGACACCGACGGCAAGGTCGACATCTTCGTCGCCGGCGTTGGCACCGGCGGCACCGTGACCGGCGTGGGCGAGTTCCTCAAGGAGCAAAACCCCGAGATTCAGGTCGTCGCCGTCGAGCCCGCCACCTCCCCGGTGCTCTCCAAGGGCCAGGCCGGCCCGCACAAGATCCAGGGTATCGGCGCCGGCTTTGTGCCCGACGTCCTCGACACCCAGGTCTACGACGAGATCATCCCCGTCGAGAACGACGACGCCTTTGCCACCGGCCGCGCCGTGGGCCACAAGGAGGGCGTGCTCGTGGGCATTTCGTCCGGCGCCGCCGTGTGGGCCGCACTGCAGCTGGCCAAGCGCCCCGAGAACGAGGGCAAGACCATCGTGGCGCTGCTCGCCGACACCGGCGAGCGCTACCTGTCCACGGCACTCTTCCAGGACTAGAGCTCTCGTTCCTAGAACGAGTCCAAGGCACGCCGGTCTCCCCTCTCTTCTGGCAGCCTGAGCTCATCCCAACAGGGTGTCCCACAGGACGCCCGAACTTGCTACAATGTCTGCGGCGCGGAACCAGCCTCCCGCGCCGCTTTTCTTTTTTGGCCACATGCCACCAAGGAGAACCTCCCCATGCACAACAAGCGCGTGCTCGTCGCCATGAGCGGCGGCGTCGATTCCAGCGTGACCGCGTATCTGCTCAAAAGTCAGGGTTACGAATGTGTCGGTGCCACCATGCGCCTCACCTGTCCCGCGCCCGATCCCACCACGGGCATGAGTAAGGTCGACCGCGACATCGCCGATGCAAAGGCCGTCGCCGAGCGCCTGGGGATACCCCATCACGTGCTCGACTTGCAGCAAACCTTCGACCGTAACGTAATCGAGCGCTTTGTGAACGCCTACCAGGAGGGGCTGACGCCCAATCCGTGCATTATCTGCAACCGCCGCATTAAGTTTGGCGCGCTGCTCGATGCGGCGCTGGACATGGGCTGCGACTGCATCGCCACGGGCCATTACGCCAAAACAAGCCAGGCGGCAGACGGCACCTGGCAGCTACATCGCGGCGAGGACCCCAAAAAGGACCAGAGCTACTTTTTGTATTCGCTTACGCAGGAGCGTCTGGCGCGCACGATTTTTCCGCTGGCAGGCTTGGACAAAGAGCGCGACGTGCGCCGCATAGCCACCGAGCAGGGCTTTGTTAACGCCAAGAAGGCAGAAAGCGAGGACATCTGCTTTATTCCAGACGGTGACTACGCGGGCTATATCGAGCGCCGCTGCGGACATCCCGCTGCACCGGGCGACATCGTATGGCGCGACGGCAGCGTGGTCGGACGCCACAATGGCGCGCTGCGCTACACCATCGGCCAGCGCAAGGGCCTGGGCATTGCGATGGCACATCCCGTGTATGTGACGGGCGTCGACGCCGCCAACAACACCGTGCATCTGGGCGAGGCCGAGGACCTGACCGCCTCGGCACTCACGGCCAACGACTGGATTTGGAGCGCCCCTGCCGACCGCATGGGGGCAGAGCTCGATGCCGGCGGCATTCGCGTAGGTGCCAAGTACCGCTACCGTCAGAAAGACCAGGCAGCGACCCTTACGCGCGGCGAAGACGGGCAAATGTTGCTGACCTTTGACGAGCCACAGCGAGCCATCGCCCCCGGCCAGGCCATCGTCGTCTACCGCGGCGACGTCGTCCTGGGCGGCGGCACCGTTACGGCAGCCATCAAATAGCCCCATCCCCTTTATAAGTTGCGGTGAAATAGGGACTGTTTAAGCGTTTAAAACCGCCAAACAGTCCCTATTTCACCGCAACTTTGAGAGGACGGCCTCGGTCGGCACTATTGTGTCAGCCGAGGCCGCTGCATCGTTAGCGCTGGACGTAGGCGCGGACCAGCTCGTAGGTATTGCGCACGCCGTCGATGTGGCTGCGCTCGTAGTTGTGGCTCGCGTACACGCCGGGGCCGATCAGACCATGGCGAATGTCGTAGCCGGCCGAGAGCGTGGCCTCGACGTCGGAGCCGTAGTGCGGGTACACATCGATGGCGTAATCGAGCTCCAGCTCGCGCGCGATGTTGGACAGTGTGGTTACCAGGTCGTAGTTGTACGGACCGCCCGAATCCTTGGCGCAAATCGAAACCATGCGCTCGGTGCAGCCCAGGTCGTCGCCCACGCAGCCCATGTCCACGCTGATCATCTCGCGCGTGTCGGCCGGCACAAACGCACCGCCGTGGCCGACCTCCTCGTACACCGTAAAGAGCAGCGAAACCTTGCGCGAAAGGGTCACCTCGCCGTCGGCAACGGCGCGGGCCAAACCAAGCAGAATCGACGCGGACAGTTTGTCGTCCAAGAAGCGGCTCTTGATGTAGCCGCTCTCCGTCACCGTGGTACGCGGATCCATAGCGATGATGTCGCCAGTCTGAATGCCCAGCTCAAGCACATCATCCTTGCTGTCGACATTCTCATCGAGCAGGATCTCCATGTTCTTCTCGATGGTCTTGACCGGCTCATCGGCCACATGCGCCGAAGGCTCGGTATTGAGGACCACGCCTGTGTACACATTACCGTCACGCGTGTAGACGGTGCAGTTCTCGCCATCGGCCGTAGACCACTGATGCCCGCCGAGGGTCGTGGGGCGCAGGCGACCATTGTCCTTGATGGAGCGCACCATGGCGCCCAGGGTATCGACATGGCTCGCCAATACGAGCGGCTCGCCCTCGCCGCCAAGCTCAACCAACACGTTGCCCTTATTGGAGCGCTCGGGGCCAAAGCCCATATCGCGCAACGTTTCCATTAGATAGTCAGTAGCCGCACGGGTATAGCCCGTAGGTGAAGCAATAGAAGTCAGCGTCTTCAACTGGTCAGTAATATAGGAGAGCGTCTCCTCTAGAGAAGCATCAACATTAGAAGCCATATGCATCCTTCCAAGTAAAACTAAGACCGAGTCCCGATTTTAACCGTTCTGCACGTGCAATGCCCCAGGAGCCGAACCGCCTCCAGACGTCCCCGCACCGGTTTTCTGCACGCGCACGGTTTACAATCCCAATCTTGCATAAATCCTATCGGTATCTGCATAGAAATGAGGCATCTTATTGCTTCGTCTCAGGGTACCCCACCTTAGACCGTGCAAAAAACGGAGTATTCAGCACCGTGGGCCCCAACGGCCCCATCACAAACGACATAACGACGCGGTTACAGCAGTGTTGCAGGCCGGCGCAAACCAAAAACGCGGCGGCAGCCATCTCCGCCCATCGATAGCCCGCCCACAAGGGCTGTCGATGGGCGCCCGCGGGCCACTACGGCCCATTCGCAACGTTATGCATTTTTCAGAGCTTGCTGAATACTCCCAAAAATGCACGCTGGGAAGTGCACCACCTATCCGCAGCGGACAGCATGCCTTGGTTTTGCCCATATCGGGGCATCGGCGCGGCACAAAAAGCCCCCGCCGCACGAAGTGCGCAGCGGGGGCTTCCGACATGTCCGAGGACGATTGTGGGGCTAACGGGCAGGGGCCCGCCGAACCAAGTTAGGCAGCCGGGCAGATCTTCTTGAAGAGCTCGATAACGTCGTCGAGCGTCGCCTCACGCGGGTTGCCCGGGAAGCAGGCGTCGGCCATGGCGTCCTTGGCCAAGACCTCGATCTCGTCGGCCTTCATGGCCTCGCAGACGTGCGGGATGTTCACGTCGGCAGAGAGCTGCTTGACGGCGGCGATGGCGGCGTCGGCGGCCTCGTCGGTGCTCATGCCCGTGGTGTCAACGCCCATGGCGACGGCGACCTTGGCCAGGCGCTCGGCGCAAACCGGCTTGTTGAACTCCATGGCGATCGGCAGCAGCATGGCGCAAGCGACGCCGTGCGGGGTGTCGTAGTGAGCGGACAGGGTGTGGGCCATGGCATGGTCGATGCCCAGGCCGACGTTGGAGAAGCCCATGCCGGCGACATACTGACCAAGGGCCATGCCCTCACGGCCGGAGCCGGGCTGGCCGGACTTGGCCTCGGCGACGGAGTCGCGCAGGTTCTCGCTAATCAGCTTAATAGCCTCAAAGTGGAACATATCGGAGAGCTCCCAAGCACCCTTGGTGGTGTAGCCCTCGATGGCGTGGGTCAGAGCGTCCATGCCAGTGGAGGCGGTCAGGCCGGCGGGCAT
This sequence comes from uncultured Collinsella sp., assembly GCA_934643145.1. Taxonomy (GTDB): domain Bacteria; phylum Actinomycetota; class Coriobacteriia; order Coriobacteriales; family Coriobacteriaceae; genus Collinsella. The sequence goes on along the minus strand of CAKUBM010000001.1, from coordinate 107,618 downwards.
GGAGGCCATCATGTCGGGGTCGACGACGGCGACCTCGGGGGCGTCGTTGGTGTCGACGCACACGAACTTGCGGACCTTCTCGGGGTCGGTAATGACGTAGTTGATGGTCACCTCGGCGGCGGTACCGGCGGTCGTCGGCACGGCGATGGTGAACACGGCGTGGTTCTTAGTGGGAGCAACGCCCTCGAGGCTGCGGACATCGGCGAACTCGGGGTTGTTGATGATGATGCCGATGGCCTTAGCGGTGTCCATGGAGGAGCCGCCACCGATGGTCACGATAGCGTCAGCCTCGGCGGCCTTGAAAGCCTCAACGCCGTCCTTGACGTTCTGGATAGTGGGGTTGGGCTTGATCTCGGAGTAGAGGCTCCAAGCGATGCCGGCAGCGTCGAGCTCGTCGGTCACCTTAGCGGTAACGCCAAACTTGACCAGATCGGGGTCGGAGCAGACGAAGATCTTCTTGTAGCCGCGACGCTGGAGCTCGCCGGGGATCTCCTTGATGGCACCGGAACCATGATAAGAGATAGTGTTGAGAACGAAACGATTAGCCATTGATAGCCTCCCATCGTGTGCGGGGCACCCATTACGCCCCGCGCTATAAGTCCCATCCTAACGCTTTTGAAACAAAAAACGCGTGAGAACGTCAAAGGTGTTAAAGCGTTTCAACAACTGGCATCGTCACCACCTGACCACTAAACAAAAAAAGGGGCGGCCGAGATGGCCGTCCCCTCCCCAATATTGATCAGTGCGACAAAGGGGCCAGCCCCTTGCCGCATCCTGCCGTTATTTTTGGCAGGCGTCTTTCCAATCTTCGCAGGCACGCTTCCAACGAGAGCGCAAATCGCGCTCGCGGTCGATAAACATGATGGCAAACGCGATAAACAGCAGCACGCTCGCCACCGCAATGGAGTGCAGCCCCATGCGCTCAATACACCAGTTGCCCAGCACGGCGCCAAACACAAAGGTAAAGATCACGCCAAAGTACAGCACGCCGTTTTCCAAAAAGCCGCGCTTGTGGGTGATGATGTAGTCGTCCACGTTTTGCAGCGCATTGCGCAGGTTACCGATGCACATGGTCGTGGCGATGCCGTGACCGTGGATCTTGCGGAAGCTCTCGACCTGCATACCGCAGGCAAATGAGGTAAGGCAGTTGGCAAGCAGGTTGAAATCGCCGCCCGGGATAAAGCTCACGCCCAGCAAGATGACGGCTTCAAAGAACACCGTCACCTGGCGCCAGTGAATCACACTGCCAAACCGCTCGTGAACCAGGTCGGCAAGCATAATGCCCACGGCAAACGACACCACAGGGAAGAAGTAGCGCCCCGCCAGCGCCCAGTTGCCCTCCGAGATGCTCACGCCCACGAGCAGGATGTTGCCCGTCTGCGCGTTGGCGAAAACATGATCACGCCCAATGTACGAATACACATCCATAAAGCCACCGGCGAGCGCCAAAATGATGCCCAGCTCAATAGATTCCGATATCTGTTTGGCACGCTGCATCGTCGTGCATCCTCCTTGTTGACGACTCTCTCGTGCGTTGGCGGAAACATAGCCGCCGTTCATACTGTAACCCATTGACAACATGGCGTGCGCGCGAGACGACCCCTTCGACACGGGGATACACAGTCTGGAAACAAACGACTGGCTCAGCGACGCTCTCACTCACCAGCTCATGTACTCCACCAGTCTTTTTAGCCCCGTCCCAAAAAGACTGGTTACAATTACGTGCAGCATACAAACACCGGGAGGGATCGTGGCAAAAAAGCCTCAGCACGCTCAGAACAACCAGCGCAGTCAGCAGGGCAAACAGGGCCAGCAGCAAAAGCGCGGCGGCAAGGCCCAGGGCTCGCGCCCCGCGCATGCCCCAGCAGCGCCCGCCCGCCCCTGGCGCCCGGGCCGCGACAAGTTCCTCCCCGTCAGCCGTGCCGACATGGACGCGCGCGGCTGGGACCAGTGCGACTTCATCTATATCTGCGGCGATGCCTATGTTGATCATCCCAGCTTTGGCATGGCTATCATCAGCCGTGTGCTCGACGCACACGGCTACAAGGTGGGCATCATCTGCCAGCCCGACTGGACCGACCCCGCCAGCATTACCGTGCTCGGCGAGCCGCGCCTGGGCTTTCTGGTCAGCGCCGGCAACATGGACTCCATGGTCAACCATTATTCGGTGACCAAGCACCGTCGTCACACCGACGCCTATACCCCCGGCGGAGAAGAAGGCCGCCGACCCAATCGAGCCGTCACGGTCTATGGCAACCTCATCCGCCAGACGTTCAAAGACGCGCCCATCATCATCGGCGGCATCGAGGCGAGCCTTCGCCGCCTGGCCCATTACGACTACTGGCAGGACAAACTCAAGCGCTCGGTATTGCTCGATTCGGGCGCCGACATTCTCATCTACGGCATGGGCGAGCACGCGATCGTCGAGATCGCCGACGCGCTCGACGCCGGGCTGCCCGTCGACCAGATCACCTACATCAACGGCACCGTCTACCGCACGGGTTCGCTCAACGAGGTCTACGACTACGACCTGCTGCCCAGTTGGGACGACCTTTCGTCCGACAAGCTCAACTACGCACGCAGCTTTAACGTGCAGCAGCAAAACATGGACCCCATTACCGGGCATCGCCTGGTGGAGCCCTATCCCAACAACGTCTACGTGGTGCAGAACCCGCCGTCGGCAACGCTCACCACCGACGAGATGGACGAGGTCGCCGAGCTCCCTTATGCGCGCGACTGGCATCCCGACTACGACGCCGCAGGCGGTGTACCGGCCTTTTCCGAGATCAAGTTTTCCATCAGCTCCAACCGCGGCTGCTTTGGCGAGTGCTCGTTTTGCGCGCTCACCTTCCACCAGGGCCGCGTGCTGCAGATGCGCAGCCACGACTCGATCATGCGCGAGGCCGAGCTGCTCACGCACGACCCGGAGTTTAAGGGCTACATCAACGACGTGGGCGGACCGACGGCAAACTTTAGCCGTCCGGCCTGCGACAAACAGCTCAAGCACGGCGTGTGCAAGAACAAGCGCTGCCTGTGGCCGAGCGTATGCAAGAACATGGTGGTCGACGAGAGCGGCTACACGCAGCTGCTGCGCGACCTGCGCCAGCTGCCGGGCGTCAAGAAGGTCTTTGTGCGCAGCGGTATCCGCTTTGACTACACCATGGCCGATGCCTCGGACGAGTTTTTGCGCGAGCTGCTGGAGCACCATGTCTCGGGCCAGCTGCGCGTGGCGCCCGAGCACGTGAGCGACGCGGTGCTGTCCGTGATGGGCAAGCCGAGCCGCGCCGTCTACGACGCATTCTGCCGCAAATTTGAGCGCCTGAACCGCGAGTACGGACTCAAGCAGTATGTGGTGCCGTATCTCATCTCGAGCCACCCCGGCTCGACCATGAAGGAAGCCGTGGACCTTGCCGAGGCCGTGCGCGACATGGGCTACATGCCCGAGCAGGTGCAGGACTTCTACCCCACCCCGTCCACCATGTCGACCTGCATGTACTACACCGGTGTGGACCCACGCACCATGCAACCGATCTACGTGGCACGCGACCCGCACGAGAAGGCCATGCAGCGCGCGCTGATTCAGTACCGCAAACCCGAGAACTACAAGCTCGTGCGCGAGGCGCTGGAGAAGGCCGGCCGTCGCGACCTGATCGGCTACACCAAGCATTGCCTGATCCGCCCCGTGCCGCCGCGCCCGGGCGAGACGTCTGCCAGCGGCGGACATGGCACCGGCAAGAAGGGCGATAAGGCCCACGGCGGCGGTGCCGGCAAGGGGCCTAAGGGCAGCAAGGGCCACGGCGGTATGTCGCGCGCGCAGAACACCGCGGGGCGTAACCGCGCAGCCCAGGGGCGTCAAGGTGCCAACGGAGGCGGACGCCGTAACTAGCGCAAGGGCGCGCCCGCTGCGTCCGTCCCACACGCGTGACGCAGCGAGCGCATGGCCTCCACGAGAATGACGCCGGCGATGGCGACCGTGATGACCACGTCGAGGGGCGTGTTCACAAACCAGAGCAACGCCATGAAATACGACCCGGCGTTAAAGGCAAAGTGCAGCAGGATGGTGTAGCGGAGCTTTCCGGTCGTAACGAGCACCCAGCAAAAGATGAGACCGGCGGCGCCCGCGTAGCAGCCCTGCACCCAGTTCATGTGCATAAAACCAAAGACCGCCGCCTGCAGCACGATTGCCGCGGCGATACCCCAGGTGCTCGGGGCCGCCCAGGGCACCATGGCTCCGTCCTGCGCTTGCACGCGGCGCCGACGCTTCCAGAGCGGACGGCACTGCGGGTTAAACGCTCGGAGTGAAAACTCAAAAATGATGCCGCGCACCAGCAGCTCTTCGCAAAATGGAGCGCCAAGCACCGTGGTCAGCACGGCGAGGTAGCTGGTATCGCCCATACCCGTTTCCTCGACAAGCTCGCTGTAGTCAGCCGCGGCCTCGGGCAGCAGCGACAACACGGCGTCGGTCACGTAGCCAACGACCACCTGTAAGGCCAGGCCGATCACGATAACGCAGACGATACGTCGCCACGCGCCGCGCGCTCCCCCGCCGAGCGGGCGTTCGCTTTGCCAGCGAGCCATAAACGAGCGCGGCCACAGATAGCGCCACCACAGCAGTGCCATCAAAAACGACGCCGTCTGCGCGGCGGCCTGGAACCATTGGATATCGAGGTTGTCGATCGGAAAACCCGTCAGCGCCGACACAATGTCCAGTACCGAAAACAAAACCACGCTCAGGGCAATGTCGGCAGCAACGACACCAAAACAGGCAAGCGCCCAAACCAGCGCATTGAGCATGCCAACCTCCTCAAAACCCGGCACTTAGGGACGTTCCTTAACTGCCGACAGAAAAGGAACGTCCCCAAGTGTCGACAGTTTGGGACAGTCATTGTTGATGAGAATCGGGCGCAGTGCCAAAAGCCCCGCTCGGCGAGATGTCGAACGGGAAGGTGCCGCAGCGATTGAACGCGGCGATGAACATGCGGATGGCGTTGGACGGCGTGGTGCCCACGAGCTGGGTTGCCGCCGCGAAGGCCGCCTTTTCCTCGGGCAAGACCTTCGCGACTACGGGGGTCATGTGTTCTGCCATGGCGCTTCCTTTTTGAAACGACGGTAGTGCGGATAGATGCGGGCCACGCGGCTGGGCGACGGGCTGTGAAGGCAACCCGATTGGCCCGCATCCGGAGTTTGTTTATGCGGCGTTGGTATTACTTAGTATTCTTAAGTATTACCCCGCAGACAGAATACCACACCCGCCCCATGGGGACGGAGGAAAACGAATCATTTTGTTGCTGAGTTAGTATTTAGAGCGTGATGATGTCCGAGATATCGAGAGCCTGAGCGTCGGCGACATCGTGCGTGGCCAGCAGGAGCATGCGACCGTCGAGCAAGTCGAGCACAGCCTCGGCCGTCGCATCGCGCGCGGCGGCATCCAGGCCGGTAAAGGGCTCGTCCAGAATAACCGCGCCGCCCGGACACAGCAGGGCTCGGGCGATCTCGACGCGACGGCGCTGCCCGCCCGAAAGCTCGGCCACGCGAGCATGTACATCGACCCCCGGCACCAGCAGGCGCAACAGGGCCGCAGCACTCGAGGCGTCCACGCGTGCATCGGCGCACACTAGCACGTTATCCAGCGCCGAGGCGGACTCGACCAAGCGCGCATCCTGAAACACCATCGAGCACGGTGCGCACTCCCCCGCCGCCAGCGCAAGCAGCGTCGTCTTGCCAGCACCCGAAGCGCCCATCACGCAAATACGCCCGCCCGCAGGCACGTTGAGCACCAGACCGTCCAGCGCCGGCGCCCAGGGCGCGCGATCGCCCACGGCAAGCGCAAGCCCCGCCGCAGCGCTATCGCCCGCAGCCCCCGCACGCCCACGAGCACCATGCCCGTGCGTCCGCACGGCCACCCGCCACGCCACGGGCCCCGAAGCCTGCAGCAACCACACCAGCGCGCGCTCACACGCCCACGAAACGGCAACGACCAGCACGGTCCACGCCAGCAGATCAGCCGTCTCAATCAAAAGTTTTGCCTGATAGATGCGCTCGCCCACGGTACCCACCGCCATGCCAATGAGCTCGGCTGCCACGCCGGCCTTCCAGCCCATACCAATCACAGCCCGGGCGCACGAAAGCACAAATGGCAGGACCTCACGCCAAGTGTGGGTGCAAAACAGGCGCAAGCCACTCACGCCATGCATGCGGAACATCTGCTCCAGCGGTTTATTCACTTGCGCCAGACCCTCGGCCAGCGAAAAATACACGCCCGGCAGCGCCATCAAAAAGACGGCGGCGATACTCACGCGCGCCGACCCCAGCCAAATGAGCAACAGGACCACCACGCAGGCAACCGGCGTCGCCTTCACAAACGACAGCGCCGGCGCCACCAGGCGAGCAAAAGCCCGCGAGCGTGACGAAACCCCGGCCAGCACGCCGCCACATACCGCGGCAAGCGCCAGCCCGCCCAGAATCCGCGCGCCCGAGCCCGCCAAAATCGCCCACGTGCCGGTATCGCACACCAGCCGCAACAGCGCCGCTACAACAGCACCCGGTCCGGGCAAGATCAGCGGCTGCGCCACCAGCGCAGCCACCAGCATCCACGCGGCAAGCCAAAAGGCGGCGACGGCACCTACTGCCGCCACCGCCTTCATACGCTCTGCCATTTGTCGAGCAAACGCACGCACGGGCTACTCCATGTAGTAGAAATCGTCAGCCGGAAGTTTACCACCCACGGCGCTCGCGTCCGCGTCGGCCAGCACCTGCAGATAGCCGCTAAGTGCCGCCTTCATATCCTTGCCCGTCTGGCACACGAGCATGCACCCGGGAATCGCCTTCTCGGCGATCTTGGCGTTGTCCACGATGCCGGCATCGACCACGGCCTGCGCCCAGTCCGCCGGTGCCGCGTTGACAGCCTCGACGCTCGCCTCGTGAGAGCGTAAGAACTCCGCCACGGCCTCGGGATGCTCCTCGGCAAACGCGCGACGCACCACGGTCACGCCCGTCAGCAAGCGCGACCCCGTGTCGCCCGCCAGCTCGTCCCACACGTCGGTCAGGCTCACCGGTGCCGACAGCTTGCCCTCGCTCTTAGCGATGGCCGCGGTCTTAAATGGCTCGGGCAGCACGCCCACGGCGGACGGATCGGCCAGCAGCGCCGACAGCACCTCGGTGGGCTCGCTCTTAAACTCGAGCGTCACCTGGCCGGTCAGACCCGCGCGCTCCAGCAGGTAGTTCATCACATACTCAGGCGTGGTGCCCTTGCCCGTCATGTAGACGGTGCGGCCCGCCAGGTCGCCAAACGAGGTCACGCCCGCATCGCCCGTCACCACGTTCAGCACGCCCAGCGTGTTGATGTCGATGACCTGTACCGCGCCCTCGGTCTTGTTGTACAGCACGCTCGCCACGTTGGCAGGCACCAGCGCGATATCGATATCGCCCTGAATGACCTTGGGCACGATCTCGTCGGCGGCGGTGTTAATCGCAAAGTCGAACTCATTGTCCGTCTCTCCGCTTGCAGCCTGGTCCATAAACTGCACCAAACCGATCGAGGTCGGTCCCTTGAGCGAGGCGACGTGCACCTCGACCGGCTCGGCGGCAGCACTGCCCGCGGCAGACCCGGCAGCCGAGCCCGCGGCGGACCCGGCACCGGCAGCCCCGCCGCCACAGCCCGCGAGCGCAAGCGACAGCGCGCCCGCGGCGAGCGCCGAGGCAAACCCCCGGCGCGACATCTCAACATCAAATGCGCGCATCGCTAGCACGTCCCTTCGTTCGGCATCGTCCATGCGTGGTGGTTGGTATGCAGCAGTTCCTCTGCCAGCGGCGAAAGCGGCTCGCCCAAGAACTCGCGGTAGCATGCCTGGACATCGGGATTCTCGTGCGAGAAGCGAATGTCCGCCTTCGCATCCAGACCCCACAGCACCTGGCCGCGCTCGGCCGCCAGCTCGCAGCCATCGTGAATGGGCTGACCACCGCCACCGACACAGCCGCCGGGGCACGCCATGACCTCGACGAAGTCATAGCTCACGCGGCCGTCGCGAATCGCGTCGAGCAGACGGGCGGCGTTGCCAAGCCCGTGCGCCACGGCGACGCGCACCTTGGTGCCGTCGATATCGGCAACGGCTTCCTTCCAGCCGTCGAGCCCGCGCACGTCGGTGAAGAAGTCGGCATCGGGGTTCTTACCCGTCACCAGGTAGTAGGCCGAGCGCACGGCGGCCTCCATCACGCCGCCCGTGGCGCCAAAGATCACGCCCGCGCCCGTGCCAAAGCCCAGCGGCGTGTCGAGCGGCTCCTCGACGAGCGTATCCACGCTCACGTGGTTCGCGCGGATCATGCGCACCATCTCACGCACCGTCAGCGCAACGTCAACGTCGGGCGCACCGTCCTCGCCCACCATGCTCGGCAGCGCGCGCTCGGCCTTCTTGGCCGTGCACGGCATAACGGACACCACGAACAGACGCTCGGGCTCCACGCCCAGCACCTTGGCGTAGTAGGTCTTGGCGATGGCGCCGAACATCTGCTGCGGCGACTTTGACGTGGACAGGCTGTCGACAAACTCGGGGTAACGTGCCTTCACAAAGCGAACCCAGCCCGGGCAGCAGCTCGTGAACATGGGCCAGCCGCGGCTGTCGCCCTCGCCCTTGGCGGCCTTACCCAGGCGCTCGAGCAGCTCGGAGCCCTCCTCCATAATGGTGAGGTCGGCCGAGAAATCGGTGTCGAACACGTACTCAAAGCCCACGCGGCGCAGCGCGCAAGCCAGACGCTCAACGGTGGCCTCCTCGCGCGGAATGCCGAGCTCCTCGCCCCAGGCGCTACGCACGGCCGGCGCAATCTGCACCAGCACGATCTTGTCGGGATCGGCGATGGCGTCGAACACGGTCTCGGTATCGTCACGCTCGCGCAGGGCGCCCGTCGGGCAATGCGTGATGCACTGACCGCACGCGACGCAATCGGTCTTGCCGATCGGCGCGCGCCCGCGGGTACCCACGGCGGTATGCGTGGCGCGGTTGGTCAGGTCCCAAATCCCTAGACCCTGCACGCTCTCGCACACCTTGATGCAGCGCATGCATTTAATGCACTTGTCGTTTTCGCGGATGATGGGAAAATCGAAATCCCAGCCTTCGCCCGCCAAATGCCTTTGATACGGCAGATAGAAAATGCCCAGGTCATTGGCGATGGTCTGCAGGTTGCAGTTGCCGCTGCGCACGCAGCTCGTGCACTGCGAATCGTGCTGGGACAGCAGCAGCTGCACGTTGGTGCGACGGGCTTCGCGCGCCTTGGGGCTGTTGGTGTGGACCACCATGCCGTCGAGCACGTAGTTGTTGCAGGCGGCAACCAGCTGGTCGCAGCCCTCAACCTCGACCACGCACACGCGGCAACCGCCGATCTCGTTTAGATCGCGCAGGTAGCACAGGGTAGGAATCTGAATGCCGACGGACTTGGCTGCGTCCAGGATCGTGGTGTGCTCGGGAACCACGACCTCGCAATTATCGATAGTGAGCTTGACCATATTGTGCGCTCCGTTTTCGGTGTTGTCGCTGACGGTGGTTTTGTTGGGCTCTACCATTCCAGGTTCCTCCCTCCGCGGAATGCGCCAAAGCCAAAGTGGTCGCAACGCAGGCAGCGGCTCGCCTCCTGGCGTGCCTCCTCCTCGGTAAGACCCTGCTCGACCAGATTCCAATCGTGAATGCGCTCGCCGGCCTCGCGCTCGCCCAGTTCGCAGCGGCCGCACTCGTGTTTTCCCTTAAACTGCACGGTCGGCAGTTCCACATCGAGCTTAATCTTGTGGTCGAAGCCCAGGTAGCGGTCGATATTTGCCGAAGCCACGCGGCCGGCGTTGATGGCGCGGATAACGGTGGCGGGGCCGGTCTGGCAGTCGCCGCCACTAAAGAGGCCGTCAAAGTTGGGCACGGCGCCGTCCGAATCGGTGACCACGCAGCCCCACTTGCAGGCGATGCCCATGTCCTCAAACGGCTTGGAATCGATGTCCTGGCCAATGGCCACAAACACACGCTCGCACGGAATGACGCGCTCGGGCGTGGCGGCGGCACGCGGGGCCGGACGACCGCGACGGGGCTCGCCGATGATCTGCGGCTGCACGCGCAGGCCGTTCACGCGACCGTCCTCGCCCGTCTCGATAGCGAGCGGTGCGGTGAGCTCCAGCACCTCGCAGCCCTCGGCCTGGGCGCCGGCAATCTCGGCGTCCTGGGCCGTCATATCGCAGATGCGACGGCGGTAGACGATGCTCACCTTTTCGGCACCGCAGCGCACGGCGGAGCGCGCCACGTCCATGGCCACGTTGCCGCCGCCGATAACGCACACGCGCTGGCCGCTCAGGTCGGGCAGTTCGTCGTCGCCGATAGCGCGCAGCATCTTGACGGCCGACTCCACGCCGGGTGCCTCTTCGCCCGGAAGGCCGAGCTTCTTATCGCTATGGGCACCGATGGCCAGGTAGACGGCATCGAACTCGTCGCGCAGGCGGGCAAGCTCCTCGCCGTTGACGGAGTGCTCGAGCTCCACGTCGATACCGGCGCTCAAGATCCAGTCGATCTCGGCCTGAAGACGCTCGCGCGGCAGACGGTAGCTGGGGATGCCGTAGCGCAGCATGCCGCCCAGGTGGTGGCGCTGCTCAAAGATGGTCACCTTGTGGCCCATCACGGTCAGGTAGTAGGCGCAGGAAAGGCCGGCCGGGCCGCCGCCGATCACGGCGATGCGCTTGCCGGTGTTGTCGGCCACGGTGGGCTTGTAGTCGTTGAGGTCGCTATGCTCAACGGCAAAACGCTTGAGGGCAAGGATGTTCATGGGGTCGTCGACCATGCCGCGGCGGCAGTGCATCTCGCAGGGATGCTCGCACACCAGGCCGCAGACGAGCGGCAGCGGGTTGTTCTTGCGGATGACCTTGACGGCGTCGGCATAGCGGCCAGCCTCGACCAGCGAGATATAGCCGGGAATGTCGACGTGCGCCGGGCAACCCGAGACGCACGGGACGCGAGCCTCGCGGTCAAAGCCGCAGGAGTGCTCGCGAATGTGATGCTCAAAATCGTCGCGGAAGCCGCGGATGGCCGTGAGCGCCATGGCGCCGGCCTCGTAGCCGATGGCGCAGTCGCTCGAAAGGTAGATGGTGCGGGCGGTGCGCTCAATCAGGTTGAGCGTGGACTCGTCGGCGCGGCCCTCGAGCACATCGGCGAGCAGATCGCTCAGCGCGCTCAGGCCCACGCGGCAGGGCGTACACTTGCCACAGCTCTGGGTGGAGCACAGGTTGACGAGCGCCGCCGTAAACTCAACGGGGCACGGGGCGAGCGAACTCACCGCCAGACGGCGCCCAAGCGCATCGTGCAGGTCGTCCATGACGGCCTGAGCGTGGCTGCGTTCCATTACATGCAGTCGAGCCATAAGATCCCCTCTCACATGGCAGCCCGGAGGCGAGGCCGGGCGAAATTGCTACACGCACAACACTGACCTAAAAAGTTGTTAGGTCTCCACACGGTTCGGCAGGCGGTATAAAATGTCGCCCTCAGCGGTGAAAACGAACATTACCGCAGATAAATGCCATATTTGATAAAACGCGTTACCAAATGACAATGCCCCGCCACGCAATCACGTGGACGGGGCATTGCTCCAGGCATGCGGTCAGCGACCCTGTTGCTTTTACTTAAGCTCGGGCCAGTAACCCTTGTTGGCCTCGATCATGTCGTCGAGAACCTCCTTAGCGACCTTCATCGAAGGCACGGTCTTGTTGAGCGTAAAGGCCTTGAGTGCCTTCTCGTACGAACCCTCGATCGTAGCCTCGACCACGAGCTTCTCGGAGTTCAGCTGCTGCATCATGAGGCCCTGCTGGAACAGCGGAATGTTGTCGCGGCTGATGACCTCGGGGCCGTTCTTGCCGATGTAGGCAGGCAGCTCGACCATGGCGTCGTAGGGCATGTTGGGGATAGCGCCCTTGTTCTCGCAAATGACCAGGAAGCGCTGCTTGGTATCGTTCTTCAGAGCGATGGCCAGGTCGGCAATCCAGTCGCCGTGGCTGCCCGCATAGAACGTGCTCTCGTCGATCTCGCCCGTCTTCTCGTAATGGTCGATGCCATCAAAGAGGTTCTTCTCGCGCGTCTCCTCAACCTCGTTTGCACGGGTGCGCTCGGGGTTGGAATGCTCGACGAACTCCTTCTGCTGCAGGTAGTAGTTCAGGTACGTGTTGGGCAGGTACTCCGGGAAGCACTCCATGATCTCGTACTCGCCCTTCCAGACGTAGTACCAGCTGCCCTTGGTGTGGCGGTTCTGCTCGGGGTGCTCGTCGGTGGCCTCCTCGGGCTTCTTTGCCATGAGCGAGCCCATGCCCTTGAGGTAGGAGTCGGGCAGCAGAATCTCGTGCTCCTTGATGTACTCGCGCAGCTGCGGGAGCACCTCCTCGCCCTTGTGGCGGATCGAGGTGAACCAACCAAAGTGGTTGAGGCCAAAGTAATCGTACTCGACATCCTTCTTGTCGATATCGAGAGCGGCGCAAACCACGTCGATGATCGCGATCGGCATGTCGCAGATGTTGATGATGCGAGCATTAGGACGCAGCACGCGGCAGCCCTCGGACACGATGGCGGCAGGGTTGGAGTAGTTGAGAATCCAGTAATCCTTCTTGGCGTACTTCTCAACGTCATCGATCAGTTCGACCATGGGGAAGATGGTGCGCATGCCGTAGGCAAGGCCGCCGCAACCGCAGGTCTCCTGACCCACGCAGCCGTGACGCAGCGGAATCTTCTCGTCCTGCTCGCGCATGGCATAGCCGCCCACGCGCATCTGGGCAAACACGAAGCTGGCGTCGGTAAAAGCGGTCTCCTTGTCGGTGGTCACCGTAAGCTTGATGTCCAGGCCGAGGTCCTCGTGCAAAATCCAGTCCACGAGCACGCCGATCTTGCGCTGACGCTCCTCGTTGATGTCGTACAGACGAATCTCGTCAACGTCGAGCTCGTCCTTGCGCAGGGCAATGGACTTGACGATGCCGGGGGTAAAGGTGGATCCGCCACCACACAGAGTAATGATCATTGTTTACTGCTCCTTCTCAATTGCGTTTTCGACCTTGTCGCGCATCTCGGCGACCTTCATGCCAAAGATGATCTGGATATTGTTGCCGTTGCGGTTGATGCCGCTGTTGGGCACGTGGTTGATGAGGTTCTCATCGATGAGGTCCGGGTTCTTAACGTTCACGCGGAGACGCGTAAAGCAGTTCTCGAGCTCCTCGATGTTGTCCTTGCCGCCAAGACCTGCGACCAGGTCGGCAATACCTGCATCGACGCCCTCTGCGGGAGCTGCGGCAACAGCGCCCTGCTTCACCGCGACAGACGCGGCGGCCTCGCCCTCGGCAACGGACTCGGCGAGCTCGGACTCTTCCTCGCGACCAGGGGTGTGGAGGTTGAGCTTCTTAATAAGGAAGGTGAAGAGGAAGAAGTACAGAGCGGCGTTGACAACTCCAAGCACCAGCATAACCGGCCAGTTGGTCTTGTCGACACCGAGGACCAGGTTGGAAACCACGATGTTGATGATGCCGCCTGCAGTCGAAGCGGGCACGGAGAGGACCTTGAGCAGGACCAGGAAGATACCGGAAAGAACCGAGTGAACGACAAAGAGCACGGGAGCGGCAAAGACAAAGAGGAAGTCCATGGGCTCGGTGACACAGGAGAGCACGGCGGTGATGATCAGCGGGATGATAACGGCCTTGGTCTTATCCTTGTTCCCCTTGTAAGCGGTGAAGATAAAGGCGAGACCGATACCGATGTAGGGCCACAGGTTGTTGAAGGTATAGCTGTTGAAGTAGGTGCTATCGGAGAAGGGCTGGCCCGTCATTGCCATCTCGGCAACACGGATGGGATAGGCGCCGGCGATAACCTGATCACCCAGCGTCAGGGTGCCACCCACATCGGAGAACTGGAACGGAGTGTAGATGAGGTGGTGCAGACCGGTGGGAACGAGCAGCTTGTTGAGCATGCCGTAGATAAAGAGGCCGATGTTGCCCGACTCCTTAATAATGCCGGCAACGGAGGAGATGGCGCCCTGAACCGGAGGCCAAACGATGCAGAAGCCAGCGCCCATGATCCAGGAGATGATGATCATGATCAGGAACGGAAAGCGAACGCCCGAGAACATCGAAAGGGCAATGGGGAACTGCTTGTTCGAGTACTTGTTGAACACGGCACCGGTGATGCAACCAAGAATGATGCCGCCAAACACGCCGGTATCGAGCACCTGAATGCCCATAACGGTGCTCTGTCCGGTTCCGGTAAGGCCGAGCATGCCGCTCGCTTCGGCAAGAGAGCCGGTGGCGTTGAGCACGATGTTATTGGCCTGAAGGAACAGGAAGAACGACATCAGGGCGATCAGCGAAGCATGGCCCTTGTTCTTCTTTGCCATGGCGCCGGCGATGCCCACGCAGAACAGAATCGAGAGGTTGTTGATGATAAACATCAGCGACTGATAGACAACGGCGCCCACAAGCTGGAACGGACCGGAGCCCAGCACGGGAATCATGGCGCAGATGGTCTTGTTGGTCAGAATGATGCCCACGATGAGCAGAATGCCGGCAACCGAGAGATACATCATCGGCTGGACGATTGACTTCGCGAACACCTCCAACGGCGCTTTGAAATTGAACTTCTTTTTTGCGGTCATAGCGGTACTCCCCTTCCTTTTCCGCAAATTAAGACAGATGTGCCCTGGACAAGACCGTGAGCCTTGCCTTATATCAATCGATGTATGGGCACGTTATGCCTAGAGACCAGGTTCTCCAAGCAGGTTAACAATGTGATATGCGAGATAACTCTTCTCGGCATCGGTAACGACAACGTTATAGGTAGACGACAAGTGGGCAGCTATGGCGTCCGCGCACGAGAATGCGCACGGATACGCCGTTTCATCAATTCGGAACAGCGCGTCGCCATTGATTTGCCCGGCCGCAGGATCGAGCGCTCGCTGTGCGAAAAACTGCAGGTGACGAACGAAACGTTCGTAAGGCAGCGAGGTGTCATCGAGGGTCGTAGCATAGCGCTCGGAAACAATCGCAAGCACGTCGCGAACAAGCTGGACCGAGATGATGAGACGGTCGGAGCGTTGCGGCATGGTGGCGTTGACAATATGCAGCGTAATAAAACCCTGCTCTTCTTCGCTCATCTGGATGCCCATATACTCCTTGATAATCTGCAGCGCACGGCCCGCAAGCGCATACTCCTTGCGATAGAACTGCTGGATCTCGAGCAGCAGCGGGTTCTCGCAGCGAACGCCCTTGCGCTCACGATCGAGGGCGAGGCTGATATGGTCTGCAAGAGCGATGAGAATCTTATCGTTGATGTCGACATTGAGCTCTCGACGGAGCATCTGAACAATGTCCTCGGAAATCACGAGGTTGACGGTGGGGATGGACTCTAAAAGATGTGCCAAGCGGTCGATCGTACGCGAATCCTGAGAAGTGCCCTCCTGCAGCGCATAGGTCTTCTCTACCGATGCTTCATCGATAGCGTCGCCGGCATGACGGCCAAAGCACGGCTGCTAAAAGCGGGATCGTTGGTTTTTTCTAGGTGAACAAGCTCGCCGGAAACGGGAGCGAGGATTTCGAACTCGGAGGTTGCAGTCTTCTGCTCATCCGAACCGCCCATCAGGCGAGAAAAGAAACCCATGGTGGCATGTCCCTTCATAAATATAGCCCAACCAAAATCAAGCGAATGCATCCATAGAAACACACCCGTTCAAAGACTTTGGTTAGGCCCACGTCCGAGGGACTCGGTAACCTTCCGCATTTCTTTTTTCGGGAGCTATTGTAGACAAGCCCAAAGCCAGAACAACCATTATGAACGGCGAACGGTATTATTTCTCCGATAAACGGTATCTATGCGGCACTTAGGGACGTTCCTTTCCCGCCGGCACCCAGAGACGCTCCTTGCAGCAATTTCGCATGCGCTAGATGAAGAGCTCGCATTCCTTCCGCACGACGCAAACCTTGCTCAGCATCTGGGAAACAGCGGATAGCTTGTTGAGATCAAGCTTGCGAGCGCCTCGCGGACATACGGCGATGCAGCGCATGCAGGAGATGCACGCCTCGCCAGCCGCTCGCTTGGGGTCGCCCTTGTCGATAGCACAAACGGGGCACGCCGCGGCGCATGCACCGCAGGAGACGCATTCCTCTGTTGCCTCGGGTGCCATGCGGTGACCCCCAGCTTGTTTATAAGGACGATTGCCGGGGATAGAGGGCTCGGATGCATCCTCGGCCAACAGCTTTTGCTGAATTTGCTGCGCAAACTCTGCGAGCTGCGCCGCATCCTGCGCATCCGGTCGCCCAGCAGCAAACTGTCGCGCAACGGAATGTTCTGCAATGGCTGCAACTGCCGCGATCACCCGGAATCCCGCATGCTTCGCAACGTCCTCCAGCTCTACGAGCGTGTCCTCAAACGCGCGGTTTCCGTATACACAAACCAAAACAGTCCGAGCCCCGTTGCCGCGCACCATGCCCAACCGGTCAGCCACCACAGTCGGGATTCTACCGGCATACGCCGGCACAGAGATTACGGCCACGTCGTCCTCAGTCATCGAGACAGCGCTGAAATCTAGCCCGCTATCGGTCAGATCGACGGTAACGGTATTCTTGTCCAGTGCCCCGGCCACAAGGCCAGACACCTTCCGCGTTCCACCCGTCGGACTAAACACAATTTCGAATACGCTCATCGAGGCACCCTCCTCCTACGCCCGGCAACGCGTCAAGCCGTTTTCACATTCAGACAGAGTATACGGCGCGTGAGATCCCCGTTTTGGTGCACCAAACACCCCAATGCGCCCACCCTGCGCTGTCTGCCTCTTCGTTTTGTATAAATTACGGTACAGATTGTATATAATTACGGGATATCGCCGCGTTCTCCAGAGGTACCCCATCCTGGCCCGTGCAAAAAACGGAGTATTCTGCAACGTGACCGCGCCAGCACCGCCGCGGGTGGGCAAAACTGTAGGGCGCCGTATCGTTCTAAGTCCCGACATGGCGAGAATGACGCGCCCCTGCTCCGGAAAACGGCGAAATCTGACTCGGAACGCTCGCTAGGGATATCCGAAGGCCACCGTTGGCGACGTCGAATCATATGCAGACAACTCGAACTGCAGAATACTCCAAAAAATGCACGGCGCACCCCATAGGACCCATTGCTGCATGGCGGAAAATAGGTCCTCAGCATCCCCCAGATGCATTCCCGAGAAAATCACGTTTGAATTAGCGGTGGACACGGCAAACAAAAGGGCCCGAGCGTTGTTTGCTCGGGCCCTTAGCTTGTCTCACGCTAGCGCGCGATGCGCATCTTACTTGCGCTTGCCGCCGCCGTCACCGGGGCGGCGGGAGCTGCTACCGCGCTTGCCACCACGACTATTGCCATAGCTGCCACGGTTATCGCGACCGCCGGCACGACCGCCGCGGGAGCCGGCCTGGTTGCCGCCACGCCCGCCACGATAGCCGCCACGACGCTCCTCGCGGGTGTCGTCGTAGTTGCGCCAGTCATCGCGACGATCGCGGCTGGCACGCGGATCACGACGATCGCGCGACTCACCAGAGCGGCCGGCGCCGCTGCGGCCGCCGTTGCCACGAGCGCCCTCGCGACGCTCGCCGCCACGGCGCTCATCGCGCCCGCCGCGCTCGCCATCGCGACCGGAGCGACGACGGTCACCCGAGCCGCGCTTGCCGCCGCGCGAACCACGGCCCTCGTCCTCGCGCTCGACACGACGACGGCCACCGCGATCCTCGTCCTCACGACGGCGGCGGTGTGCCTCGCCCTGGAACTGCTTGGCACGACGCTCGGCACGGTTACCGCGCGCAGGCTGCTCAGCGGCACCAGCACCAGCGCGCTCCTCGGCAGCCACCTCGCGGGCTACGCTCTCCACAGCCTCGTCCACGCGAGCCTGAACGCCCTCGCGCACGCGGGTCTTGCCGCCACGCTTGGGACGGCTCGGACGCTCGCCGTCGCCGCGACGCTCATCGCGACCGCGGTTGGAACGACCGGCCACATCGCCGTAGTCATCGCCGTTACGCTTGCCGTCACGACGTGCCTGCTCAAGCTTCTTCTTGCTCTTGGACTTGCCGCGCTTGGTCTTCTTCTTGACCTTAAAGGCGGCAGGGTCGCGCTCGGGGTCAACCGCGGGCGGGTTGGGACCCACATGCAGGTCGCCGGCCTCGTAGATGTCGGCGGTCTTGTCCATGAGCTTCTCGATCTCGTAGAACTCGTCCACGTCCTGCTCGGTCACAAACGTGATGGCCCAGCCCAGCTCGCCGGCGCGGCCCGTACGGCCAATACGGTGGATGTAGTCGGTCGGCTCGGCCGGCACGTCAAAGTTCACGACGTAGCGCACATCGCTGATGTCGATGCCGCGGGCAAGCACGTCGGTCGCCACCAGCACGTCGACGGTGCCATCACGGAAGGCAGAAAGCGCGCGCTCGCGCTGGGCCTGGCTGCGGTTGCCGTGAATCGCGGCGGCCTTGATGCCCTTACGCTCCAGACGACGGCAGCAGCTGTCGGCGCGATGCTTGGTGCGCATAAAGACGATGGTGCGCTCCGGACCCTCCTTCTTGAGGAACTCGGGCAACAGGTTGTTCTTGGCCTCGATGGACACCGGGAACACAAACTGGTCGACGGTGTCGGCGGTCGACGTGGCCGGCGCGATCTCCACGCGGGCCGGGTCGCTCACCAGGTCGGTGATCTCGCCCACGGCCTCCTCGTCGAGCGTCGCCGAGAACAGCAGCGTCTGGCGCTCGGCCGGCGTCTCGCGCACAATGCGGCGGACGGCGGGCAAAAAGCCCATGTCGAGCATGCGGTCGGCCTCGTCGAGTACCAGCACCTTGACCTCGTTCAGGTGGCAGGCGCCCTGCTCGATTAGGTCGACCAGACGACCCGGCGTGGCGACCAGGATGTCGCAGCCGTACTTGAGGGCAGCGGTCTGGGGCTTGTAGCTCACGCCGCCCACGACGGTCACGGCAACATGGCCGGTGACGTCGGCGATTTTGCTCGCGACCTCGTCGATCTGCTGGGCAAGCTCGCGCGTAGGGGTGATGACGAGCATCACGGGGCCACGGCCGTTGCCCTCGGGCTTCTTGGCACCGCGACGGCGGTTGCGGCCGCCGCGCTCACGCACGGGTTTGGGCGGAGCGATGTGCTCCAGATTGTTCATGGTCGGCAGCAAAAAGGCGGCCGTCTTGCCGGTGCCAGTCTGAGCGGCGGCAAGCAGGTCGCGGCCTTCGAGCACCACAGGAATCGAGCCGGCCTGAACAGGCGTCGGCGCCGTGTAGCCCAGGTTCTCGATAGCACGAAGCATCTCGTCCGAAAGCCCCAGCTCGTCAAAGGCGGGCAGGCTCTCGGTAGCGGACTCGACGGCCTGGGCAGCATTGGCCTCATCGGCGGCATCGAAAGCAGCCTGGGTCATGGCCTCGCGGGTCTCGTCCAGAATCTCGGCGTCGGTGACGTCGGATACAGAATTACGCATATGTTGTTGTTCCTTATCTGCACGCGCAATGGGCACGGCATGCGGCCGCGCGGGCGTGCTTGGTAGTGCGCTAATACATACAAAAACAGGTGCGCACAGAGAGGACGTTGCTCAGCACGCTGGCGATCGCTTTGGCAGCCCTATCACGCGCCGTCCAGACGCAGCAGCTCTAAGCGATGGAGCAGATTCGCCGCCGGTTAGTATACCCGCGCATCGCATGCCCCCACGTAAACCACAGATGACGGGATATCAGGGCCGTGCAGGGACTCCCCCGCCGGGCAACGTCTCAATCTGTAACATTTACGGAGCAAAACCGGGTCTTACTGTTACAGATCAAGACAAACGGTCGGCCCCCTGGCTAATACCTCAATCTGTAACAGTTACAGGCCGAATCTTCGTTCAGATGTTACAGATCAAGACGAACCAATCCGTCAGAAAACAACGTCTCGATCTGTAACAGTTACTCGGCAAAACCAGTCCCAGATGTTACAAATCGAGACGAAATAAAATATCGTATCGATAAAGCCCAAACCCCGACCATCCTGCATTTTTACGGATATAACCTATAATGTTGTTAGAGCCATGTGGCGTGCCGCACGTCTTTTAATGCGGCGCCCGCCGAGGGCAATTAATTCCAATCATGTTTATCGATTTGAGAATAAACAGAGGAGGTATCGTGGCAGCAAAAACACCGTGCTCGGTCCTCTACAACGACATCCGCCTGTTCGGCGGCCTCAAGCATCTCGAAATCGCTCGAATGCTCATCAACGGCAACTCCTACCTCGGCAGCACCCTGCTGGAAAAGTGTTCTTCCAACCGTTCTTATCTGGCTCGCTATGTCGTCCATCGCGAGCCTGACCAATGTGCCCCCGGTATCTACAATGATTTCACCGTCTCAACGCTCAACCTTTCCGCGGCAATCTGCAGCAAGCTCGGCGGAGGCGATTCTGCTTACCAGGCAATTGCCGATCACTACCGCGGTCCGGCAGCCAACGAAATGATGTCGGCTCTCGCCAGCTACCGGCTTGACAGCCGCCTGTACGCGAACGCTCTAAATCGCATCGATAGTTCCGACTGCCAAGGCGTACGTGAGAAGAGCACACTCTATCTGATGCTCTTTGTGGCAACGGGGGCGCTCGCCGACCCCATTCAGGGCATGGCGACCGTCGAGCGTTACTGCAACAACAAGACGGGTGGGTTCTTTGGCACTACCGAGACAACTGTCGGCCGCAGTTTTACGAGCTGCCTACGAAAGCAAAGTGTTATCGCCCCCAATCTCGGTCTACTTAGGACACATGCCGATAGCTGCGTCGATATGCGGATTCACCCACTCTCACGCGACCCTCGCGGCACTGTAATTGGCTCTTTGCCCAAAACCTCGCCCAGCATCACCGATGTAGGCGCCGATGCATCACGCGAGCATTTGCGCATTTGGCTCGAAGACGGGCGCTGGTACGCCCAGGGTCTTGGATCGACCAACGGCACCGTGCTCGAATCGGGCGCAGACGACGGTGACATTGTGATTGAGCCGCCGCGCGACCAACGCGAACCTGGCAAAATCTATCCCCCGGTGGAAATCGAAAACAGCGACAGGCTCCATCTGGGCCTCTACACGACATTCCTTGTCATTGTGGACTAGCGCGCGGGCGGCGATCGAAAAACGGTCGCCGCCCGTCTTGCGTCTTCTACCTTCTGCGTCGTAAACGACAATACTCAGCGGCATACGTCGGCAGTGCGGCTATCATGGTGCTTTACCAATAGCCGCACTGCCGACGCATACGTGCGGCAACCCCTGCCAAACAAAGGAACGCCATGGATCCTACCGATAACGCCTATGGCGACAAACTCATCCGTCTCGACACGTTCGACACCGCCGTGGCGGTCGACCCCAGCGCCGAGGACGATGCCAAGCGCCGGTTTATGACGCTTATTCTCCAGACAGCCCACTGCAGCAACGGCAACATCGGCCACGTGCTGCGCGCGACTAACACCAACGGCGAGATTTTCGCGGTAAAGCTGCTCAAAGACAACGCCATCCTTTCCGGCCAAGCCCCCAACCGCTCCGCCGAGCAATCGGCCGCGCACCTTGCCAATACCGCCGCTCTGTTCGAGGAGTACCGTCACCTGTGCACCGTCTCGCACCTGCGCGGGTTCCCGCGCGTCTATGGCTACGGCTGTTGCGAGGACGACCCGCTCATCCTTATGGAGTGGGTCGAGGGCACCTCGCTCAAGCAGGCGCTGCCCTTGCTTCCGCACGATACCTCGGGCGGGCTGACCACCCAAATGGTCGCCGCCGTCGGAAACGCCGTGCTTCGCGCGCTCTTGATGACCCAAGGCCTTGTGAATCCGGTCGTTCACCGCGATCTTTCGCCCGCCAATATCATGTTCCGCACCACCAGCCGAACGCTCGAGCAGCAGATTGCCGATTGCTCCTTTGACCCCTGCCTCATCGACCTAGGCTCCGCCACTATGGCCCTCAGCGATGACACGATCACCCGGCGCGCCGACATCTGGCGCTTTGCCACGCCCGCATACGCCGCGCCCGAAATGCTCACGCAGGACATCGAAGGCATCGCGGCCCTTCGCCGCTCGCCCGCCATCGATGTCTATGCGCTTTCGAGCATTCTGTACCAGCTCTACAGCGGTCGTAAACCGTTCGATGTCGAGTCGACGGGTGCCGCGGCGACCGGCTCGTTCTATCTCATAAAGACCAAGACAAAACCGGCGCCGCTCGAGCCGCGCTGCGATGGCGACGAGGCTCTCGTCCAGATCATCATGAAAGGCATCTCGGTCGAACAAGGTGATCGCCCCACCGAGCAGCAGATGCTCGAAGTGCTCTCGGCATACCTTCCCGCTGCAGAATCTGAGGGCCGCGAGGGCGCGGGCAATGACGCCGTAATCGACATCGACTCCGGTACGCACCTTAAGGTCGACGTCGCCGGCGAGCGCGCGAGAGAGATTCTGGAACAGGCCCGACATGATGCCATGACCCGCCGCCGCTTTATTATCGGCGGCGTCGTCGCAGCCGTTGCGGGGCTCGGCGTCATTGGCGCGGCAACCCATGGCTTTGGCATCCCCGACTACCTGGACGGCATCCGCAGCTCGCTTGACGACTACACTTGGGATCAGCTGCAAGAGATTTCGCTCAAGATTAAGGCCGCCGAGACCCGCAGCGAGGCGCGCGAGATTGCCAAGCGCTATCACCTGCTCGACACCGATGGGCACATCCCCTATCCGTGCACCAAGCGCGTAACGCTCACCAACGGGCTGGAGGTCGGCGCGCAACTTGTGGGCATCCGCCACGACGAGCTTTTGGACGGGACGGGCAAGGCCGGACTGACGTTTATATTCGATGCGGGCATTGCCGAGCGCGACGCTGCGGCTGAGCCGCCGAGCGCCGGCTGGGCAGATTGCGAGCTGCGGGCATGGCTCGACGGCGACGGTCTTAAGCTGCTGCCCAACGAGCTGCGCGCGCTTATTAAGGCCGTCAAGAAGACCTCGAACAACGTGGGCGTCGCCAGAAGCGCTTCGTGTCTGAGTGAGCTGCCCGCGACGCTCTGGCTGCCCGCCATGGTCGAGCTGTGCGGCGTGCAGCCGCCCGATTCGTTTGCCGAGGACTATCACTACCTGGCAGACATCTACAACGGCGAAGGCAAGGAGTACCAGCTCTTCCGCGAGCTCAAGGTGAGCCCGTATTCCACCAACTCGACCATGGTGCGCCAGTGGAAGGGCAAGGACACCTGCTGGTGGGAGCGCACGGTGAGTCCCGACACGTCGGAATCCGAAGGCACGCCCTACATCAACCGCGTGGGCTACGACGGCGACGTATTTATGTACGCCACCCCCGCGAGCAAACCGGACAAGCGGACCTGCGTGATCCCCGGGTTCTGTATTTAGAGGCGGAGGGCTGCTGCGACGGGGCTCCCGGCCCCGGCGTTTATCTCAATCTGTAACATCTAGGACCCAAATACCGGCCTAACTGTTACAGATTGAGATGTTGAGCAGGCGGCGGGACGGTCTGTCTCAATCTGTAACAGTAAGGGGTCAAAAACCTCTCCAGATGTTACAGATTGAGACGTTTGAGTTGGCCCCGGACGGTTTGTCTCGATCCGTAACGTTTAGAGGTCATATTTCCCGCTAGATGTTACAGATCGAGACGCTAGCTTGCCGAGGGCTTCGCCTCATAAATGTGACTCAAATGTGTCGATATTTCCTCGCCAATGTTGCGCAACAGGAGCCCTTTCAAAGGTCTTAACGTACGAATTGTCATAGGTACCCCTTCAATGATTGGGAGAAGAAATGGCAAAGTACGCACCTAAACACTTGGAAACCGCGGGCGGCGCCGAGCCCCACCCTGTGTTGTCGGGTCACAAGACCGCGCGACTCGCCGTCACCGCAGCCACCACTATCGCAATGACCGGCTCGTCGTTGCTCGCCCCGTTCTCGGCATTTGCCAACGATGTGAGCGGCGCCACAGCACAGGACGCAATCATGTCCCCGCTCGCCGTCCACGCCGGCGAGGCGGCAGGCTCCGCAGTAAAGACGAACGCCCGGAAGATTGCCGACTTGCAGGCCGCAATCGACGCCGCAAAGGCTGCCGAGGCAGAAGCCAAGTCCGACTACGACACGGCGGCTGCCCCCTATATCGAAAAACAGACGGCCCGCGACAACGCACAGACCGCCTACGACGCTTCCGTCTCCGACAATTCGCAGGCAGAGGCCGCCGCGCGTGCCGAATACGCTCGCCAGCTCGATGAAAGCGTCAAGGCGGCCGACAGCGCCAGTGCCACGCTAAAGGATGCCCAGAGCAAGCTCGACACGGCCAAGGCCGATGCCGAGGGCAAGACGAAGGCACTCGACTCCGCAAAGCAGGCGGCAGCCGATGCACAAGCCAAGCTTGAGGAAGCCCAGAAGGCAGCCGCCAACGCAACGCCGGAGGAAATCAAGGCAGCCGAGCAGTCTGCCGCAGATGCCCAGAAGGTTCTTGACCAGGCAAAGGCCGCAAAGACCGCTGCCGACTCCGCACTCGCCGACGCCCAGCAGGCCCAAAGCGCCGCACAGAGCGCTTACGACGAGGCGGCAGGCGCGTTGGCTTCTGCTCAGCAGGCAAAGACCGCCGCGGACGGTAAGGTAGCTGACGCGCAGGCGGCGTATGACAGCGCACAGGCAGACCTCGCCGCAGCAAAGGCAGGCGCCGAGGGCCCGGAGTATGACGCCGCCCAGGCAAAGGTCGATGCTGCCAAGGCCGATCTTGACGCCTCAAAGAGCGCCCAGACAAACGCTGAGAAGGCTCTAGAAAACGCCCGGCAGGATCAGACTCAGAAGCAAAAAAATCTTGCCGCAGCACAATCGGAGCTTGATGCCGCAAAGCAGAATGCCAAGCAAAAGAAGTCCGAGCTCGATACTGCGAATGCCGCAGTCTCCGCAAAGGACGAGGCCCTCGAGGACGCGAAGGCAGCCCATAGCGCCGAGCTTGCCAAGCTCGATGAGGCGAATAAGGCCATCGAGGACGCAAAGGCAGCAAAGACGGCCGCAGACGAGGCGGTCGCGCAAGCTCAGAACGAACTGCAGTTAGCTCAAGCCGCGGTTCAGTCTGCTCAAGTTGCCGTCGACGCCGCCCAGCAGGCAGCAGGCTCTGCCGAGTCCACACTCAAGCAAGGTGCTATTGGGTTCTTTAAGTCCGTCGGCGCCAATGAGGCAGTCACGATTATCGAGAACTGCCTGTATAAGGACGCCACCCATGTTGGCGATAGCGACGATGCGACCTCGCTCGACAATATGATCTCGGCCGTCACCGTTATGAAGTCGATTAACAGCTACCGCGTTTCCGTTGGCTTGAATCCGCTCAACGTAACGTACAACCTTGTCGCAGCGGCAATTGCCGATGCGAACTGGTCGAGCTCGAACATCGAGCACGCAAACCAGTTTAAGGTGGCAGAGAATCTCTCGTGGGGCTACAGCGATCCATGCCAGGGATGGATTACGGAGGAAAAGGCGTACTTTGACGAGGCGGTGGCGGCCAAGTTTGACGTCCACAATCTCACGGGAAAGGCTGCCTACGCCTTCTATCACTCACATGCCGACAAGATCGACAGTTACGTCACTAAAAACTGCGGCAAGAACGCAATGGTGGGCCATTACATCAATTGTATTAATCCCAACTACACAGTCATGGGTACTGGACTCAACACCGCTCGCAACAACGAATACGGAGACACCGCATCCTTTACCGCCCAGACGGCCTCGCCATGGAAGCCCGACCACGATTGGACAAGCTCTGCCATATCCGTCGACGAGTTCGAGCAGACGCTTAACGGCTACGTCAACGGACTCAAAAACGCGGGAAGCAAACTCGAGACCGCCAAGAAAGATCTTGCCAGCAAGCAAGCTGCACTCCAGCTAGCATCCCAAAACAAACAGAAGGCCGACGAAACCGCAAGCGAAGCCGCGTCCGCGGTCGAGCATAAGCAGCAGGCAGCAAACAAGCAGAGCGATAGCGTCGCCGCCGCTGCAACTGCCGTAGCCACAGCCCAGTCGGAACGCGACACTGCGCAAAAGGTCGCAGAGACCGCCAACGTGCAGGCAGCTGCCGCGAAGGCCGCAGCCACTCGAAAGCAGGATGACGTTAACGCCGCACAGGCATCATGCGACCAAGCGCAGCAGACTGTTGCGGTACGCGCGACAGATCTCGAAAACGCAAAGAATGCCGCTGCAGACAAGCAGGCCGCCTACGCCGCCGCCAGCGATGAGCTCGCAAAGTATTCTGCCGATGTTGCTGCGGCTCAGGAGAAGGCTGACAAGGCCCATCAGGCGCTTGATGAAGCCACGGCAGCCCAGACGTCTGCCCAGAGTGCTCTCGCAAAGGCGAAGCTCGACGAGGTTACCAAGAAGCAGGCCCTCGGCACCGCGATGGACAACGCCGAGGACAAGGCGGCGAACGCGGAGCACGCCGCGAGCGATCTGACCACAGCGAAAAACGACTTTGCTTCAAAGAAGGCCCATGCCGACGCCCTGAGCAATGCGGCCGATAATCTTGCCACCGCCGAGGCGGCCAAGCAGGACGCCGACGCAGCAGTTACCGAGGCCGGAGTCGCCCTTAGTGCGGCAAATGATGCTATCGCGAACGCCGAGCAAGCGGTCGAGAATTCTCAGGCCGCATCAGATGCCGCTGTCGCTACCCTCGGAAAGCTCAAGTCCATCAACGTCGAAAACGGCATTGCTACTGGCTCTGACGCAAACGCGAACGATACGCTCAATGCCCTCTTTGCCAAGTGCGTCGCCGCCAAGCAAGCGGAACATAACGCAAAGGCCGCACTTGATGCCGCTCAGGCAGACCTTGATGCTGCAACGCCCGCCTACGCCGCAGCTCTCAACGGCTACAACGAGGCGAAGGCAAAACGCGTAGCCGCCGAGCAAGCCCTGAAGGACGAGATCGCCCGCCAGGAGCAAGAGGCGGCGAAGGCCGAGCAGGCCAAGATCACACAGGCTGCCGCTAAGCCGGTTACTGGAAAGCCGTCTGCCGGCAACGCCAAGACGGCCGCCAACTCGGCACTTCCCACCACAGGCGACAATGCTGCGCTCGCCGGTGAGACGTTTGTCATCGGAGGTGTCGTGCTCGTAGCCGCCGGCGTCTTTCTGACTGACAAGAAGCGTCGTCAGGAGTAAGGATTTCGGGAGGGCGGCTTCTCTTCCCTCCCACCGCTTCGCAAACCCCGCCTGACATGCGCCGGGACGTCTACCACACGGGCGCCCCGGCGTTTTACGTTGTATGCCCGGAGCATCTGCTCCGAGATTGTATTGATCTGTAACATCTAGGACCCAAATATCTGTCTTACTGTTACAGATCGAGATGTTCGGGTTACCCTCGAACGGTTTGTCTCAATCTGTAACATCTAGCAGGCAAAACGGTCCTCAGGTGTTACAGATTGAGACGTTAAGTTGTGGCTCGATGCAATGTCTCGATCTGTAACAGTTACTCGACAAAAACGGGTCTAGTTGTTACAGATTGAGACATTAGACCGGCTACGGTCCGCCGACCTGGCTATCACCTCGACCAAAAATTAGAATGTCATATATTTCTTTCTGTACTGGACACCCCCAGGGGGTATGGGTGTATAGTATCGGCAAGTTAACAATTCCAACACTGAACTACAGAAAGGAGAAGCCATGGCTCAAGATAAATTCGATGTGGGTGGCATGACATGCGCCGCCTGTCAGGCGCACGTGGACCGTGCCGTGAGCAAGCTCGACGGCGTCGAGAGCGTCGCGGTCAATCTACTCGCCGGCTCTATGCTGGTGGACTACGACCCCGCGCAGGTCACCCCCGACGACATCTGCACCGCTGTCGATCGCGCTGGCTACTCGGCCTCGCCCGTCGATGTGGGCACCGGTGCCGCCGGCTCAAACGGCAGTGCGCAAGCCAGGTCCGGCGCCGCCCATATGGAGTCGCCGACCAAAAAGCTGGAGGCCGCCGCCTCCGCTATGCGCACCCGCCTCATCGTCTCGATCGTATTCCTCATCCCACTGTTCTACATAGGCATGGGGCACATGCTCGGTTGGCCACTGCCCGGCGTCTTCACCGACCACGCCCACAGCATGACGCTCGCGCTCACCGAGCTCGTCCTGCTCATCCCCATCGTCTACGTCAACGACGCGTACTTTATCAACGGGTTTAAATCGCTCGCGCACGGCGCGCCGACCATGGACGCTCTCATCGCCGTCGGCGCCACCGCGTCGATCGCCTGGTCGCTCTATGCCATGTTTATCATGGCCGACCAGCTGGCCACAGGTCAGGTGCACGAGGCCATGATGACGAGCATGGACAACCTGTATTTTGAGAGCGCCGGCACCATCCTGTCGCTCGTCACCGTGGGCAAATACCTCGAAACGCGCAGCAAGTCCAAAACCGGCGGCGCTATCGAGGCGCTCATCGACTTGGCACCCAAGACTGCGACCGTCGTTGCCGACGACGGCACCGAAACCACCGTCGACGTCGACAGTATCCTTCCCGGCCAGGTCCTGCGCGTACGCCCCGGAGAGTCCATCCCCGTCGATGGCGTGGTGCTCGAGGGCAGCTCGGCCGTGGACGAGAGTGCGCTCACCGGCGAGTCCATCCCCGTGGAAAAGACCGCCAGCGACACCGTCAGCGCCGCCACCGTCAACCGCACCGGTTCGTTTACCTTCCGCGCCACGCGTGTGGGCGCCGACACGTCGCTCGCCAAGATTATCCAGCTCGTCGAGGACGCCAACGCCACCAAGGCGCCCATCGCCCGCATGGCCGACAAGGTCGCCGGCGTGTTCGTGCCCGCGGTGTTCGCAATCTCTGCCGTAACTTTTGTGGCATGGATGGTTTTGACCGGAAGCGTCAACGAAGCGCTCACCTCCGCCGTCGCCGTGCTGGTGATCAGCTGCCCGTGCGCGCTGGGTCTGGCCACACCCGTCGCCATTATGGTCGGCACCGGCAAGGGCGCCGAGATGGGCATTCTGTTCAAGAGCGCCGAGGCGCTGGAGAATCTGCGCAGCGTGGGCACCGTGGCGCTCGATAAGACGGGCACCGTCACCCGCGGCAAGCCGGCTGTGACCGACATTGAGGCGGCCACGCGCGCCGACGGCTCGCCCGCCATGAGCGAAAAGGCGCTGCTCAAGCTGGCCGCCGCGCTGGAGCGCTCAAGCGAGCACCCGCTGGCCGAGGCGATTATGGCCGAGTGCGAGGCGCACGGAATTGTCGCGCGCATGGTCGAGGACTTTGCCGCCGTGCCTGGTCGTGGCGTTACGGCGCGCGAGGGGCAGAATGTCATCGCAGCCGGCAACGTGCGCCTGATGGACGAGTTGGGCGTTACCGTGCCCGCGGGTCTTGCCGAGCAATTTGCCGCCGAAGGCAAGACGCCGCTGTTCTTTGCCAAGAACGGCGAGCTTGTCGGCACCATCGCCGTGGCTGACGAGGTCAAAGAGACGAGCGCCGAGGCCATCGCCGCGCTCCGCAAGCTCGGCGTCGACGTGCGCATGCTCACCGGCGACAACCGCGTGACGGCCGAGGCCATCGCCTGCCGCGTGGGGCTGAGCAGCGAACAGGTCATCGCCGACGTCCTCCCCGCCGACAAGGAGCGCCACGTGCGCGAGCTGCAGGATGCGGGCGGCAAGGTCGCCATGGTGGGCGACGGCATCAACGACTCCCCCGCCCTGGCGCGCGCCGACGTGGGCCTTGCCATCGGCACCGGCGCCGACATCGCCAAGGAGGGCGCCGACGTGGTACTCATGCGCAGCGATCTCATGGATGTTGCGCGCGCCATCGAGCTTTCGCGCGCCACGATCCGCAACATCAAGCAGGACCTGTTCTGGGCGCTGTTCTACAACGGCATCGGCATTCCGCTGGCGGCAGGCGTGTTCTTCCCCCTCACCGGTTGGCAGCTCTCGCCGATGTTCGGCGCCGCGGCCATGAGCCTGTCGAGCGTGTGCGTTGTTTCCAACGCTCTGCGCTTAAAATCCTTTAAGCCCAAAACGGTGCACTGATGCACCCGACCTTGCCCCTCAAACCGTCGCTCGCGTACCCAAGTACGCTTCGCTCCTCTTTCGGGGCAATCTCGGGCACCTCAGCGCACCTTTAAGATGACGCTGTTCACGACTAAACTGTCAGATAATCTCAATCGATAAGGAGTACACCCATGCGATACACAATCAAGACTTCCGGCCTTATGTGCGGCCACTGCGACGCCACCGTCGAGACGGCGCTGCTCAACGTTGCCGGCGTGACCGACGCCGATGCCGATCACGAGACCCAGACCGTCCAGGTGGAGTGCGCCGACACCGTGACCGCCGAGCAGCTCGCCGCCGCCGTCGAGGCCGCGGGCGAAAAGTTCCACGCCCTTTCGGTGACCGCCGCATAACGACCCGCACGTACCCCCGACCAGAAACGAGGACCCGCCATGATGGCAGACCACAAATCGGTGACCCGCATGCTCAAGACGGCACGCGGCCAGATCGACGGCATCTTGCGGATGGTCGATGAGGACCGCTATTGCGTCGACATCTCCACGCAGCTCATGGCCACACAGGCGCTCCTCGCGCGCATTAACGCCGACGTGCTCAAGGCGCATATCGAGGGCTGCGTGACTTCGGCAATCGAATCGGGCGACGAAGACCTCAAAGCCGCCAAGCTCGCCGAGATCGAACGCGTCGTCGACAAGCTCTCCAAGTAATTGGTGCAAGGGGGACAGACTGCATTTGCACCATCTTGGTGTATCGGGGACAGGCACGTTTGCACCACATTGGTGCAGATTAACCTGTCCCCCTTGCTCTAAATCGGGTATAAAGGCGTGCAGCATATCGAACGAAAGGCAATTTGCATGAATGACTTTATGAAGGGCCGCAATGGTGCCGACGAACTCACCATCGTGATGGGTTTTGCCGGTATCGTCATCGCGATGATCGGATCGATAGCCCACATCCAGTGGCTCAGCTGGATTGCCATCGCCGTGATCGTGATTGGCGTGCTGCGCGGCCTGTCCAAAAACATCGACGCACGTCGCAAGGAAAACGCGGCCTTTGTCGCCGCGACCGCGAACGTCCCCGGCTTGGGTAAGTTCGTCGCCAGCTTGGGCGGTGGAACTGCAGCGGCCAGCACCTCGCGCGCAGCTGGAGCGAGCAAGGAAGACTTTGAGCGTGCCAAGCGCACGGCCAAGAAGATGTGGAAGGGCCGCAAAACTACGGCATACCTCAAGTGCCCCAACTGCGGCCAGATGCTCTCCGTCCCCAAGGGCAAAGGCAAGATCCGCGTCACCTGCCCCAAGTGCCACGCCAAGATGGAAACCCGCTCCTAGCGCCCGCACGCGGGACAAATTAATCAGGTTTGTTTGTCCCAAATCTTAAGTATTTGTTCGATAAAAAAGCCGAGGCCTCGTGTTGAGACCTCGGCTTTTTGTATGCGGCAACGGAGCTGCACCTTTGTCACATCTACGCCACACCGTCGCGGGCCAGCTCCTCTGCCAGCGCTTCGGCAGGCATGGCCATAATCGCGTCGAGCTCGGCGTCCACCTCGGGAATACGCTTCACCTTGAGCTTGCGTACCAGATCACCGCGACACATCACATGTATCGGCTCACGCAGAGCGCACAGGTCATCGAGCGGGTTCTTGCGCGTCACCAAGATATCGGCGGCCTTGCCGCACTCGATCGTACCGGTCTCGCCGCCCAGCCCCAGCAGCTCGGCGTTGACTTGCGTAGCCGTATGCAGCGCGAAGGCGTTGCTCACGCCGACATACTTGGCAAAATAGGCCACCTCACGCCACATGTCGTACTGCGTCACGAACGGGCAGCTCGAGTCCGTGCCAAGGCCCACCTTAACGTCAGCTTCCAGTGCGGCACGGGCGCTCTCAATGATGCCCGAGCACACGATGTCGCCGTTCTTCTTTTGCGTGTCAGTCGAATGGGTCTTCTCCGGATCGAGCAATACAAACGGTAGCGCCGGGCTGATCGTGCAGGTCACGCTCGGCGCGCGTCCCTCGAGCTGTGTGCCCGCGGCGCCGCGATACAGCTCCAGGATCTCGGGCGTCATCGGGGCACCGTGCTCGATCGTGTCGACCCCGGCCTCAAGCGCGGCCTTCACGCCCTCGGTGCTCTCGGCATGAGCCATAACCGGCAGGCCCACCTCGTGCGCCGCCTTGCACGCCGCCGCGGCAACCTCCACCGGCATACGCAGCACGCCCGGCTCGCCCACCTCGGTCGCATCGAACACACCACCCGTTACGAACAGCTTAATGACGTCGGCGCCACGCGCATACAGGTCTCGCACCTGCTCGGCTGCCTCGACGGGGCTGTTGGCCACCTGGGCGAACAAGCCCGCGCCATGGCCGCCCGGCACCGTGACGCCCGTTCCCGGCGCTACCAGGCGCGGACCCTGATACTTGCCGGCGTCGATAGCGTCGCGCACGGCAATGTCGGCAAACAACGGGTCGCCCGCGCCGCGCACCGTGGTCACGCCGCTTGCCAGCTGCTGCTGGGCACTGCCCTTGAGGATGCGGCGCACGATGGCGCGCCCCACGGGATTATCGAGTTTCTTCATCAGCGCTCCCGCATCGCCGGCCGAGACAGGCTTGCCCGAGCCGCACAGGTGCACGTGCATATTGATGAGACCGGGCATGAGATACGCGCCACCCAGGTCGATAACCTCGGCACCTGCAGGCGCCTGCGCCACAGCACTCGGCCCCATCCAGGTGATGACGCCGCGCTCAACAGTCACGGCCATATCGGGTTGCGGCTCCATATGCTCCGAACCATCCAGAATGGTCGCATTGATAAACAACGTGGAACGATCGGCAGATGCCATATCGAGCTCCTCCCTCACGATTAACTTGAACATTTGTTCATTATCGCCCAGCGCGACAGGGTTGCTGCGGACATATCGGCTAACGGGAAGAAGAGAAGGGCGTGAGGATGAACAGACCAGCGCAGCGATGTTTCGGTCGTTCCAGCAAAACGTCTTGATCTGTAACAAGTGGACCGTCTTTAACCTTCCAAATGTTACAGATCGAGATTTTCGGTCGTGCGTCCAACCTTTGTCTCAATCTGTAACAGTTAGGTCAAGTTTTGGCCTGTAGATGTTACAGATTGAGATATTCTCCAGCCCCATCGTCAAACGTCTAAATCTGTAACAAGTAGACAGGTTTTCGGCCTCTAGATGTTACAGATTGAGATCTTTTAGCGGTGGCCAACCTTCTGTCTTGATCTGTAACAGTTACGAGGCCAAACGACCCCTTGTTGTTACAGGTTGAGACAAACTCGGCAGGAACAACCACATCCGCGTCAGCTGCGCCCCTCAGCGTCCATACCACTGGCGTCTCCATTCCTCAGCCAAATCGGCCCGTCGCGGAATACCCGCCAGTCTCATCTTCTCAACCAGCTTCCCCGGATTCTTGAGCTCATCAAACGTAAACCGAAGCACCTTGTGCCCGAGCATTGTCAGATGAGATTCCCGCTGACGCTCTGCCACGAATGGGTCAACCGACTCCCGACCCTCGCCGCTCTGCAAGGTGTACTTCCCCTTTCCGTCGAGCTCGCCGATGACACACGTCCCGTCCTCGAGCCGCCAAAAATAGTCGACGCGAAACACCTGGCTCGGATCGAGCGGGTCGCGAAACTCCACCTGCAGCTCCGGAACCGGAAAGCCGTACGCAATAAAGAATGCTCGGAACCGAGACTCGCCGCCGTTTTCAGACAGCCCGTCCGCATATGACGCAATCACTTGCGCCCTGCGATACCCGCGCCTGCCCTCGCAATCGGAGCGAAGACACTCGCACAGGTCATCGCGCGATACGCCCCTTGCCCTCAATGCAGAATCGGCAATCGCCAACCCGTAGGAGAACGGCGCACGCAGTAGGCAATCCTCCACCGTGCGCCAAAACGACGTCACCCGCACGTCGTCGACTTGTTCAAGTGCGCCCGCCGCCTGCGGACGCAACAGCCGACATCCTGCACTCAGCGGCACCGAGCAACCTGTCTTAACAAGATATCGTGGCCCAAGCAGATCATTCGGCACCTCCAGACCCCACAAAAGTGCCGCGTCATAGCCCCAAAACGCCCAATCGGGATGAAACTCCGCAAGCCCTTTGATGGCTCGCAGCGCTCGCTCCGTCGGCGTCAGCGCATCCCAATCATGTTGAAAACAGAACAAATACGGCTCGGGCTCCGCAATATCATCGGTTCCCACATGACGCCGTAGCCACATGAGCTCGGCATTGTCATGCGTTGCGAGCAGCGCACCTTGCTCGGTCGCCTCCGTGAGTCGCGCGAGCATCCTATTCCGCGCCAACGTGTTGCGAGTCGTATGCTTGTGCTTGAAAACGGTATTAGACACTTCCATCACCACCACATCGGACAAATGGACCATCGTCACCGTTGCCTCTGCCGACAAACGTCTTGATCTGTAACAGGAAGACCGATTTTTGGCCTGTAGATGTTACAGATTGAGACATTCCCCCAGCTAGGCGCCAAACGTCTCGATCCGTAACAGTAAGACGTTCTTCAGGCCCCTAAACGTTACAGATTTAGACAAACCAGCGGCGCCCAAGCATTCGTCTCGTTCTGTAACAGGTAGACCGGTTTTTTGTCCCCAAACGTTACAGATCGAGACAAAAGGGCAGAAGGCAAGGCAGGCGACAACTACCCATCCCCTACTCCCATTCCTGTTCGTAGATGTTGAGCGACTTTACGTACCGCCCCTGGGCGCCCATGATGTCGCGGACCAGACGCAAGAAGAAGCTGATGCACGAGGTGTCAAAGCCGTCCTGCAGGTCCTCCGGATGCACCGCACCCGGCCCATCGACCGCCGTATCGCTCAGCCGCGCGATGTCATACAGGTAGAGCTGTCCCGCCGTAAGCCAGACATCGTCGACGCAGGCGAGGCGCACCGCAATCGCGCCATCGTTCCAATGCTCCTTTTGCACGATAT
Source organism: uncultured Collinsella sp. (assembly GCA_934643145.1). Lineage (GTDB taxonomy): Bacteria > Actinomycetota > Coriobacteriia > Coriobacteriales > Coriobacteriaceae > Collinsella. Next base: position 72,710 of record CAKUBM010000001.1, on the reverse strand, counting down.
GCGGGTCGTAGACATCAAAGCGACGGTCGGTGCGCGTGTCCTTCAGCGCGACCATGCCGGACGCAGGATTCTTGTCCAAAATGCCAAAGCGCGAGAAATACTGCGTGTCGCGTACCTGCTCGAGCCGCTTGAGCGAGGCAGGCGAAAGCGATGCCGGCGGCTCGTCAACATATAGCTCGAGCAGCGTTTTGCCATGGCGATAGGGGCGCTCGAAAAGCAGCCAATCGGTAAATGCCATGTTGTAGGCCATGATTTCGTTTTGCGAAGGCTCGGTGCAATAGCTGAGCCACGGGTCGACGATAATCTCGAACTGCTCGCGCGCCGGCTCCAGGAATTGAAACTTCCGCAGCATCCAAAAATGGGCCATGTCGGCAATATCGTTGCCGACGGCTTCAGCCAGCTCTGCTCGGTCAAGAACTTGGTCAGTCATGGCATCCTCCTCAAACTGATGGACCTCAATTTGAGCTTACGAGGAGGGTGGGCAGCCACGACCAGCGCGGGCAAAATAGGCCTCCGGCTGCAAACCAGATGCTGACCAAACACTTGACGAAAAGCTAGACCGAAAATGCGCACCGCAACAAAATCGCAGGTAGACATAGACAGCCAACCAACCCTTTTGAGCCAGATACCCGCAGCCACCACAGAAACAACAGGTGACCACAGCCCAAGAAGTCGGCAAATGAACACCCGTACGCCGACAAACAAGCAAATCGCTCGCAAATCCGCAAGGAGTGTCCCCGAATGCCGACAGAAAAGGAACGTCCCTAACTGTCGGCACTTAGGGACGTTCCTTTTGTGCCGGCAGTTAGGGACAGCCCTTGCCGATTCGATTGTTGAATATCTCCGTGACTACTTTACAGCTCCAGCGCCTCGGCGACTTCGGCTGCGCAGGCGAGGGCATCGGCCATGGCGTTCACCACGAGCGAGCTGCCGTTGCGGGCATCACCCGCCACATACACCGGCGCGGCATCCGCGGCGACACCCTCCGTGCGAGCCACGAGGTGCGAGCCCTCGGCAGCCATCACCGGCAGCGGACGGCCGGCAGTGGCAACGGGCACGCGGACAGCATCAAACACGCCATGCTCGGGACCTGTAAAACCGCAAGCAATCAGCACCAGCTGCGCCGGCACCTCGTGCTCGGAGCCCGCGATGCGCTCGGGCTTTCCCGCCGACCAGTCCAGATCGACCACGCGCAGGCCCGTGGCCGCGCCCTTCTTGTCCAGCAGCACCTCGAGCGTATCCACGCCCCAGGCACGCATCTCGCCGCCCATGGCAGCAATGGCTTCCTGCTGGCCGTAGTCGGTCTTCTTCACGTTGGGCCACTGCGGCCAGGGGTTGCCTGCCGCGCGCTTATCGGGAGCCGCCGGCAAAAACTCAAACTGGCGCACGCTACGCGCACCCTGGCGCACCGCGGTGCCCACGCAGTCGTTACCGGTATCGCCACCGCCAATGACCACGACATCCAGGCCGCGCGCGTCAATGGCAGGCTCGCCGCCGTCGAGCACCGAGACGGTCGAAGCCGTCAGGTAGTCCACGGCGTACACCACGCCCGGAGCGTCGATGTTCGCAGCCGAAAGACCACGCGGAGCACGGGCTCCGACAGCCACCACGACGGCGTCAAAGTCATCGAGCTTGGCGGCTACCTTAGGATCGCTTACGTCGGCGTTCAGCTCAAACACAATGCCTAGCTCACGCATGAGCGCCACGCGGCGCTCGACCACGGACTTCTCGAGCTTCATGTTGGGAATGCCGTACATGAGCAGACCGCCCGGGCGGTCGTCGCGCTCAAACACCGTCACGCGGGCGCCGCGACGAGCGAGCTCCCACGCGGCCACCAGGCCAGCCGGGCCGGAGCCCACCACGGCAACCGTGGGCGCGACCTCCCCCGCCGGCTCAAAGCGGCGCGGACCGCCGTTGGCCCACTCGTGGTCGCTGATCGCACGCTCGTTGTCGTGAATCGTCGTGGGCTGGCCGTCGACCGAGCCCAGGTTGCACGCGGCCTCGCACAGCGCCGGGCACACGCGGCTCGTGAACTCGGGCATGGGTGAGGTGAGCGACAGACGCTCGGCCGCCTCGTCCCAGCGGCCGCGGTACACCAGCTCATTCCACTCGGGAATCAGGTTGTGCAGCGGGCAGCCGCTCGGACGCGCCTTGCCAAAGCTCGCGCCCATCTGGCAAAACGCCACGCCGCACATCATGCAGCGGCTCGCCTGGGCACGGCGCGCGTCGTCGTCGAGCTCCACGTACAGCGGATCGAAATCGCGGCTGCGCTCCTCCACGGGGCGAAGCTCGTGGGTCACGCGATCGATATCAAGAAAAGCACCGGGCTTACCCATGGCACTTACGCCTCCTTCTTGGTCGAAGCAACAGAGCTGGCAGCGGCGGCAGTCGCAGCGGCGGCGGCGACGCCCGCCACATCAAAGCGAGCAACATCGGCAGCGTCGGCGCGGCCGGTCACGATGTCAAACGCCAGCTCCTCTGCCTGCGCATGTGTCTTGCCGGCAGCCTCGCTCGCAGCGACAATCGCCAGCACACGATCGTACTCGGTCGGAATGACCTTCACAAAGTGCTTGCTCATCGTCTCAAAGCTGTAGAGCAGCTTAATGCCGCGTGGGCTCTGTGTCGCGTCCACGTGCTCCTGGATGAGCTCGCGAATCTGCGCCAGTTCGCCGGCCGTCGGGGCCTTAAGCTCGACGCTCTCGTGGTTCACGCGGGCGTCGAGCGTGCCGTATTGGTCAAAGACATAGGCCACGCCACCCGTCATACCGGCGGCGAAGTTCTGCCCGACCTCACCCAGGATGAGCGCCAGACCGCCCGTCATGTACTCGCAGCCATGGTTGCCGCAGCCCTCGACCACCACGGTGGCACCGGAGTTACGCACGCCAAAGCGCTGGCCGGCCAGGCCGTTGATGAAGCCGCGGCCGCTCGTGGCACCAAAGAACGCCACGTTGCCCACGATAATGTTTTCGTCGAACTTGTAGGTCGCATGCGGGTTGGGACGCACCGACACCTCGCCGCCCGAAAGGCCCTTGCCAAAGTAGTCGTTGGCGTCGCCGCACACGTTGAGCGTAATGCCGCGCGGCAGGAAGGCGCCAAAGCTCTGACCGGCCGATCCATCGCAATCGATGATGATGGAGCCGGCGGGCAGGCCCTCGGGATGTGCCTTGGTCACCGCGTTGCCCAGGATGGTACCCACGCAGCGGTTGACGTTGGCGATGTCGGCATGGAAGCGAATCGGGCGCAGGTGTGCGCGGGCATCGGCCGTATAGGGCACAAACAGCGTGGAGTCGAGCGTCTTGTCGAGCTCGCTGTCCGCAGCCATCTGGGGCAGGAAGTGACGACCGTCGGCACCCGGAATGTGGGCACCGAACTCGCAGGTCGCGCTCGCCAGCACGGGCGTCAGATCGAGCAGGTTAGCCTTGCGGTTGTCCGGGATCTCGATCTGGCGCAAGCACTCGGGATGGCCGACCATCTCGTCGACGGTGCGGAAGCCCAGGCTCGCCATGACCTCGCGCAGCTGCTCGGCAACAAAGAGCATAAAGTGCTCAACGTGCTCGGGCTTGCCGCGGAAGCCGCGACGCAGGTGGCAGTTTTGCGTAGCGATGCCGGCCGGGCAGGTATCCTGCTGGCAGTCGCGCTGCATGAGGCAGCCCATCGAGATGAGCGGCATGGTCGCAAAGCCAAACTCCTCGGCGCCCAGCAGGCAGGCGACGGCAACATCGGTGCCGTCCATGAGCTTACCGTCGGCCTCGAGCACCACGCGCGAGCGCAGGCCGTTTTGCAGCAGCGTCTGCTGAGCCTCGGCAAGGCCAAGCTCCAGCGGCAGGCCGGCGTGCCAAATGGAATCGCGAGCAGCGGCACCCGAGCCGCCGTTGTGGCCACTGATTAAGATCTTGTCGGCAGCGCCCTTGGCAACACCGGTGGCGATGGTGCCGACGCCGGCCTCGCTGACTAGCTTGACCGACACGCGCGCGCCGGGGTTGGCATTCTTAAGGTCGAAGATGAGCTCGGCCAGGTCCTCGATGGAGTAGATGTCGTGATGCGGCGGAGGCGAGATCAGACCGATACCGGGCGTGGACTGACGGACCTCGGCAATCCAGGGGTAGACCTTCTTGCCGGGCAGGTGACCGCCCTCGCCGGGCTTGGCGCCCTGGGCCATCTTGATCTGAATCTCGAAAGCGCTGCACAGGTAGCGGCTCGTCACGCCAAAGCGCGCGCTTGCCACCTGCTTGATGGCGGAGTTCTTGGAGTCACCGTTGGCCAGCGGGGTCTCGCGACGCGGATCCTCGCCGCCCTCGCCGGAGTTGGAGCGGCCATGCAGACGGTTCATGGCGATGGCCATGCACTCGTGCGCTTCCTTGCTGATGGAGCCGTACGACATGGCGCCGGTGTTAAAGCGGCGGACGATGCTGAGCGCGGGCTCGACCTCGTCGAGCGGCACCGGAGTGCGACCGCTGTCGTCAAAGTCCAGCAAGTCGCGCAGGCGCACGGCTCGGCCGGTTCGGTGCAGGCGGGCGCTGTACTCCTTAAAGGTGTCGTAGCTGTCCTCGCGGCAGGCGGTCTGCAGCAGGTAGACGGTCTGAGGGTCGATGAGGTGATCCTCGCCGCCGAGCGGGCGCCACTTGGTCAGGCCCAGCGTGGGCAGCTGCTCGGGCGCGGGGCTCTTAAGGATGGCGAGCGCGGCGTCGTAGCGCTCGTTCTGCTCGCGCTCGACGTCCTCGACACCCATACCTCCCACGCGGCTCACCGTGCCGGCAAAGTACTCGTTGACGAACTCCGTGGTAAAGCCCACGGCCTCGAAGATCTGCGCGGAGTGGTAGCTCTGCACCGTGGAGATGCCCATCTTGGACATGATGGAGACGATGCCGGCGGTCGCAGCCTTGTTGTAGTTGGCGATACCCTGCTCGGCCGTCACGTCCAGGTCGCCGTGTGCCGCCAGATCGCGGATGCACGCATGTGCGTTGTACGGATAGATGCCGCTCGCGGAGTAGCCCACCAGTGCCGCAAAGTCGTGCGGAGACACGGCGTCGCCGCACTCCACCACAATATCGGCAAAGGTACGCACGCCGGCGCGGATCAGGTGGTTGTGCACGCAGCCCACGGCAAGCAGCGACGGCACGGGCACCTCGCCCGCTCCGGCACGATCGCTCAGCACCACAATGTTCGCGCCGTCGCGAACCGCGGCCTCGACGTCCTCGGCAAGCTGCTTGAGCGCAGCCTGCAGCGCGCCCTCGCCGGCATCGCGGCGGTAGACGGCACGGAAACGACGGGTCTTAAAGCCAACACGGTCGATGGCACAGATATGTTCGAACTCTTCCTCGTTGAGCAACGGGCGCTCCAAGCGCACCAGCTGACAGGCCGTGCGGGAATCCTCGAGCAGGTTGCCGTGGTTGCCCAGGTAGAGCGTGGTCGAAGTGACCATATGCTCGCGCAGGGCGTCGATCGGCGGGTTCGTGACCTGGGCGAACAGCTGATAGAAGTAGTCAAAGAACGAACGCGTCTTCTTGGACAGGCAGGCCAGCGGTGCGTCGATGCCCATCGAGGCGAGCGGGGCCTTGCCCTGCTGGGCCATGGGGCGCACGACCTCGTCGACGTCGTCCCAGTGATAGCCGAGCTTTGCCATGCGCACGGCGGCGGGCACCTCGGCGTCCTCGGCCGGCGTTGCAGCAGCGGGCTTGTCGAGCGCGTCGACGGTCAGCGTCTCCTCGGCAATCCAATCACGGTAGGGCTTTTCCTTGGCGTAACGGGCGCGCAGCTCGTCATTGTAGATCACGCGGCCGCGGGCAAAATCAACCTCGAGCATCTGACCCGGTCCCAGGCAACCGCTCGTCAGAATGTTCTCGGGGCGCACCTCGATGGTGCCCACCTCGCTCGCCAGCATAAAGCGGCCGTCGCGCGTCACGTAGTAGCGGGCCGGGCGCAGGCCGTTACGGTCGAGGGCGGCACCCAGGGTGCGACCGTCGGTAAAGGCGATGGCAGCCGGGCCGTCCCACGGCTCCATGAGCATGGACTGGTAGGCGTCGTAGGCGCGGCGCTCCTCGCTCAGGCTGTCGTTGTGGTCCCACGGCTCGGGCAGCAGCATGGATGCGGCGCGCGTGAGCGGACGACCGTTCATGACCAAAAACTCAAGCACGTTGTCCAGAATCGCGGAGTCGGAGCCCTCGCGGTTGATGATGGGCATCACGCGCTCAAGATCGTGCTGCAGCACGGGGCTGTACAGGTTGGGTTCGCGGGCGCGAATCCAGTTGACGTTGCCCTTGAGGGTGTTGATCTCGCCGTTGTGGATGATAAAGCGGTTGGGGTGCGCGCGCTCCCAACTGGGCGTGGTGTTGGTGGAGTAACGCGAGTGGACGAGCGCCACGGCCGTCTTGACGGCGGCGTCGTTGAGGTCGATGAAGAAGCGGCGCATCTGCGTGGCGACGAGCATACCCTTGTACACGATGGTGCGCGAGCTCATGGAGCACACGTAGAAGATCTTGTCGCGCAGGGCGAACTCGGCGTCGGCCTTCTTCTCGATGGTGCGGCGGCACACATACAGGCGGCGCTCAAAGGCGTCACCGGCGGGCGTGTCGTCGGGGCGGCCCAGGAAGGCCTGCAGGATGGTAGGCATGCAGGCGCGTGCCGTCTCGCCCAGGTCGTGCGGATCGACGGGCACCTCGCGCCAAAAGAGCAGCGGCACGCCGGCCTCGGCGCAGCCCTCCTCAAACACGCGACGGGCATCCTCTACGCCCTTGTCATCCTGCGGGAAGAACAGCATAGCCACGCCATAGTCGCCCTCTGCCGGCAGAATCTGGCCGCACTTTTGAGCCTCTTTGCGGAAAAAGTGATGCGGAACCTGGAACAGGATGCCGGCACCGTCGCCGGTGTTCTTCTCGAGTCCGGTGCCGCCGCGGTGCTCCAAGTTGACCAGAATGGACAGCGCGTCGTCCAGAATCTGGTGATGGCGCTCACCGTTGATATCGGCAAGCGCGCCGATGCCACATGCATCGTGGTCGAATTCGGGGCGATAAAGGCCCTGCTGCTGAGCGGAATCTGCCTGCATCGCGATCCTCCCCTAGATATTAGACAGTCAGTTGAATAGGCATACTAGGAGCATCGCCGGCCCGTTGTGTTTCCCACCCGTTTCGAAACAATCGCGTAACGCACGTCACAAATGGTCTCCCGGGGACGGCAGGGCTGCGTATTGTCTCGATCTGTAACACGAGGAGCCCATTTGGACGTCTAACTGTTACAGATTGAGATTTTCTGCAGGACGGGTGTCGTTTGTCTAAATCTGTAACAGATAGAGCCAACTTCGACCCCCAGATGTTACAGATTGAGACAATTCCCTTGGTGCAATGGGGTCAGGTTAATCTGCACTACCTTGGCGCAAACAAACCTGACCCCCTTGTACCAATCTTGGCTAAAATCACATTTTTGTTAGTCTTGGTTAACTTTTGACCCTAAAACGGGTATCCTTTGCGGCGTCAAGCAAACGGCACGCACGCCGTGCCAGATCAAGGAGGCCCCTATGGCGCACCAAGCAGAGCAGCAGACGATGCAACTCGTCCTTATCCGTCACGGAGAATCCGAGTGGAACAAGCTCAACCTTTTCACCGGCTGGACCGATGTCGAACTCACCGACACGGGCCGCGAAGAGGCGGCGGCAGGCGGCCGTGCCCTCAAAGAGGCGGGTTTCGACTTTGACGTCTGCTACACCTCGCACCTCAAGCGCGCGATCCACACCCTCAACATCGTGCTCGGCCAGATGAACCGCGAGTGGCTGCCCGTCATCAAGTCCTGGAAACTCAACGAGCGTCACTACGGCGCGCTGCAGGGTCTCAACAAAGCCGATGCCGCAGCAGAGCACGGCGATGAGCAGGTGCTCATCTGGCGCCGCTCCTTCGATGTCTGTCCGCCGGCACTCGAGCCGGGCGACGCTCGCGACGCCCACACCCAGGAGCAATACCGCGACATCGCACCCGACCAGCTGCCCTACACCGAGTGCCTCAAAGACACAATCGCCCGCGCCTGGCCCTATTTTGAGGACGAGATTCGCCCCCAGATGCTCGCCGGCAAACGCGTGCTCATCGCCGCGCACGGCAACTCCCTGCGCTCGCTCGTCATGAAGTTTGAGCATCTCACGCCCGAGAACATCCTCAAGGTCAACATCCCCACCGGCGTGCCGCTCGTCTACACCTTCGACACCGATTTCAACGTCCTCGACAAGCGCTACATCGGTGACCCGGCAACCATCGCCGCCAAGATCGACGCCGTCGCCAATCAGGGCAAGGCGCACAAATAGCCCCATCTCAAGCTCAACGCGCGGCGCCGTACGACACCTTTGCGACGCCGCGCCGTCCGCACGCAGGAGCCGACCATGCTCAACCATCTCAAACAACACTATGGTTCGCGCCGTACCGGAGGCCACGGCGGCCTGGACATCGCCCGGCACATCGGCCCCGGGCTGCTCGTCACCGTCGGCTTTATCGATCCGGGCAATTGGGCCTCCAACATGGCCGCGGGCTCGCAATTTGGCTACGCGCTACTGTGGGTGGTCACGCTGTCTACGATTATGCTGATCGTCTTGCAGCACAACGCGGCGCACCTGGGCATCGCCACGGGTGCCTGCCTTGCCGAGGCCACGACCCGCTTTCTTCCCCGCCCCGTCGGACGCGCCGTGCTCGCCAGTGCATATCTCGCAACCGTCGCCACCGCCATGGCCGAGGTCCTGGGCGGCGCGATCGCGCTCCAGATGCTCTTTGGGCTGCCCGTGCGCGCCGGCTGCATCATCGTGGCGACGACTTCGATGGCGATGCTCATGACGAGCTCCTACAAACGTGCCGAGCGCTGGATTATCGCCTTCGTTGGCATAGTGGGCCTGTCGTTTTTGGCTGAGCTCGCGCTGGTCAAAGTCGACTGGCCGCAAGCCGCCGCAGGCTGGATCACACCCAGCATGCCCACCGACTCGGCCGCCATCGTCGTCAGCATCCTGGGGGCGGTCGTCATGCCCCACAATCTCTTTCTGCACTCCGAGGTCATCCAATCCATGCACTTCGAAGGCCAAGGCGAACAGGTTATCGAGGAGCGCCTTCGCTACGAGCTCTACGACACGCTCTTTTCGATGGGTGTGGGCTGGGCAATCAACTCGGCGATGGTCATCCTAGCCGCGACGACCTTCTTTGCCCACGGCATCGTCGTAGACGACCTCGCCGTCGCGGCCGCCATGCTCTCCCCCATCCTGGGCCCGGCAAGTTCGATCATCTTTGCCGTGGCGCTGCTGTTCGCGGGCCTCTCGAGCAGCGTGACGGCGGGCATGGCAGCCGGCACCATTACGGCCGGCATGTTCGACGAGGAATACGACATCCACGACCGGCACTCCTCGATTGGCGTGGCGCTCTGCTTTGCCGGTGCAGTTGTTGCCTGCCTAGTCGTTTCGAACCCCTTTGAGGGTCTCATCTGGAGCCAAGCGCTACTGTCGCTTCAGCTGCCGATCACGGTCTTCGTGCTCATTCGACTCACCAGCTCGCGCCGCGTGATGGGCAAATACGCCAACTCGCGCCCGCTCAACGTGCTGCTTGTAGGGATTGGTGTCGTCGTAACGGCGCTCGACGCCGTGCTGCTGGCAGGGATGTAACGAAACTGCACGCCCGCCCAGCCAAACGTCTCGATTTGTAACAGATGGGGCCAATTTCCGCCCCTTGCTGTTACAAATCGAGACAATCGGACAAATACGATCCCCTCGCACCAACACAAAAGACCCCCGGCCGGAAATTCGACCGGGGGCCCTGGACAGAGCTCAGTATGGCTAATCGCCGTATGCCTGCGAGCTACTCCTCGACAAGCTCAAACTGATCGGGACCGACGCCGCACACCGGGCACACGTAATCCTCGGGCAGCTCGGGCGTGTCGACCTCGACCTCGTAACCGCAAACGGTGCACACGAACTTATAGGTCTTCTTCTCCTCAGCCATGATGTTCTCCTCTCGAACGTGACTGCTGATGTACTTCACTTATTAGTATAGATTCTCAATAATATAATGCAAGTGTTTTTAGAGCATTTCTACCCCTGATACGAAGATGCCTTGGGCGGCGTCTTGCCCTTCAGGACCTTGTGGTAGTAATCGTAGGTGAGCGGCGTCTCGTCACTCAGGCGCTCGGCATCCTCGACTTCGCCGATAAACAGCAGGTGCGTGCCCACATCCACGGTGTCGATCAAACGGCAGCTAAACAGCGCCGCCGCATGCTCGGGCACATAAGGCATGCCCAGAGCCGTCTCGCTGGTCTCGTACTTGGCAAACTTGTCGTAATCGCTGCTGGTGCGGAACCCAAAGTTACCGATGTAGAGCATGTCGGCCGTCTGATCGATCACGGTCAGCGCGAAGGCCTTCGCCGACGCGATGACACCAGAGGTAACGTTGTCCTTGTTCACGGCAACCGAGATGCGCGGCGGCGCGGACGTCACCTGCACCGCCGTGTTGATGACGCAGCCGGCGCGCAGCCCGTCTGCAGCGGAGCTCACCACGTACAGGCCGCTCGGCATGGTAAAGAACGCAGTTTTGTCCATAACGATCACTCCCCTAACTCGGGTTGGAACCTCATGGATGTATGTACCCACAAAAAAGGCAGCGCCCATAACGGACGCCGCCTTTGAAACATATGTGTCAGAACAGTAAGAAAGATGAGACACCCGCAGTTGCGGTGAAATAAGGACTGAATTGCCCGTCTAAAGGCCAAAGTGGTCCGTATTCCACCGCAGCTTATAGAGAGCGCCTAGCGATTGCGTTCCTTGAGCGCGCGGTCGATCTCGCGCTGGACATCGCGCTTGGCCATATCCTCGCGCTTGTCGTAGAGCTTCTTGCCGCGGCCCAGACCAAGCAGCAGCTTTACGCGACCGTCGGTATTAAAGTAAAGCTCCAGCGGTACCAGGGCATAGCCGCGGTTGCGCAACTTGCCGTCGAGAAAATCGATCTCCTTGCGGTGCAGCAGCAGACGGCGACGGCGGTCGGGATCGCGGTTCCACACGCCACCATGGCTATAAGGGTGGATATGCAGGCCAACGAGCCAGCACTCACCGCCGCGGATCAGCGCGAACGTGTCGGTGATCTGGCAGGCGCGCTCGCGAATCGACTTGACCTCGGTGCCGCTCAGCTCAATGCCGCACTCAAACGTCTCATCGATAAAGTACTCGTGATGAGCCGAGCGATTCTTGGAGATGAGCTTGCGCTCGCGCTTACTGGGCATCGCCGGCCTCCTCGGCACCGTCAGCGTTCTTGTTCGCAGCCTCGCGCTTTGCATTGCGCTCGGCGTTGAGCTCGGCATCGCTCTCGCGCACCAGCTTGATGATCGCCGCACAGGCCTCCTCGCCCACCAGGTCTCGGGCGCGGACCGTCAGACGCGTCGCCTCACGCTTGTCGCCGTCGTTTGCGGCGTCGGTCGCGCACATAATCAGGCAGATCGCAATCTCGGCCGAAGGCGAGGTCGGCACGCCCTGCAGGGCCAGCTCGCCCATCACATGATCGTCGCTCTCATCGGCGGCATCCGGATAGGTGGTATGAATCTTGTTGAGCAGGCGCGTCGTATGCGAATCTCCGGGCGCCAGGCGCAGCGCAAGACGCGCACAGCCCACGGCAGCCGAGACATTCTCGGTCTCGGGCTCCAAGAAGTACTGGCCCAGGTTGGCGTAGGCGCGGGCGGCGCACTTGCCGTCGCTCGCACGCTCCAACACCGAATACGAAAGCGATGCCCACTCCTGCTTGTCCTCGAGTGCGCGGAACAGCTCGGCCAAGTCCAAGCGATAGTTGCAGTTCATGGGATCCCAGCGCACGGCCTGCATCAGGGCGTTGCGAGCGCTCACATAATCCTGCTGGCGAATGTAGGCAAACGCCATGTCGGAATACAGACGGTCAAACGGCACCTCGACCTGCACGAGCTCGCGCGGATCCTTCTCCACGCGGCGATAGGCCAGGCGCTCAAACTTGCTATCGAAGCTAAAGTACTGGCGCTTCTCCTCCGTCTTGCACTCAGCGTCAATATACTCCTCGGCGAGCTCCACCAGACGCTCCAGCAGCGGCGTCGCCGTGGCCAGGTCGCCCTGCGCCAGATAGTTCTCGGCATACGTGATGTCTTCCAAGCTGATAGGCAGGTCCATGGCTACTCCTCGAACGGAACGAAACGCGGCAAACGCCGCTTGCGGTCAATACACAAAACCCGGGTCTCTTACGAGGCCCGGGCGTTCATTTTATGGTAGCCCGTACCAGATTCGAACTGGTGATCTCCGCCTTGAGAGGGCGGCGTCCTAAACCGCTAGACGAACGGGCCATATGTAGCAAATGCAATGGCTGGGATGGAGGGAGTCGAACCCCCATTGACGGAACCAGAATCCGCTGTCCTGCCATTAGACGACATCCCAATGACTGCATCGCTGCGCTCGGCTGTGCCTTTGCGCAAGAAAGAAATATACGGGAAGTCCCGCCGTGACGCAAGCCCCAATTTTGACTTTTTTGAAATTCGGTCAAATTGGCCTAAATTGGCCCAACCCGTGAAGGACCTGTGAAGCCCTCGATCGCGCACGAAGACGAAAGGCCGCAAGCGCTCCATATCTACCGTTGGCAGATTATCTCAACGAAGTTGCGGCATCTGAGGACACAATCAGGCTATCTATTCTAATGCGGATATCGAGGCGCCATGAACGAAGAGCTGGATTACCTGTGGGAAACCCTAGGACTCGAGATAACGGCCGACCTATGGCCCGACCGGGGCAAAATCCACCCCACGTTGCGCCCTGCCATCACGGTGATGCAGGCAAAGTACCGCCGCGCCTCGTTTTTAATCATGCGGACGTCATGGCACGCAGGACTCCCCGACCTCAAGCGCATCCAGGCAAGCTTGGTCGAGTTGTCCGGCATGCCGACCGTCATATCCGAGACACACCTGGAGCAGCGCCAACGCGAGCGACTGCAGCAGCAACGCATTCCCTTTATCTGTCCCGGCGTTCAGGCATATCTGCCCTTTATGGACGAGGAGTACTGGAGCGGTACGTCCAACAAACATGTAAAGGTCTACGAGCCGCACGAGTGGGCACAGCTGGAGGACTGATTAAAGCAACGCCTCGGTCCAAGCCGCTTCCCTAAAGCCGGGAATCGCAAAGTCGTTCCCCACCAGCAGCGGACGCTTGACCAGCATGCCATCGGTCGCCAGCAGCTCGTAGCACTCCTGATCCGTCATTCCTGCGTCCAGGCGCGCCTTCAGGCCCAGCTCTCGATATTTCATACCCGACGAGTTAAAGAAGCGCCGCACCGGCAACCCCGAACGAGCAATCCAGATCGCAAGCTCATCGGCCGTGGGATTGTCCGTAACGATATCGCGGTCGACATACTCGACCCCACGCTCGTCCAACCACGCCTTGGCCTTTTTACAGGTCGAACACTTGGGATATTCAACAAAAAGTACGGTCATGGGAATCCTCCGAATACAGATCGACCAACGCAGGCACACGCCATACGGGCGCCTTCGCACGATGGGCCAATTGTAGCCCACGGGTCACACGCTAAACGAACCGTACCCCGAACCCGCGCTTGATGAACGGCAGCAACTCCATTGCCTCGGGCGTAATGTGGCCCGCGACGTTCATACGCTCGTCGCCGGGTAGATCAACCCGCGCAATCTCAAGCTCGCCTTCGTAGCGCCCGTACCCGCTATTGCTCACAGCAATCGAGCCTGCCTTTCGCGGCAGACCGGCGCCTGCATCCGACAACACAGCAACCGGCTTGAGCGACGTACGTGACTCCTGAGATCTAAAGATAAGAGCGCTCGAGTCGGGCCGGTCATGATGAATCTGCCCCCGCAAATAGGAATAGCCAGGTTCCAGCTCGCAACGTACGTCCACATATCCGGCGGAAACCTGAGCAAACTGCGCCCAACCCGCATCGGAAAGATCGGGGTCACCCACCAGCACGATGTCGCTATCGGCGCCATGTGCAAGCTCGAGCATGTTAAGGGCAACCTTTGACGTGCGACCGCGCTGCGCCTCAACCGTCGGCAACCCCTCAAATACCGGTCCGCGAACGTTGGCATCGCCCGGCACAAAAGCCATGATTTCAAAGCCGAGCGCCGCAAGACGAAGATTCGTGCGACCAACGTCCTCAAGCGAAAGACCGGTATAAGGCTTAGGGTAAAAATTGTGGCAGGCGGCAAAACGAGTCACATCGGCACCGGCCTCACGCCACGATGCGATTTCAACAGAACTCACCGTCGATGCATTGACCACAATGCGAAATACACCGGACAGCTCCGCGACCCGCTGGGCGCTAAAGCCATAGTCCAAACGAAGGTATTCCAACCCCAGATCGCGCAGGTCCTCGATGCGCTCAAGCCCGAGCAAATCGCACGTGCGCGGCCCCACATCGGCGATGAGCGCAATGCCGCGGGCGGAAAGCAGCGACAGCACATGACGGACCTTATCGGCATACGCCGCTCCCCCATCCTCGGGAATATGCAGCGAGGTGAACGCATAGCGCGCACCCGCCGCGGCACCGTGCTCAATCGTCCGCTCAATATCCTGCAGAGGGCTGGAAAGATAAATCGAAATACCCGTTTTCACGTTTCAACGCTCCTTTAAAAAAGGCCGGCGGAGCGCACTTGCCCCGCCGGCACAACAATAGCATCAAGAAATCAATGGCACGCCGCGACATCCGAGCAACATGGCGCGCGTCATCAGGCTACTCGCCAAAAAACTCGTTGATCTTCTGCTCGTCCACGCCAAAGAACCACGTCAGGATAAAGCCGGCGGCATAGGCAAGCAGCATAGCGGCAACATAGCCGAGCTGCTGGCCGGGCACGACGATCAGCAGGCCGAACAGACCGGAAACGCCCTGAGAAACCGTGCCGATGTGAAGCAGCGCCGCAAGCGCGCCGCCAAAGCCGGCACCCAGGCAAGCTGTCACAAACGGACGGACGAGCGGCAGCGTAACGGCATACATCAAAGGCTCGCCAACGCCCAGAATGCCAACGGGGATAGACTCGGCGACATACTTCTTGAGCTTGGCGTTCTTGGTCTTAAAGTACAGCGCCAAACCGGCACCGACCTGGCCGCCGCCAGCCATCATAAGGATGGGCAGCAGGTAGTTGATACCCTTGGTGGCGCCGTCGGGATCGTTGAGCATCGCGTGGATCGGCGTAAGCGCCTGATGCAAGCCAACGGACACCAGCGGCAAGAAGCCTGCCGACAGGATATAGCCGCCCAGAACGCCCAGTTTCTCGAAGATGAAGGTGAGGACGCTAAAGATCGCCGTCGTCAGCCAGGCGCCGACCGGCTGGATGACAAGCATCAGGGCAAAGGCACCGATGATGAGTACCAACAGCGGAGACAGGAACGTGTCGAGCGCGTTGGGCATAACCTTGCGAATCTGGCGCTCCATCCAGGCAAAGAAGGCACCGGCGATGAGAGCCGCGATCATACCGCCTGCAGCGGGGTTGTACTGCGCATTGGTGAGCGGCAGCAGAATGGCGGTGGCAGGATCAGCCGCGCCAGGCGCAAGCAGGGGCATGGCACTGTTGGCGATGCACATCATACCGGCGATGCCGCCCAACGCAGCGGAGCCACCAAACTCACGTGCCGCGTTATAGCCCACCAAGATGGGCAGATAGGCAAAGAGGGCCCAGCCCATGGAACGAATGCCCTGGTACCACCACTCACCTGCAAGCGCGCCCGCCGTCGAGACATTGATGACGTTGCAGATACCGTTGATGAGGCCGGCCGCAATGATGCCGGGAAGCAGGGCGACGAAGACATTGGAAATCTTCTTGAGGAAGGCCTGAACCGGCTTGGACTCGTACTTGGCCTTCTGCGCAGCCTTGTTTGTGGCCGCGGCGTCGACCACGCTCTCGTCAGCAACGCCTTTCGCAAGGCCGGTGAGCTTGGAGAACTCCTCGAGCACCTTATTCACCTTGCCCGGCCCCAGTACGATCTGCATCGTGTCGTCCTCGACCAGGCCCATCACGCCGTCGAGTGCCTTAATACCCTCCGTGTCGACGTTGCCCGCGTCTTTGACGGTCACGCGCAGGCGCGTCATGCACGCCGCGTTTGTGAGCACGTTGTCTTTACCGCCCAAAAGGTCCAGCAGCTTTTGAGCCAGCTCTTTGTTCGTCATAACTCCTCCTTGTATTGAATGTGCAGTGCGAATGTTGTGGCAGCTCACACCGTGCGCCTACTGCGCGCGGGAATCGTCTTTCTGATGACCGCTCACCGCAGCCCGGACATGACCACGCGCCCGCTCCAGAGCTACCGCAGCCTGCTCGGCATCACAATCCAGCAGCACCGAAACGATAGCGGTCTTAACGTGGCCACCGGCATCTGCTAGCGCCTGGACAGCGCGCTCGCGCGTGCAGCCGGTCGCCTCCATCACGATGTTCTGACCGCGCACCACCAACTTCTCGTTCGTCTGCTGCACATCGACCATCAGGTTTTGGTATACCTTGCCGATCTTGACCATGGCGCCGGTCGAGATCATGTTGAGAATGAGCTTTTGGACCGTTCCCGCCTTGAGCCTCGTTGAGCCAGTAAGCACCTCGGGGCCGGGCACGGGCTCGATGGCAAGATCTGCACCCTCCCCAATCTTCGACCCTTGGTTGCAGGCGATTGCAATGGTCTTGCACCCGGCCGTCTTGGCATATGCAAGGCCGCCCACCACATAGGGGGTACGCCCACTTGCCGCCAAGCCAATGACAAGATCGTTGGCCGAGAGCCTGCGTTCCCGCAGGTCGCTCGCACCAAGCTCCTCGCTATCCTCGGCACCTTCGACTGCCTTGATAAACGCCGTCTCGCCTCCGGCAATGAGCCCGACAATCAGATCGGGTGACACGCCAAACGTGGGCGGGCACTCCGAAGCATCGAGCACGCCCAAGCGGCCGCTGGTGCCTGCGCCCATGTAAAAGACGCGCCCGCCGCGCTCGAGTGCCTCAGCAGCCCAGTCGATTGCCGTGGCAACCTGGGGCAGCACTTTTGTGACCGACTGGACGGCACGAAGATCCTCATCGTTCATCGTCATGACGATTTGCAGCGATGTCATCGTATCGAGGTCCATAGACCTTTGATTACGCTGTTCGGTCGTGAATTTTGTTAAATCGAGCATTTCATTCACCTCATCTTTCCTGTTTCTCGATGTAGTTTTGCTTAATGACATGCGTCGCTCGTTCGTAGTCGCTGGCAACGTAAGCAGCGTACAGGGCATCGACAACCATAAGCTGGGCCATACGCGAAGCCATGGCACCGCTGCGGACCAAGGGCTCACTCGCAGCGACGCCGAGCACAGCATCTGCCATGGTTGCGAGCTTGGACGAGCCATCTACTTTGGTCACGGCCACAACGGGACAGTTGTGACGTTGGGCCTCGGCGGTGCAGTCCAGCACCTCTTGCGTCAAGCCCGAGTAGCTAAAGGCGATTGCCATATCGCCCTCATGCATGTTCTTGGCGCACAAGAGTTGGTCGTGCCAGTCATCGTACAGATGGCACTCTTTGTCGACACGCATGAGCTTTTGCGCCAGATCGTGCGCAACCAAACGAGAGGCACCGATACCAAACAGATTGACCGCGCGTGCCCGCTTAAGATAGGCCGCACATCGCTCCAAGACGGTGTAATCGAGCGTTCGCGCCGTCGCTTCGATCGTGCGCACGTTGCTTTTCATCACCTTCCCCACGATACGTTCGACGCTGTCATCCATGGAGATGTCCTCGAGAGCAACGTCTTTCTTGTCACCCAAGAGCGCCAGCTCGGCAATCAGTTCGCGCTGGAACTCCTTGTAGCCCGCAAAACCCAAGCGCTTGCAAAAGCGCAAAATGCTCGAGGGCGAGGAGAACGTGGCATCGGCAAGACCGCGGACGGACAGCCCGACCACCTCGTGCGGATGAGCGCTTACATATGCGATGACATTGCGTTCCGCCGGGCTCGCGCTGAGCTCACGCTCGCGAAGCCGCAAAAGCAATCCGTTTGCCATCTCAAACACCTCCGTTGAGAAGAATTAAAGACCAACGAACGATTCGTACCGGATACAAACAGCTTTTACGGTACATTGTGCCGCATCGTGGCGCACCACGGGCGAGCGTTCTACCGCTCGCCCCTCAAATCCGACCGCTCGGAAATACGCGCGACACAAAATAATTCAACAAGGTCGCATTATCAGAAACGGGTTTGTTACCGGCTAGCGCCTCGCATGGGCGCCGATCGGCCGAGTCGCATAGCGCACCAACGCCGCTGCCAGCAATACCAACAGCATGGCGGTGACATAGCCCGCAGCATCGAATCCTAAATCGATAACGTCGAAATGCCTGCCGGGAACAAAGATCTTATGTACCTGATCGCCAACGGAGCAGGCAGCGCAAAAGGAGTGTAGTCTAAATAGCAGTGTCGTTGTAGCAAAATTTGAATCGCAACAAGAAGCGACAGAGCCGCCATCTCCTAACCCGCCTCGCGCATCCAGCGATCGAACGTCCCCACGCACACGCCCAGGTACTTTGCTGCCTGGCTGCGGGTAATATCGCCTGCCTCATAACTATCGCGTACCAGCTCAAACTGAGGAGGGCACGGCTTGCGAGGTCGACCGAAACGAACCCCTCGCGCCCGCGCCGCTGCAATCCCCTCAGCCTGGCGCCGATGGATATTCTCGCGCTCCACCTGCGCCACGTAGCTCAGCAGTTGCAGCACAATATCGGCAATCAGGGTATTGGTCACATCTGGCGCGCCGCTGGCCCTGGCGCGCGTGTCAAGCAATGGCATGTCCAACACCACAATGGCAACCCCGAGCTCCTTGGTAATGCGTCGCCATTCCTCAAGAATCTCGGAGTAATTACGGCCAAGTCGGTCGATAGAAAGCACCACCAGCACGTCCCCGTCTCCCAGGATGTGCAGCAGCTCGCGATACCGCGGGCGATCGAAGTCCTTGCCGCTCGCATGGTCGGCATAAATATTCGCCGAGCCCACGCCATAGGCGCCCAGCGCATCCAGCTGCCGATTCAGATTCTGATCGCGCGAACTCACCCGCGCATAACCGTACACCGTCGCCATCTCATCCCCGCTTTCTTGTAAACCTGCCAAAAAGGGACAGGTTTATTTTGGTAGGTTTTACCTCCCAAATAGCAGGCGGATGGGCGGCCGAGCAGACGGCAAGATAGCCACGATTCAAATGCGGAGGGCGGTCCTGAAAGGCCGCCCTCCGCCCCCACACCATGAGTCGGAATTTGGCTAATGGATAAGCTTAAAGTCCAAGTGCCCACGCGTGGTATTGACGCGCGAGACCTCGATGACCACGCGCTGCCCCAGCTCATAACGAGTCCCCGTGTCGGCGCCCGTCAGCGTAAGCGCGTCCTCGTCGAACTCGAACCACTCGTTGCCCAGGCTCTTGATCGAGACCAGGCCCTCAACCTGCGTCAGATCCAAGCGAACAAAAAGACCCATGCTGCTGACCCACGAGATGGTTCCGGTATAGCGCTCGCCCAGACGATCCTCGTAGTACTGGGCGATCTTGATCTTTTGCGTCGCATGGCTGGCGGCGTCGGCCGCGCGCTCGGCATCGCTGCAGGCGCGACAGATCTGCGGCAGAATGCGCGGCAGCGACTCGCGCCCCTTACCGATCAGGCGCGGCGTGCGGACCAGGGCGTCCTTGCCGCCCAGCTGCTCGTATGCCAGCTGTAGCTTGAGCACGCGGTGCACCACCAGATCGGGGTAGCGACGGATGGGGCTCGTAAAGTGGCAGTAGCACGGCGCGGCGAGCGCAAAGTGGCCCTCGTTGCGCGGCTTGTACAACGCACGCTGCATGCTGCGCAGAAGCAGCGTGTTGACGAGCGGCGCACTGGCCGTACCGGCGGCAGCATCAACTGCAGCCTGCAGCTCATCGGGACTCCCCAGGGCAATACCGGCAGCACGGCGATCGTCGATGATGCCCAGCTGCGCCAGCGCAACGGCGGCACCGTGCAGGCTATCGGGGCTCGGATCCTCATGCACGCGATAGCAGGCCTCGATATCACGGTCTGCCAGCCACTCTGCAACGCACTCGTTGGCGAGCAGCATGGCTTCCTCGATAAGCGACGTGGCACACGAACGCTCGCGCGCCACAATCTGCACGGGTACTCCGTCCTCATCCAATAGAGCGCGAATCTCGGCCGTGTCAAAATCGACTGAGCCGCGGACGCGACGAATACGACGGCGAAGTTCGGCGAGTTCGTTGGCGGCGACAAGGAAATTGCCGAGGTCGACGTTGCAGCCGCGGGCTGTCTCCTCGCATGCAAGCCCACGCTCAAGCGCCTCCTCGCGCGAGGCCTCGGCAGCCGCAACATCCTCGGTCGCACCCTCCAGCACCCCATACTCCACCGCGCCGGCACGCACCAGCAGCGCCTCGGCGCCGTCATAGTCCATACGCACACGCGAGCGAATCACGCTGGGGTACGGATCGTAATGCCGCACGCGACCCTGCGCATCGAGCTCAATGTCAACGGTAAACGCCAGACGGTCCTCGTCAGGGCGAAGCGAGCACAGGTCATTGGACAGGCGTTCGGGCAGCATGGGAAGCACGCGATCGGCCAGATACACCGATGTCGTACGATGGCGAGCCTCAAGATCGATATGCCCATCCCAAGCCACATAGTGTGAAACATCAGCGATATGCACACCCAGCTTGTAGCCACCCTCGGGCGTGCGCTCCAGCGAAATGGCATCGTCAAAGTCGCGCGCGTCGACCGGGTCGATCGTGATGACAAAGCGGTCGCGCAGATCGCGGCGGAGCGGGTCCTTAAGCGCCGCGGACACATCGAGCGAAAGCCCCTCGGCCTCGTCCAGCGCGGCCTCGGGATAGCTATCGGTATAGCCGTAACGCGCCATCACATATTGAACGCCCAAATCGGGCGCGTCATCTCCGCCAATGCGGCGTTCGATCGTCACGGTGCCCGATTCCAGGCGCGTCGGGTAGGTCAAAATGCGCGCGACAACGGCATCACCCGGGTGGACGCCCAGGCGATCCGCCGAGGTATCCTCGGGCAGAATGAAGAAGTCGGCCTTCAGACGCGAATCGAGCGGCTCGATCACACCGAGCGGACCGGCGGTCTGGTACGTACCCACCACGCTTATGGCTGCGCGCTCAACCACGCCTTCGATCACGGCGCGCCGCTCACCGTGCGGGCTGTTCTTTATGCTCACGGCAACGGTATCGCCATCCATGATCTCGCGCTTACCGCGGCCCATGACCTTGTAGTCGCCGTTTTCGGTTACAACGTAGGCGCTATGCTCATGGAGCTGCACGCGCCCGGTCAGGCTCGGACGGCGTTCGCTGCGCACCGGCCCGCGCTTATTGCGAGCTCCACGCTTATGCTTGTTATTGCGCCCCATGGCGCCTCCTTGCTATCGATTGCCGTTTACATCCCAAGAGTCTACCCAAATGATCCCTAGGGGACGTCAGGATTGCGGGTCACATAGATAGACCAGCGCCACAATGACCCGTTTTCCTCCGTCCCCTAGGGATCAAAAAACGGGCCGCCCCATAAGAGACGACCCGTTGGAAGTGTGAATTCCAGGCATGCCTACACGCGCAGGTAGCGGCGCATGGCGATGGCAGAACCAAAGAGACCGATAATCACGCCGACCAGAATCAGCGCAGCATAGGTCACCAGGTAGTACTGCATCGGCAGGGTAAACGACATCCAGCCGATGCTCTCCTGCAGACGCGGAATCATCAGGTTGTGCAGCAGCTCCAGCACGCCGATGGAAAGCAGCGAGCCCAAAATGGCCTGCAGCACGCCCTCGGTGATAAACGGGCCGCGAATGAAGCCGTTGCTGGCGCCGACCAGACGCATAATCGCGATCTCGCGACGACGCGCCGTGATGGACAGGCGAATCGTGTTGTTGATAAAAATGAACGCGATAAAGGTCAGCAGACCGACGAGCACCACGGCAGCAATGCGGATGTAGTTGGTCACCTGGAACAGGCGGCTCACTTCCTCCTGGCCGTACAGTACGCTCGCGTTGACATCGCCATCATCCGCGATCTTCTGGAAATCGGCGTCGTCCTTGAGCTTCTCAGCCGTGCTCTCGACCTTGGACGGATCGTCCATCTCGATCGCAAACGAAGCCGGCAACGGATTCTGGCCATCGAGCGCGCTCATGGTGGCGTCGGCGTTGCCCGACATCTTGCTCGTATACTCGGCCAGCGCGTCATCCTTGTCCTTGTAGGTCACGGACTTGACGTTGCTCCATGTCTTAAGCTCAGCCTCAAAAGCCTGAACATCGGCCTGATCGGCGTCATCGCTAATGAACGCGTTGATGACAACCTGATCCTCGACGGTGCCGATCACGGAGTTCAGCATCGCGGAGCCCATAATGAACAAGCCGATGATAAACAGCGAAAGGAAAATCGTGATGACGGCGCCGAGCGAGGTGGTCCAGTTACGGAAGAAGTGGCTGATTGCCTCCTTGAAGGAGTAGCCCACGTTAGTTGGTGCCATAGTTGCCGTAACCTCCCCTCTCCTGGTCGCGGATAACGTGGCCGCCCTCGAGGGCGATCACGCGACGGTGCATGCTATCGACCATCTCGCGGTCGTGCGTGGCAACGATCACGGTGGTGCCGGTGCGGTTAATGCGCTCGAGCAGCTTCATGATGCCCAGTGAGATCGCCGGGTCGAGGTTACCCGTGGGCTCGTCGCAGATCAGCAGCGGCGGGCGGTTGACCATGGCGCGAGCGACGGCGACGCGCTGCTGCTCGCCACCCGAAAGCTGGTCGGGCAGGGAGTCCATCTGATCGGCCAGACCGACCAGACGCAGGACCTCGGGCACCTGGCTGCGAATGACGCCCTTGGGCTTGCCGATGCACTGCAGAGCAAACGCCACGTTTTCGTAGGCGGTTTTTTGCGGCAGGAGCTTAAAGTCCTGGAACACGGCGCCAATCTGGCGACGCAGGAACGGAACCTTGCGGTTCTTGATCTTCATGAGGTCCTGACCGGCAACCAAGATGCGACCGCTCGTCGGCTTGACGTCGCGGTTGAGCGTCGACAGCAGCGTGGTCTTACCCGAGCCGGAGTGACCGACCAGGAAGACGAACTCGCCCGGATAGATCTCGATGTTGATGTCGTCGAGTGCAGGCTTGTTGGGCTGTGCCGGATAGATCTTGGTGACATGCTCCATAAGGATGACGGGCTCGACACCGGCCTGCTTGGCCATCTTCTTGCGGCTGGCCTGCGGATCGATGGGCGCAAACACCGATGTAAAATCGGGGTTGTTGAGCGCGTTATCGAGGCTTGCGACCTCGGCTGCCTGATCGCTCTCGACCACCGGGGCAGCAGGCTGCGTGGGATCGGGAATAGCGGCAAAGAGGCCAGACTGCGCAGGCTGAGAAGCCGGTGTCGCAGGAGCCATGGGGTCGGGAATGCCGGCCATGCTAGGCTGCGGCGCGGCGGCGCCAGCCTGAGGCTGCTCCACGCGAGCGGTCACAGCCTGAACGGGCTCAAAACCCGCCGTGCCGGAAAGCGCAACATCGCTGGTGGGATTGTAGGCAAAGGGATCGGATGCCGGCTGTGCCTGATCTGCCGGCTGAGCGGGGGCCTGAGCAACAGGCTGGCCCTCTGAATCCGGAGTGGCGAAACGACTGCCCTGGACGCCTGCCTGCGTCTTGGGGGCGTCATCGCCCGCACCGGAGGTACGGAAGTGGTTACCCACTGGTGCTCCTTATCGTCGTGCGTTTAAACTACATGAGCGCTTTATATTTTAGCAGTATTAGCTTTGCTGCACATAAGAAGCATGGCGGGGCCTGGTCCCTCCGGCCGCGTACAGGGTTACCTCCCAAATCGTCCTCGGACATGTCGGAGCCCCCGCTGCGCGCTTCGCGCGGCAGGGGCTCCTCCGTCCTGCGGAAAGATTTGGGAGGTAACCCTGCGCGCGGCCTGCGGCTACTAAGGAGTCGCCGCGTTTTTCTTGGGGTGCTGCATGTACAAAGTTGGGAGGGCTGAGTTGCACTTTGCTGATATGAGCCCGCTCCCCGGAGGAAGCCCTTGCTTGGTGCGGGCCTGATTTGTTTGTTGCCGAAAAAACAGGGGCGCCCTCTTTGGGGACGCCCCTGTTCTGGCTTGTTTGCGGTTGTCGAAGCGATGCTTTGCCTCGTCTTGCCTTATGCCAAGAACTCCTTGGTGGTCGCCACGATGTTGGCGGCGTCCAGGCCGTACTTGTGCAGGAGCTCGGCACCCGGGCCAGACTCACCGAAGGTGTCGTTGACGCCGATCTTCTTGAGCGGCGTCGGGCACTGCTCGCACAGGACGTCGGCAACGGCGCTGCCCAGGCCACCGATCACAGAGTGCTCCTCGACGGTCACGACGTGGCCGGTCTTGGTGGCGCTCTTGACGATCAGGTCGGCATCGATGGGCTTGATGGTGTGCATGTTGATGACCTCGGCGTCGATACCCTCGGCAGCGAGCTGCTCGGCGGCCTCGAGAGCCTCGCCGACCATCAGGCCGCAGGCGATGATGGTCACATCGGCGCCCTCGCGCATAACAATGCCCTTACCCAACTCGAACTTATAGGTCTCGGGGTCGTTGATAACCGGCGAGGCCAAACGGGCGAAGCGCATGTACACCGGACCGTCGCACTCGTAGGCGGCGCGCGTCACGGCGCGGGCCTCGACGTCGTCGGCGGGAACGATCACGGTCATGCCGGGGATGACGCGCATGAGGGCGATATCCTCGCAGCACTGGTGCGTGGCGCCGTCCTCGCCCACCGAGATACCGGCGTGCGTGGCACCGATCTTAACGTTGAGGTGCGGGTAGCCGATGGAGTTACGAACCTGCTCAAAGGCGCGACCGGCGGCGAACATGGCAAAGGTGCTCGCGAAGGCAACACGACCGGTGGTCGCGATACCGGCGGCGACGCCCATCAGGTTGCTCTCGGCAATGCCCACATCGAAGAAGCGGTCGGGGCAAGCGGCCTTAAATTTGCCGGTCTGCGTGGCGGCGGCCAGGTCGGCATCGAGGACCACAAAGTCGTCGTGCTCGTTGGCGAGCTCGACGAGGGCCTCGCCGTAGCTTACGCGCGTGGCGATTTTCTTGACGTCTGCCATCCTAGAGCTCCTCTCCGGCGGCCGTGAGCTCTGCCATGGCCTGCTCAAACTGTTCATCGTTGGGGGCCTTGCCGTGCCAACCAACCTGGTTCTCCATAAAGGAGACGCCCTTGCCCTTTGTGGTCTCCGCGATAATGGCAGTCGGCTGCCCCTTGGTGGCGCGAGCCTCGGCAAAGGCAGCGCGAATCTGGTCGAAATCGTTGCCGTCGGCGAGCTCCACCACATGGAACTTGAAGGCGCGGAACTTGTCGGCGAGCGGCATGGGGTCGTTGACTTCCTCGACGGGACCGTCGATCTGCAGGCCGTTGTGGTCGACGATCACGCAGAGGTTGTCGAGCTGCTGGTTGCCGGCAAACATGGCGGCCTCCCAGACCTGGCCCTCCTCGCTCTCGCCATCGCCCAGCAGGGCGTAGGTGCGATAGTCGTCGCCCCAGTGCTTGGCGGCAACGGCCATGCCCACGGCGGCGGAGATGCCCTGGCCGAGCGAGCCGGTGGACATATCAACGCCCGGAGTGTCGTTCATGTTGGGATGGCCCTGCAGGTGGCTGCCGATGTGGCGCAGCGTCTCAAGATCCTCCTTGGGGAAGAACCCGCGCTCAGCGAGCACAGCGTACAAACCAGGAGCACAGTGGCCCTTGGAAAGCACAAAGCGATCGCGGTCGGCCTTGCGGGGATCGGCCGGGTCGACGTTCATTTCCTCAAAGTACAGATAGGTCATGATGTCGGCAGCGCCGAGCGAACCGCCCGGATGGCCGGACTTGGCAGCGTGCACGCCGGTGACGATGCCCTTCCTTACCTCGTTGGCAACCTTTTTGAGCTCTTCGTCGCTCATTGTGCCTTCCTTTCATCCTCTTTAGACAAGATGCGCACGGCACAGAAGGTCGTCCCAACCCAGCCGCGATGCACGTACGTCCTTCATTATGCTGGAAACTGATGGCTTTACCAGACTTTTTATCATTATTTGAGCAATTGAGCAGGCAGAACCGCTGATGAAACGGTTTATCAATGTGAACGTCTTTTGGATGGAACGCGGTCGACCCTACGCGTTAATGTCCTTAAAGCCCTCACCGAAGGTTTCCGTAACGTCGGCAACCGTCACGATGGCATGAGGATCGCGCTCGCGCACAATGGTCTTGAGCGTATTGAGCTCGCGACGGCTCACGATGACCATGATCACCGGCTTCTCGGCGCCCGAATACATGCCGGTCGCCTTTAATTTGGTGCAGCCGCGGCCCAGACCATACATGATGTCGGCCGCGATATCGGGGAAGTTGTCCGAGATGATGAGTACCATACGACGCTTGTTGCCGCCATCGACCACCGCATCGATCACATAGCCGCTAATCACCATCGAAAGTCCTGCGTACAGGGCATTTTCGATTGAAAAGACCGGAGCCGACAGCGCGCATACGGCAACATCGATCGCCATGACGGTCGAGCCCACGGGCAGCGAGGTATTACGCGAGATGATTTGGCCAATCGTGTCCGAGCCGCCGGTGTTGGCGCCGGCGCGCAGCACCATGCCGTAACCGATGCCTGTAATAATGCCGCCCCACATGGCAGGGAGCATCAGGTCCGCATCCGCCAGAGGTGCTACAAACGGGGCGAACAGATCGGTAAAGAAGCCCAGCAGCACAAAGCCCGTCGCGGTCTGCACCACGTAGAACATGCCGCCCTCGCGCATAACGACCAGCAACAGCAAGGCGTTCATCACGATCGTCTGAATACCAACGGGAAGCGATAGGCCGCGCGATGCGCCGACCGCCTGGATAATGGTGGCAAGGCCCGTAACACCACCGGCAGCAAGGCCGTTGGGAATCAAAAACAGGTCGGTCGCAATAGCGGCCAGAGCGCACCCCAACATAATCTGGGGCAGGTCGTGAAAGAAGTTCATCGATAGAATGCGCTTGATGTCCAGACGATATGCCATGCTACCTCCCTCAAAAAAGCGCACCCAAACGGATGCGCTTCGAACTTCTTGCTGTATTCGATTCTACCGATTCGCCGAACAAAAACCACCCCTGCGCAGGGTTTGCTTTGGATACAAAACCACCCTGCTCGGAGGGTTTTATCCATTTCCACATAAACCGGGCGGTTTATGCAGATGGGATCTCTGCGTCAGCGTTGCCAGTGGCCCAGCGATGGTAGCCAATAACAAACGGGTCCAGGTCGCCATCGTCAAGAACTGCCTCGACGTTGCTGGTCTCAACGCCCGTGCGTAGGTCCTTAACCATCTGATACGGGTAGAGCACGTAGCTGCGGATCTGGTTGCCAAAACCAATCGTGGTTTTGGGTCCGCGAATCTCATCCAGGGCCTCGGCGCGCTTCTCGAGCTCAATCTCGTACAGGCGAGCCTTGAGGATCTGCATGCACGCGGCCTTGTTCTGGATCTGGCTGCGCTCGTTTTGGCAGGTGACCACAATGCCGCTGGGGAAATGCGTCACGCGCACGGCGGAGTCGGTGGTGTTAACGCCCTGACCGCCCGGGCCGCTCGCGTGGTACACGTCCACGCGGATGTCATCGGGGCTGATCTCGATATCGATATCATCGGGTAGCACGGGGATGACCTCGACGCCGGCAAACGTGGTCTGGCGGCGCTTCTTGTCGTCGGTGGGGCTAATGCGAACCAAGCGGTGGACGCCGGCCTCGGCGCGCAGCATGCCAAATGCGCCCTTGCCCTCGACGGTAAAGGTCGCGCGGTCGATGCCGATGACCTCAGCGGCGGGGCAGTCGTTAATCGTGACCTTCCAGCCGCGACGCTGGCAGTACTTCATGTACATCTTAAATAGCATGAAGGTCCAGTCCTGGGCCTCCAGACCACCCTGTCCGGGCTTGATGGTCACAATGGCATCGCCGTGATCGAACTCACCGGTAAACCAGCTCGAAAGCTCAAGCTCATCGATGGCACGGGCCAGGCGCTCAGCCGTGGCTGTAGCCTCCTCGCGAAGGGCGGCGGCATCGGGGTCATCCCCCATCTCCTCGGCAAGCTCCAGCGCGGCACGGGCATCGGAAAGCTCGCCGCGCGCGTTGTCCACGGCAGCGATATCTTCCTTGGTGCGCGCGATTTCCTCCATGGTGGCACGGGCGGCGTCGGCGTCATCCCAAAAGCCGGGGGCCACGCTTTTGGCCTCGAGCTCGGTCACGCGCGTGCGCTTTTCGTCCAAGTGGAGATACGACTCGACCTCGCCGAGCCGGTCCGCAAACGCGTCCAGCTCGGCGGGCGTTACCTCTAAAGCCTCAGCCATTAACGATTCCTGCCGTGGCAGTACTTAAACTTCTTGCCGCTACCGCAGGGGCACGGGTCGTTGCGGCCCACGTTGACATAGGGGTCGTCGCTCTCGGACTTACGGTAGGTCGTCACCTTGCCACCGTTGTTGACGGCAGCCGGACCACCCTGGACAGCCGTGCGGGCCAGCACCTGCGCCTGCTTGCGCAGCACCGAGTCGCCGTTGTCACCATCGACCTCGGCAGGACCGGAGAAGTGCGCACCCTCGAGCGCGGGCTCCTCCTTGTGCTCCACGGCACGCGGGGCAGCCTTGATCTCGATGCGCAGAACCGTGCGCAGGTAATCCTCGTACATGGTGTCGACGAGGATCTGGAACGCGCCGTAGGCCTCGGTCTTGTACTCGACCAGCGGGTCGCGCTGGCCAAAGCCGCGCAGGCCGATGCCGGTCTTGAGATAGTCCATCTCCTGCAGGTAGTTCATCCAGCGGGTATCGATGACGCGCAGCATGACCTGGGTGTTGAGCTCGCGCATCAGGTCCTCGCCCAAGCGCTCGGCCTTCATGTTGTAGCACTTCTCTACGTAAGCCAGGACATCGGCAGCCAGAGCCTCATAATCCTCGTCGGGGAACTTCGGCGTATCGATGTGGCCGGTGAGCTCCACAACCCACTTGCGCAGGCCCTCCAGGTCGCGCTCGCCATCGTGACTGTCCTTGGTGCAGAACTCCTGAACGCAGCGGTACACGGTGTCGTGCATGACCTCGGTGATGTGGTCGGTCAGGTCCTTGCCGTCCAGAATCTTATTGCGCTCAGCGTAGATGACCTGGCGCTGCTTGTTCATGACGTCGTCGTACTCAAGGACGCTCTTGCGCATGGAGAAGTTGATGCTCTCGACCTTGTGCTGGGCGCTCTCGACGGCCTTGGAGATGATCTTGTGCTGGATGGGCATATCGTCGCCCATGTCGGCCGTGACCATCATCTTGGAGACGCGGTCCATCTTGTCGCCACCGAACAGGCGCATGAGGTCGTCCTCGAGCGACAGGTAGAACTGGGTCTCGCCCGGATCGCCCTGACGGCCGGAGCGGCCGCGCAGCTGGTTGTCGATACGGCGGGACTCATGGCGCTCGGTGCCGATAACGGTCAGACCGCCGGCGGCAAGCACGCGCTCGCGCTCGGCCTTGCAGGTCTGCTTGGCCTCGGCGTTGAGCTGCTCGAGCTGCTCGGGGGTCACGTCCTCCATGGTCAGACCCGCGTACTCCATGCGCTCGCGCACCAGCTCGTCGGGGTTGCCGCCCAGCAGGATGTCGGTACCACGACCGGCCATGTTGGTGGCGATGGTCACGGCGCCGTAGCGTCCGGCCTGGGCCACGATGTGGGCCTCGCGCTCATGGTGCTTGGCGTTGAGGACCTCGTGTGCGATGCCGCGCTTGGTAAGGGCGGCGGACAGCTTCTCGGAACTCTCGATGGAGACGGTGCCCACCAGGACCGGCTGGCCCTTGGCGTGACGCTGCTCGACATCGTCAGCGACGGCGTTGTACTTGGCCTGAATGGTGCGGTACACCAGGTCCTCGTGGTCCACGCGCTGCACGGGCTTGTTGGAGGGGATAACCTCGACGGGCAGCTTGTAGATCTCGCGGAACTCGGCATCCTCGGTAAGTGCCGTGCCGGTCATGCCGGAGAGCTTGTCATACAGACGGAAGTAGTTCTGCAGGGTGATGGTGGCCAGGGTCTGGTTCTCCTCGCGTACGAGCACGCCCTCTTTGGCCTCGATGGCCTGGTGCAGGCCCTCGGAGTAACGGCGACCTTCCATAATGCGGCCGGTGAACTCGTCGACGATCTTAACCTCGCCGTTGGTGACCACGTACTGCTTGTCGCGGTGGAACATGTACTGGGCCTTCAGCGCCTGTTGCAGGTGGTTGACCAGCTGACCCGAAAGGTCGGCGTAGATGTCATCGATACCCAGGCGGCGCTCGATCTTCTTAAGACCGCGCTCGGTGGCGGCGATGGTGTGCTTGGCCTCGTCCATGACGTAGTCGCCCGTGGGTTCAACGTCCTCGGTGGCGGTAAGCATGTCGTGCGACACGTCCTCGCCGCGCTCAAGGCCACGCACGGCACGCGCGAAGTCCTTGTAGGTACTGGCGGACTTGGTGCCAGCGCCCGAGATGATCAGCGGGGTGCGGGCCTCATCGATCAGGATGGAGTCAACCTCGTCGACGATGGCGTAGTTGTGACCGCGCTGCACGCGCTGCTCGGGACGGGTAACCATGTTGTCGCGCAGGTAATCAAAGCCGAACTCGGAGTTGGTGCCGTAGGTGACGTCGGCCTGGTAGGCCGGGCGCTTGAGCTCGAGCGGCATGTTGTTCTGGAGCAGACCGACGGTCATGCCCAGGTACTTATAGATGCGGCCCATCCACTCGGAGTCGCGCTTGGCAAGGTAATCGTTGACAGTAACGACGTGCACGCCCTTGCCGGCAATAGCGTTGAGATAGCCGGCCAACGTGGAGACGAGGGTCTTACCTTCGCCGGTCTTCATCTCGGCGATGTGGCCCTCGTGCAGCGCCATGGCGCCAATGAGCTGCACGTCAAAGTGGCGCATACCCATGGTGCGCTTGGAAGCCTCACGCACGGTGGCAAAGGCCTCGGGGAGCATGTCGTCGAGCGACTCGCCGTTGGCGTAACGCTCGCGGAACTTATCGGTCTGGCCGCGGAGTTCCTCCTCGGTCATCTTCTCAAACTGGGGCTCAAGACCGTTGATCTGGTCGACGATCTTGTAGTAGCGCTTAAGGTCCTTATCGGATCCAAAGGACAGCAGCTTTGACATGAATCCCATGTGGTTTTCCTTTTTGGCCATCGCCCACGCCGTGCAGCTGCGGGCGAGTTAAACACAGATAATTGTACTTTAGCCAAACAAGGCGCGCCCCATACGGTCGACCTCAACCGCCACGTAATAACTACGACCAACCTGCCACAATGGGACAGGTTAATTTTGGCAGGTCTATCTGGGCAAACGCCGCCTCTCTACCATGTGGTGCCATGGGGACAGGTTAGTTTGCACTAATTTAAAAAGAAAAAGGGCCGCGCATCCAAATGGATGCACGGCCCTCATGCCATGAATGCGAGTGATTCCGCGGCGAGCTATTTACTCAGCAGCCTCGGTGGTCTCGGCCTCGGCAGCGGCCTCCTCGACGGGAGCCTCTGCGGGGGCCTCGGCGGCCTGCTTGGCAGCCTCCTCGGCAAACTTAGCAGCACGCTTAGCCTTCTCGGCAGCCTTAGCCTCAGCGGCGGCCTTGCGAGCGGCCTCGGCCTCAGCAGCCTTGGCGGCCTTGGCAGCCTTGGCCTCCTCGGCCTTCTTGAGCTGGGCGGCAGCGGCGCCACCGAACTTGTCGGCGAAGCGCTGGACGCGTCCACCGGTGTCGACAAACTTCTGCTGGCCGGTGTAGAACGGGTGGCACTCGTTGCAAAGCTCGACCTTCATCTCGGACACAGTAGCGTGCGTCTTGAAGGTGTTGCCGCAGGAGCACGTCACCGTGCACTCGACATACTGGGGATGGATACCCTGCTTCATGGTAGGACTCCTTATTGGTCAGGCGCTGGTTACCGATCAGCGCATAAGGCGTCTTGGTTTCCGACCAAGACAACAAACTCGGCTATGGTACCACGGCGCCGCGCGTCCCACAAAAGGTTCACGGTCTTTGTGCAACGCGGCGTGGCCAACCGCAGCGGACACGCACCCTGTCGCCCCTTCGCCCATGTTGCAGACGTGTAACGCCGCTGTAAGCGCACCTCTTTTGGCGCCAGACAGGTACAATGATGAACACTGTACCGTAGCGGAGCGCCCCGCGCGCGCCGCAACCACGCGAAAGGGTTTCCCATGGCCGAGATCTCGTCCTCCCGTATCGTCATCACCGTCCTTGGCAAGAACCGCCCCGGCATCGTCGCCGGCGTCACCCGTGTCCTGGGCGAGGCCAACGTCGACATCCGCGACATCACGCAGTCCATTATCGAGGACATCTTCACCATGACCATGCTGGCCGATACCGCCGAGTCCAAGCTCGACTTCGCTGAGCTGCAGAAGGCGCTGGCCGAGGCCGGCGAGCTTTCGGGCGTCAACGTGTCCATCCAGCGCGAGGACGTCTTCAACTTTATGTACCGCCTGTAGCGAGCAAGCCGCTGGGGATAGCCTGACGCGCGCATGCCCATGCAAGTCACCCCGATGCGGCCCGGAGAGGAGCGCGCATGGCCTACGACGCCAAGAAAATCTATTACCGCTTCGATGACCACTTGAGCCGCCTGGTTCTGGATTACGAAGCAAGCCGCCAGATTTCGCCTGAGAGCGAAAACCTCTACCACGGCCTGCCGACCGACCCTTATGACGAGGGCCTGTTTGTCGAGCACAATGTCAAGCGCGGCCTGCGCAATGCCGACGGCTCGGGCGTGGTCGCGGGCCTCACTCGCATCTCGGATGTGCACGGCTACAACAAGGTCGACGGAAAGGTCGTGCCCGATCAGGGCAAGCTCACGCTTCGCGGCTACAGCATCGAGGATCTGGTCAACAATGCCCAGGCCGAGAATCGCTACGGCTACGAGGAAGTCGCCTATCTGCTTATCACGGGCTCGCTGCCCAACAAAGAAGAGCTCGACGGCTTTTGCGAGCGCCTGGGCGCCTTTAGACATCTGAGCGACGAGTACGTCAAAGAGTTCCCTATGACCACGGTGTCGTCGAGCATCATGAACGTGCTCCAGCGCGCCGTGCTGCTGCTCTACGCCTTCGATGCCGAACCAGACGTGATCACGCCCGAGCACGAAATCGACGTCGCCATTTCCATGCTCGCACGTCTCCCGCGCATCGCCGCCTTCGCCCACATGGCCTCGATCGCCAAGCTTCGCGGCTCCGAGGTTCACGTGCCGCACCCCACGCCCGGCCTCTCCACCGCCGAGACCATTCTGCAGGTCCTGCGCGGCGGCATGGCGTTCACCCGCGATGAGGCGATGCTGCTCGACGTGATGCTCATGCTGCATGCCGAGCACGGCGGCGGCAACAACTCCACCTTCGCTTGCCGCGTGCTGTCGTCTTCGGCCACCGACCCGTATTCCGCCTACGCCGCGGCCATCGGCTCGCTCAAGGGCCCGCGCCACGGTGGTGCCAATGCCAAGGTCGTGTCTATGCACGAGGACATCCGCGCGCATGTCTCCAACTGGGAGGACGAGGACGAGGTCGCAGCCTACCTGGGCAAGATCCTCGACAAGCAGGCCTTCGACGGCACGGGCCTCATCTACGGCATGGGCCACGCCGTCTATACGCTCAGCGACCCGCGCGCCGAGGTCTGCCGTCGTTACGCGCGCACACTTGCCGCCAAGAAGAACCTGGGCGATGAGTTCGCGCTCATCGAGCGCATCGAGCGCCTGGCACCCCAGGTCATGCGCGACCACGGCATGACCAAGCCCATCTGCGCCAACATCGACCTGTACACGGGCTTTATCTACAAGATGCTCGGCGTGCCCGAAACGCTCTTTACGCCGCTATTCGCCGTCGCCCGCATGGCCGGCTGGTCGGCACACCGCATGGAAGAGCTCTTCTGCGCGCACCGTATCATCCGCCCCGCCTATCGTCCGGTGATCGAGCCGCTGGAGTACAAGCCGCTCGCCGACCGCTAGGACGCGGACCGTTATAGAACTCGAGCGTGGCCAGGGACCCAAGCCCTCGGCCACGCTTTTTATGCCAGCAGAAAGGGCTGTATCAAATGATTGTGTTTTCCGATATGGACGGAACGCTGCTGACGAGCGATAAGCAAATGAGCGATGCCACCTGGTCGATGCTCGACGAACTCGCTCGACGCGGAATTGAATTTGTACCCTGCACGGGACGTCCACTGTCGGGCGTCTTTGAGCCCATCCTCGCCCATCCCGCTGTGCACTATGCCGTCTGTGCCAATGGCGCCAGTGTCTGGCAGCTCGACGACGATATGCCCACCGATGTCTCGCGCGCCACGCGCATCTTGAGCCGTCCGCTCGATCGCGGCATTGCCCATCGCGTCCATCGCATCGCCGCCGGCCACGATGTGACCTTCGATATCTTCGCGGATGGGCAGTGCTTCCTCCCCCGCTCGCTCTATACGCGCCTGGACGAATTCTGCGGCGGCGACCCCCACATCGCGGCTTCGCTCAAGCGCACACGAACACCGATCGACATGGATATCGACAGCAAGATCGACGGGGTCGAGACGCTCGAACGCATCGCCATGTACTGGCACGACCCGGCCGATCGCGACGCCATCGCGGCGGAGCTCGACGCGCTCGAAGGCATCGAGGTCACGCGTTCGTACGCCATGAATATCGAGGTCATGGGCGAGGGAGCCACCAAGGGAACGGCATTGGCTTGGCTATGTGGGCATCTGGGCGAGCCTCTCGCTGACGCCTGGGCGTTCGGCGACAACATCAACGACATTCCCATGCTGCAGGCAGCAGGCCACGGCATGGCTATGATCAACGCCGAACCCGAGGACCGCGAGGCGGCCGACGCCATCACCGAGTTCGACAACGACCACGACGGCGTCGCCCGCACCATCATGGCCGCCCTCGCCTAGTCATTGATAGTCATTGGGGACGTTCTTAAATGGCTAGTCGCTGGCGGCACTCATTTAAGTCTGTCCCCAATGAGTGGTTTCACTCACTTAAGTCTGTCCCCAACTGTCGGCGCATAAGGAATGTCCCTAACTACCGGTCTAGCAGAGGCTCTTCAACACGCGGCGGAGCTCCTGCTGGACGGCGTGGTCGCGGTTACAACCCACCACGCGATCGGCCACCGCCTTAAGCGCGGGGCGCGCGTTTTCCATCGCGCAGCCCGTGCCGACAAAGCGAATGATCTCGTAGTCGTTCATCGAGTCGCCAAACGCCATGACCTCGTCGCGACCAATGCCGTAATGCTCCGCGAGCTGCGCGATACCCGAGGCCTTCGACACACCAGGCTGCATGGCATCGATCCACGCGTTGCCCGAAGGCGCAAAAGTAAAGAGCTGACCAAGTTCGCGCTGCAGCACGTACGCACTGTCCATAACCGCACTGTCGTCGCAAAAGATACTCGCTTTGATGATATTTACGCTGGGATCGGGCAGCTCCCAAATACGCTCGGCATTGGGAAGGTCCTTATCGACCTCACGCACGAACTTGCACTCGTCATCGAGCAGGAAGGACTTGGTTCGGTCAAAGAGCGCAAGATGCAGATTGGGAAACGTCCTGACGGCTTGGGCGAGCCTTCGAATCGCCAGGTGGGAATACACCTCACGGTCTACCATCTTACCGTCGGCATAGACCTGGGCGCCGTTAGCGGCGACAAAGTCCATCTTGTCGCGAACGGGCGCAAAGAACTCGCACAGGCGATCGTAGCGACGACCTGACGATGCGGCGAAATGCACGCCATGCTCGTGTAGCGCCAGAATCAGTTCGTAGGTCTCGGGAGGCACCTGGCCGTTTTCGTCAAGCAGTGTGCCGTCCATATCGGATGCAATCAGTTTAAACATAGAAAAGCTCCCTTCGGGCTTGTTGGAATCGAACGTGTATCCGATTCCAACGTACCCAAAGGGAGCTCAAATAAGACTCCGCGGGCGTAAACGTTACAAGGACCTGGCAAATAGCTCACACATGCCAGAGGTCCCACAATCGCAGCGTCAGGCGACACGCCAAAGAGTGTCCCCAACGACTAGTCGTTTAAGAACGTCCCCGATGACTAGTCGGCGTAGGTGAAGGTTGTAACGTCGAACATGCCCTCGGGGCGGATGCGGAGCGTCGGGATGACCGGCAGGGGCAGGAAGATGATGCCCATGATGGGGTCGAGCGGCGGCTCAATACCCATGGCGCGCGCCTTGGCCATAAAGTCGTCGTGCTGCGCCGCGACGTCTTCGGCAGTGCCTTCGCTCATCAGGCCGCCGAGCGCCAGCGGAATACGAGCCACGACCT
Source organism: uncultured Collinsella sp. (assembly GCA_934643145.1). GTDB lineage: Bacteria > Actinomycetota > Coriobacteriia > Coriobacteriales > Coriobacteriaceae > Collinsella. Next base: position 36,473 of record CAKUBM010000001.1, on the reverse strand, counting down.
CGCCGTTGCGCACCAGCACGTGACCGCCCTGGCCCACGGCCTCAACGGCAGCCATCATATCGGCGGCGTTGTCGCCCACCACGCACACGTTGTGCGAGTCGTGGCCAATTGTGGAGGCAATGGCGCCACCGGTGATGGTAAAGCCACGCACCCAGCCGCGACCGATATGCTTGCCGACCAGGCCCAGGCCAGCGGGGCCATCGCCGTCGGCGCCCTCGGCCTGCAGCGACACGCCGCGGCCATGGCGCTCAATCAGCATAATGCGACGCAGGCCCTCGGCGCTCTCGGGGCGAGCCATACCCGTGATGGCCTTACCCGGCACCACGTCGATCACGGCCTCGCCCGGCTTAAAGGCATAGTCGAATACGTCGAGCGAAAGCTTCGGCAGCTTAACGGAGGCGCGCAGCTCATCGGCAAGGGCCGTAACCTCGGCCATCTCGGGTGCAATCTCGCCCACAAAGGTGCCGTCCTGCGCCACCAGAGCACCGGCGGCATATACGCGATGCGGAGCCGTGGCAAACGTCAGGTCATTGAGCACCAGCAGGTCGGCACGTTTGCCCGGGGCAATCGCACCGCGTAGTTCGTGCGGGCCGCGGCAGCCGTGATCTAGCCCAAACGCCTCAGCCGTGGAAAGGGACGCCATAGAGATGGCGACCACCGGGTCGACGCCGGCCTCGATGGCCACGCGGCAGGCGTTGTCGATCATGCCGGTCGAAAGAGCATCGGAGGGAGCGCGGTCGTCGGTCGCAAAGCAGCAGCGGCGGGCGCGGGCGGGGTTTTCCAGCAGCATCGGAGACAGGTTGGCCAGGTCATGGCTGCACGTGCCCTCACGCAGCATCACATACATGCCGCGGGACAGTTTATCGAGCGCCTCCTCGGGAATCGTCGACTCGTGGTCGGCGATAATACCCGCCGCGGCATAGGCGTTGAGGTCCTTGCCGGCAACGAGCGGCGCGTGGCCGTCAACCTGCTTGGACGGCGTCTGGTTGGCAGCATCGATGCGAGCACAGGTCTCGGGGTCGGCCATAAAGACGCCCGGCAGGTTCATCATTTCGCCCAGACCAAAAACGTCGCCCGGATGCTCGGCAAAAAACTCCTGCATATCGGCGGCGGTAATCACGGCACCGGCCTGCTCGTCGGGCAGCGCGGGCACGCACGAAGGCATCATGTACTTGATGGAGATGGGCGCGCGGCGGCCGTCCTCAATCATAAAGCGCAAGCCGTCGAGACCGGCAACATTGGCAATCTCGTGGCTGTCGGCAATGGCGGTGGTGGTACCGCGCGTCGCCGCCATGCGCGCATACTCGGCGGGGCGGATGTTCGAGGACTCAATGTGCAGATGCCCGTCAATAAAACCGGGGGCGAGATAGCGACCCTGGCAGTCGATAACCTCGGCAGCCTCGTAGGTGCCAGCGGCATCGTCGCGACCATCGTAGAGCACGCCGACGATTACACCGTCCTTGACGGCAACGCTACCGGGCGCCACACGCTGGCCATACACGTCGACAATCTGCGCATTGGTAAACAGCGTGTCGACTGGCACGCGCCCCTCGGCAGCATCGATCACAGACCTCATGACCTCAACGGACATACATACTCCTTTAACCGTAGAAAAAAGCTGCGGAGCGGACAAACCTTCACCGCAGCAAGCCAATAGCCATTGTATGCCCAAAAGAAAGTCCCGCTAACACCCCTTCCGCTTAACGGCACCGCCAAATGACCCCTCCGTCCCCAAGGGATCGTCGTAACCAAAAAGGCCGCAGTCGGGATTCCCGGCTGCGGCCCTGTTGCACTTGTGAGGTCAACTCGCTCGTTAGACCAACTTAAAGCCCTTGCGCTTGCCCACGGAGAGGGTGTCGCCCAGCTTGAGGGCGCTCGGATCGATGTTATAGCTCTTGGGAGCCACGGCCTTGCCGTTGATCTTGACGCCGCCGCCGTCGATGTCGCGACGGGCCTGGCCGGCGCTCGCCGAAAGACCCAGATCCTTGAGCAGGCCGGCGAGGTAGATCTGGCCCTCGTCGTTAACGGTCAGCTCAATGTGCTTCTCGGGGAAGTCGGCAAGCTGACCCTCCTTGAACACGCGGTCGAACTCGGCCTGAGCCTCGTCGCCGGCGCCGGCGCCGTGGTAGGTGTCGCACAGGTCGCGGCCCAGGGCGCGCTTGAGCTCATAGGGGTCGGCAGAGCCATCGGCCAGAGCGGCGTCGATCTTGTCGACCTCGGCCGGGGTGAGCGAGCTCGCCAGGCGGTAGTACTTGCCGATCATCTCATCGGGGATGGACATGGTCTTGCCGAACATATCCTTGGGCGCGTCGGTCAGGCCGATGTAGTTGCCATAGGACTTGGACATCTTGCGCACGCCATCGGTGCCCTCGAGCAACGGCATGGTGAGCGCGATCTGCGGCTCCATGCCCATCTTCTCCATGAGCTCACGGCCAGCGAGCAGGTTGAAGAGCTGGTCGGTGCCGCCCATCTCCACGTCGGCCTTAATCTGCACAGAGTCGAAGGCCTGCATCACGGGATACAGGAACTCGTGCAGGGCGATCGGCGTCTGGGACTGGTAGCGCTTGGTAAAGTCGTCGCGCTCGAGGATGCGGGCGACGGTGAACTTGGAGCACACCTGCAGCAGGCCGGCCAGATCCATCGACAGAATCCAGTCACCGTTGTGCACGATGGTGGTCTTCTCGGGATCCAAGATCTTCATGGCCTGGCTCACGTAGGTCTCGGCGTTGGCCTCGATCTGCTCCTGCGAAAGCTGCGGACGCGTGGAGTTCTTGCCCGAGGGGTCGCCGATCAGCGCGGTGCCGTTGCCGATGATAAGGGTGACGTTGTGGCCCAGGTCCTGGAACTGACGCATCTTGCGCAGCGGCACGGCATGGCCCAGGTGCAGATCGGGGCTGGTAGGATCGACGCCGAGCTTGATGTTGAGGGGCTCGCCCTTCTCAAGCTTCTTGCGAAGGTCGGCCTCGGGGACGATCTTGGCAGCGCCCGAGGTGATGATACGCATTTGCTCGTCAACAGACAGCATTGGGTATCCTCCTTTTGCTATAGCACCCTCGCCGAAAACGGCGGTGCTGGAAGTCCATAAACTCTCTTATGATAACAAACTGACGCGACGCAGCACCTACGACAGGAAAATCCTCGTCCTGCCGCACGCGTCGATAACGACCGGCAAACGCGTGCCGTCACGTTCGACCAAAAAGCGCGCCTGCTGACGGCGCGAGCAGTCACGGCAACGAACCTGCCCCGTTGTATCCGTGGCGCAGGCGCCCTCGGCAGTCAGCAAGCAGTGCTCGCACACCATGAGCTCGGGACGGTCGGCATCGACAGGCCCCAAGACACCGGAACAAGCGGCAAGCCCGGCAACACGCTCCGCATCATTGCCGAGCAACTCGGCCGGCAAGTACACCCGCCCCGCCCCGAGTCCGCGCAGCCAGGTAAGCGTGACCCGATTCGCGCAGAACACCGGCGCCGCCACGTCAAACGTCACGCCCAGCTTGCAAGCGATCACTACCTGACCCAGGTTGCGGCAGACGACGCGCCCGGCACGCTGCATCAGTGAGCGGGTCCGGTCAGCGTCACCCGTGCGGCACACCTCGTCAAGCACCACAACAGTGTCGGACAAATCGAGTTCTCCGCGCGGGTCGGCATCCATCAGCTGCCAGGCAAAAACCATGCGAGCGGGAACCGCGCGCTCCACCAACTCCGTCGACGCACCGCCATCCACCGCAACGTCCTCAAAGGGCAGCACCTCAACGGCGCGCGCAACGGGCGCAATCGCATCCGCCTCGGCCCGCATGCGCTCCAACACCGCCGCTGTCTGATCCAACACGCCGGCGCTGCGAATCAGGTATACCTCGCAGCCCGTGTCCACCTTACGCTTGCAATGCACGACGACGCGCTTCCCCGCTGCGGCATCCACCGGGCAGGGCACCTGCGGCCAGCGCTTGGGCACATCGGGACGCGCGTCGACGCCCGGATAGAACCGAATCTCGAGCGTGTCACCCGCCGCCACGGCGGCATCGAGTTCAACGGTCACCTCTTCGTGGCCCACAGCGACCAAGCGCCCCACGCGCACGCCCTGGTTAATTGCACGCTCAAAGCTCATCAGCTCGGCACCCGAACGCCCCCGCAGATACGCGTCGATAAACCCACGGTTAAACGACCTTCCCAGCTCGCGCTCAAGCTCTTCCACGGCACCGGGGTCCCACGCGCCGTCGCGCAGCATATCGAGCGCCCGGCGCCAAACCCGCACCACGTTGAATACGTAATCGGGGTTCTTCATGCGCCCCTCGATCTTGAGCGACGCCACGCCGGCATCTACAAGCTCGGGCAGATGCGCAATACCCAGATAGTCGCGCGGACACAGCAGGCGATCCCCCTCGACGGCGACAACGCTCTGCCCCGCCTCGTCCACCAGGTCGTACGCCAGACGGCACGGCTGCGTGCAGTCGCCGCGCATCGCCGAGCGCCCACGCCGCAGGGCCGAGAACCCGCACGCCCCCGAATAGCCGATGCAAATCGCACCGTGGCAGAATACCTCGATGGGCACGCCCGTGGCACATAGCGCCGCAATCTCGTCGACCGCCAGCTCGCGTGCCGTCGTCACGCGCTCGACCCCCAGCTCATCGGCGGCAAGCCGCACGGCGCCTTCGCTATGAACGCCCGCCTGCGTGGACAGGTGAATCTCGACCCCGGGAATCGCCGTGCGCAGTACACAAGCCAGCCCGGCATCGGCGACAATCAGAGCATCGGCGCCCAGCTCCAGTGCATGAGCTCCCAACGCCACCGCGTCGGACAACTCATCGTCAAACACGAACACGTTGAGCGTCACGTACACACGCACGCCATGGGCATGCGCCACAGCACAGCCGCGCGCAAACTCGTCATCCGTAAAGCCGTGGGCGCTCACACGGGCGTTAAAGCCGCCCAACCCCGCATAGATGGCATCGGCACCCGCGGCGATGGCCGCAAGCATCTGGTCGAGCCCGCCCGCCGGCGCCAGCAGCTCGGGCAGCGCCGCACTGACAACATCCAATCCAGTCTTGTATTGTCCGTTCGGCCCCATCGCCCGAATCGTCATCGACAAACTCCTTACCAAGGTATGCATTCACTCTGAAAAATGCCGTCTTCCAGCATACACGAGGCCTCACGCGCCCCGTTTGGTTTATCGTGTAATAACTTATGTCCATCCTGCCCCGACGGCACATCCACCGTCCGGCACGACATACCTGGAGGTCAATATATGGGTCCTCGCCAACGACAGGGACACAGCCGTTCAAAGACGCACGCCCTGCCCATAATCCTGCTCTCGTTTTTGGGCTTTCTGCTGATTGCGGGCGTGGCGTTTGGCATCGGCATGGTCGGCAACGTCAACCGCTGGCTGTCCGATCTGCCCGACTACACCGACGCCAACGCGTATCTGGTGAGCGAGCCCACCGAGATCGTTGACTGCAACGGCAACAAGATAGCGAGCTTCTACACGCAAAACCGCAAGTCCATCACCAAGGACGAGGTCTCCCCCTACGTGCTGCAGGGCACCGTCGATGTCGAGGACGAGCGCTTCTACGAGCACGGCGGTATCGACCTGTGGGGTATCGCGCGTGCTGCGGTGGCAACCCTCGGCGGCGGGCACGAAGGCGCCTCGACTATCACCCAGCAGCTGGTGCGCAACACCATCCTGCAGGAGGAACAGTTCGACTCGACCATCGAGCGTAAGGTGCGCGAGGCCTACATCGCCATCAAGATGGAGGACATGTACTCCAAAGACGAGATCCTCATGATGTACCTCAACACCATCTATTACGGCCACGGCGCCTACGGCATCGAGGCCGCAGCCGAGACCTATCTGTCCAAGAGCGCCGCCGACCTCACCCTGAGCGAGGCCGCGCTGCTCATCGGCCTTCCCAACTCGCCCTCGCAGTACGACCCCACGGTCAACCCCGACCTGGCGCTGTCTCGCCGCAACAAGGTTCTCGACAACATGCTGCGCCTGGGCCACATCACCCAGGAGGAGCACGATGCCGCACAGGCCGAGCCCATCACCCTCAATGTGACCGAAATCTCAGGCAGCGGCGTCGACGTATACTCGCAGCCCTACTTTGTCTCCTACGTCAAGCAGCTGCTGGAGCAGGAGTTCTCGACCGACGTGCTCTTTAAGGGCGGCCTGACCGTCAAGACCACCATCGACCCCACGATGCAGCAGGTGGCAGAGAATGCCGTCCGCGAGCAGCTCGACACGCTCTCGCTTGACGGCCTGGACATGGGCATGGTCGTCGTCGACCCCAAGACCGGCTACATCAAGTGCATGGTGGGCGGCTACGACTACAACGCCGACGAGAACCACGTAAACCATGCCACGGCCAAGCGTCCCGTCGGCTCCACCTTTAAGGCCTTTACGCTGGCAACTGCCATCCAAAACGGCATGAACCCCAACGTCACCCTCAACTGCAACTCGCCGCTCAAGGCCAAGGGCACCACGACCGAGGTCCAAAACTACGCCAACCAGAGCTATGGCAACATCACGCTTAAGCAGGCGACGGCATACTCCTCCAACACCGGCTACATCCAGGTGGCGGAAGCCGTCGGCAACAGCAAGATCATCTCGCTCGTCAAAAAACTCGGCATCGACCCCGCCAAGGACAACATCGAGGACGTTCCCGTCATGACGCTCGGCACCGGCTCGATCTCGCCGCTCGAGATGGCCGCCGCCTACGCGACGTTTGCCAACGGCGGCTACTATCGCCAGCCGATCGCCATCACCGAGATTGATTCTCGTACCGGTTCGGTGCTGTACCAGCACACCGACAATCCCTCACAGGTGCTTACCGAGGGTGAGGCCGCCGCGGTCACCGATGTTCTGTCCGGCGTCATGCAGGGCAGCGGTACGGGTGCTGCCGGCGCCCTGAGCGTCAACCAGCCCTATGCCGGAAAGACGGGCACCACCGACAACACCACCAACCTGTGGTTCTGCGGCTATACCCCGCAGCTGGCATGCGCCCTGTGGACCGGCTATTCCGCGGGCGAGATCCCCATCCAAAAGTACGGCACGGACCTGCTGGGCGACAGCACCAACCTGCCTGTCTTTAAACGGTTTATGAACACCGTTCTGACCGGTACCGAGCGCGAGGAGTTTGCGACCGGAACGGCGCCCACCTACAAGAACAACAGCGTCTGGAAGTTCTACGGCACCAACAACACCAAGAAGACGGAGAACGACGACAAGGACAAGGACGAGAACGAGGACGAAGAGGAAACCACCACTACAACGACTACCACGACGACCACGACCACCGAGACCACGGGCGGCGACACCACCGGCGGCACCGGTACGACCGGTGGCTCGACGGGCGGCTCCACCGGTGGTTCGACCGGCGGCGATGGCGGCACGCCTACGCCCACGCCCACTCCCGACCCCTCGCCCACGCCTGACGATACGGTCGGCTAGAAATCATCCGGCCATAAGCAACAAGGCCCCCGAACAGCTTATTCAACTGCTCGGGGGCCTTTTAGTTTAAAGCGACCTGGCAGGCGGTCTTTATACCGGCAAACAAAAAGGGGGGTACCGACCATCGTCGATACCCCCTTACAGGCAACTATGTCAGCGCGCGCAGGGCCGAGCGCACGACCCGCACGCCTACTTGCGAGAATTGCTCAGCTTATTGATCAGCGCCTCGAGACGCTCGCCGTCCTCGGCCGTCTGGGCAATAACCAAAATCGTATCGTTGCCGGCAAGCGAGCCAAGCACATCGGGCAGCTCTGCCGCATCAACGGCGGCGGCGATGCCGGAAGCCGTGCCAGGCTGAGCCTTGATCATAACCAGATTATCGGTGCGCAGAACGCCCGTTACGAGCTCGGAAACCATACGCTGCAGGTGCAGGTCCTCTGCCAGAACATAGATGCCCTCAGGGAGCTTACGCAGCCCCATATCGGCAATATCGCGAGAGACAGTCGCCTGCGTGCAATCAAAGCCCATAGCGCGGAGCTCATCGACCAGCACGCGCTGCGTGCGGACATCCTTATTGCGCACAATATCTCTAATGGCATCCTGGCGCCCATTGCGTTTTTTAGCCATACAAACCCTCTCTCCAAAAGATGGCGGAGACAATCAATCAGTGATTGAATAGTTTAACGCTATTTGAAGGCTTTTGTGTATAAGAACGCATTTCGAAACAATTCTATGCAAATTTGTTTCGTAATGAGCCGTTTAGGCGGTTTTTGCGCCCGTCCGGTTAAGAAAAGCTGCCAGATGCGTACACATCACGCAGCGCGCGGGCTTAGCGCTGGCGATCGGCCCAAACAACAGACCCAGTCCCCGATGGTTGTCCTTGAGCGCGGCGACCATCTGACGGGTTCGAGGCGCCTCGAGCATATCACGCATGCGGGCGGAACGCTCGATTGACGACACCCCATGCGGGCTCAGACACAAATTCTCGATGCAGGCGACCAGTCCGGCAAAGTAGAACTTTTGGCTTGCCAGCTTGAGCCGACCACCGCTATCTGCTTCCGAGAGTGAGTCCGCAAGCTCATCGAGCGCTCGGGTGTCATCGGATACCTTGGCATACATGGTGGGATCAAAGGCATCTGTAAGCTTAGGCGCTACCGCGTGGAAACAAGCGTCGCCGCATCCGGAGACACGCTGCGCCTGCGAGAGCGCGCATGCCATAAACCCAACTGTGCGAAACGCTTTGTCGCACAAAAGGCATGCCTCAAACAGCGGACGGCTATACATCACGCCAGAGACTTGAGCAACCAAGCCGCCTAAAATCAACTGAGGCAGCCCGGCCACCATCGAAGATTTGCTATCAATGGAAGTATGAGTAGCATCCAAGACGCGCGAATGGCGCTCTCGATGTGCATCATAGCGGTCGAGCGACACCGTGGGGAACACTATGTCTGCCGCAGTATCGCACGCGATATCGACCATCTTGGAAAGGGATTGCGGAGCAAACCACTCATCGGCGTTCATGGCGATGATTTGAGAGCCGCGCGAAGCAGCAAAACCGGCACGAAGACACGCGCCGCGCGTCGCGTCCTCGACGTCAATCAAATCAATATGGATGTCCCTGTCGGCAGCAACTTGAAGCGAATGGCGCACACCGGGCGCAGCATCGCGGCAGACAACGACAATCTGCAAATCGTAGAGGTCTTGGTTCTGGATACTCTCGAGCGCACGCATCGCATAGCTGGGCGAACCTTCTACCACAAGGATCACCGAAAGTCGCGGATGCGAGCCACGTCGAACCAAATTTATCCGTCCTCTCGACAGCAATGAATCAAACCGTGGTTCATGGTACACCCCGGCAATAAAAGCAATGAGACACCGGTTGCATTGCACGCCAAGAACAGATGTTGCACACGCGCAGCCCACAGATGACAGGTGTCGACGCACGACACGTCGAGCCCTCCCCTAGTCGAGCACGACAAGCTCGGCGGGATCATAATCCACGCCCATAAACGTAAGGCCGCAGGCAGGAGCCGTGGGGCCCGCAGCGGTGCGATCGCAAGCATCGATAACCTCGCGCATCCACTCGGGTTCACGGCGATGCATGCCAATCTCGACAAGTGTGCCCACGATCGTACGGACCATCGAATGCAGAAACGCATTGCCCTCGATGGTGAACGTCAGGATGTCCTCGCCAAACGCAACCTCATGGCCAAATTCGGCACGCATCACGCAGCGATGTGTGGGCTTGCCAACGGCCGAAGCAACCTTGCAAAAGCTTTTAAAGTCCTGCTCGCCCAGCAGCGCAGGGCAGGCAGCAGACATAGCCTCAACATCCAAGGGATAGCGATGCCACCACACGGCACCACGGGACAGCACGGGGCGCGCATCTCGTTCGGCAATACGGTACGTATACGTACGGGAACGCGCGTCAAAACGCGCAGAAAAGCCTTTACGGGCCCTGTAGACCTCGTTTATGGCGATATCTTTGGGCAGCAGGGCATCCATAGCCCGCAGCCACCTACGGCGCGTACAAGCGAGCTCAGCGTCCGTTGCGGGCACGCTGATGTACTGAGCCACGGCATGCACGCCTGCATCGGTACGCCCCGCGCACGTCAGATCGATCGGGCGGCGAAGTAGCGTCTCGATGGCTCGACGTAGCTCGCCCGCAACCGTCGTCTGTCCCGGCTGCTCGGCAAATCCGCTATACGACGAGCCATCATAGGCCACGCGAAATACGAGTGTGGCGTCAAGCTCGGAAATCGAATTGAAATCAGACGGCGCAGTCATGGGCGCTCCCAACAAACAAGCAACGGTATCGCGACAAAAAAAGAGGGGTACGCGAACGTACCCCTCGAATATAGCCTATGCAGACGGAATGTCTACTCAGCGCTCTCCTCGGCAGCAGTCTCCTCGACAGCCTCGACCTTCTTGGGAGCAGCGGCCTTCTTGGGGGCCGGAGCAGCCTTCTTGGCCTTAGGCGTGCAAGGCTCGGTGACGAGCTCCATGATAACGATGGGGGCGTTGTCGCCCTTACGGTTACCGAGCTTCATGATGCGGGTGTAACCGCCGTTGCGGTCCTGCCACATGCCCTGGGCAGCCTTGTCGAAGATCTCGGCAACGAGCTGCTTATCGCCGAGCTTGGCGATAGCCAGACGACGAGAGTGCAGGTCGCCCTTCTTGGCCCAAGTGATGATCGGGTCGACGACCGAACGCAGCGCCTTAGCGCGGGTCTCGGTGGTCTTGATGCGGTCGTTCTCGAAGAGGGCCTTAGCAAGGCTCTTCTTCATGGCCTTGGTGTGGCTCGCATCGGTGCCGAGCTTCAGGCCCTTCTTAACGTTGTGACGCATGGTCTAGTTTCTCCTCAAATATGCGAAGCATTAAGCCTTCAGGCTCAGGCCCATGGACTCAAGCTTGTCCTTCACTTCCTCGATCGACTTAACACCGAAGTTACGGATGTTGAGCAGATCGTTCTCCGAGAACTCAACGAGCTGACGGACAGAGTGAATGCTGGCGCGCTTAAGGCAGTTGTAGGAACGGACAGAAAGGTCCAGGTCCTCGATCTGCTTGTCCAGCTCGGCGTTGTCGTTGGTGACCTCGGGAGCGAAGATCGAAGCCTCCTCCTCGACCTCGGGGGTCTCGGCAAGGTTCATAAAGGCGGCCATATGCTGGTTGATGATATTGGCAGCCTGGACCACGGCGTCGCGCGGGGCGATGGAGCCGTTGGTCTCGATCTCGAGGACAAGGCGGTCGTAGTCGGTGTGCTGACCGACACGGCAAGCCTCAACGAGCTTGGCGCAACGGGAAACCGGCGAGTACAGCGAGTCGACGTGGATCACACCGATGGGATCGTTGTCGCGCTTGTTGGCCTCGCCAGAAACATAGCCGCGGCCATAGCCGATGCGCATGCTCATGGTGAGATGGCCACCCTCGGTGAGCGTAGCAATGTGCTGCTCGGGGTTGACCAGCTCAAACTCGGACGGAATAAAGAAGTCCGCACCGGTGACCTCGCAGGGGCCGTCAACCGAGATGGTGGCGGTCGCCTCGTCGGTCGTGCCGAGAGCCCTGAAGACAAGACCCTTGACATTCAGGACGATGTCGGTGACATCCTCGACCATGTTAGGGATGGTCATGAACTCGTGCTGCGCACCATCGATCTGAATAGCCTCGACGGCGGCACCCTCGAGCGAGGACAGAAGAACGCGACGAAGGGAGTTACCCAGCGTATCGCCGTAACCACGCTCGAGCGGCTCGACGGAGACACGAGCAGACGTCTCGTTGATCTCTTCGACCTGAACCTGAGGCCTAATGAATTCTGACATGTATTACCTCCAGCCTCAGCAGCCCGGATGGACTACTTAGAGTAGAGCTCGACGATGAGCTGCTCGTTGATATCACCGCTGATCTGCTCACGCGTCGGCAGAGCGAGCACGTTACCAGACAGCTTCTCGATATCGACCTCGAGCCAGCCAGGGACCTCAAAGCGCTCGGAGGAAATCAGGGCCTCCTTGATGGGGAGGAGGTCACGGAACTTCTCGCCGACAGCGACGACGTCGCCGGCCTTGACGCGGTAGGACGGGATGTCCACGCGCTTACCGTTCACGGTGAAGTGACCGTGACGGACGGACTGACGAGCCTCTTTGCGGGTACGGGCGAAGCCAAGACGGAAGACGACGTTGTCGAGGCGAGACTCAAGGATGATCATGAGGTTTTCACCGGTGACGCCGTTCATCTTGCGGGCCTTGTTGAAGTAGCCGTGGAACTGCTTCTCCAGAACGCCATAGATAAACTTGACCTTCTGCTTCTCGCGCAGCTGCATGCCGTACTCAGATTCCTTGCGACGGCGCTTGGGCTGACGGATAGATTCCTTCTTGCTGCTGTAACCGAGCTCAGCGGGATCGATCCCGAGCTGACGGCAGCGCTTAAGAACAGGAGTCCTGTCGATTGCCATATTGATACGATCCTTTCAGTTACACGCGGCGACGCTTCTTGGGGCGGCAGCCGTTGTGCGGGATGGGGGTCTTGTCCTGGATGCTCGAGACCTCGAGGCCAGCAGCCTGGAGGGAGCGGATGGCGGTCTCACGACCGGAGCCGGGGCCCTTGACGAAGACGGAAACCTTCTTCATACCGTGCTCCATGGCCTGCTTGGCAGCAGCCTCGGCAGCCATCTGGGCAGCGAACGGCGTGGACTTACGGGAGCCCTTGAAGCCCACCTGGCCAGCCGACTTCCAGGAAATGACGTTGCCCTGGGGATCGGTGATCGAAACGATCGTGTTGTTGAACGTAGAACGAATGTGAGCCTGGCCCACGGAAATGTTCTTACGGTCCGCGCGCTTCAGACGGGCAGCGCGAACGTTCTTCTTAGCAGTAGCCATCTATCTAGCGCTCCTTATTTCTTCTTCTTAGCACCGATCTGACGCTTCGGGCCCTTGCGGGTACGAGCGTTAGTGTGGGTGCGCTGGCCGCGGACCGGGAGGCCCTTGCGGTGACGAAGGCCGCGGTTGCAGCCGATGTCCATAAGGCGCTTGACGTTCTGGTTGCGCTCACGGCGGAGGTCGCCCTCAACCATGATCTGGTTCTTATCGATATAATCGCGGATGGCGTTAACCTCATCCTCGGTGAGGTCCTTAACGCGCGTATCCACGTTAACGTTGCACTCGACGCAGATCTTCGTCGCAGTGGTGCGGCCGATGCCGTAAATGTAGGTCAGACCGATCTCAACGCGCTTCTCACGCGGGAGGTCGACACCATTAATACGGGCCAACGTAGTCTCCTCTCTTAACCCTGACGCTGCTTATGACGGGGGTTCTCGCAAATGACGAGGACCTTGCCATGGCGCCTAATGATTTTGCACTTATCGCACATCTTCTTGACCGAAGGACGTACCTTCATCGTTCTTCCTTTCGGTAGCGCTCAAACTACTTCCCTACTATCTACTCGCCCAGCCGCAGGCGTTTAAAACTATGGCTGGTCTTCACACACAATCCGACCGTAGGTTGAGCTAAGCCTGCAGCCGGAAATGGAGTGCGTGTATGCGTGCCGCTATTTGTAGCGATAGGTGATGCGGCCGCGGGTCAGGTCGTACGGGGAAAGCTCCACGACAACCCTGTCACCGGGGAGAATACGGATGTAATTCATTCGGATCTTGCCAGAAATGTTGCACAGAACCGAATGACCGTTCTCGAGCTCGACCTTAAACATGGCATTGGGCAACGGTTCCTTTACCGTACCCTCGAGCTCAATTGCGTCTTCCTTCTTCACAAGCAATCATCTTTCTCTAGAAAACGACAGCGATTGAGTATTCTACAATACGCATGCACGTATCGTAATATCTTCGTAATGGCTCCACAACTAAGCGGAACTTGTTACTTTTAAGAAATGTAAATGCCGACGTGTTTGAACGCGGCCCCTACATTTCACCGCCCTGCAAGGAACACCAAGCACCTTGCGCGTCGGTGGTGAGAATCACCGGACCGTCATTGGTAATGGCGACGGTGTTCTCGTAGTGCGCGGCGGGCAGGTGGTCGTTGGTCGTAACAATCCAACCGTCGGAGCCCGTGCTCACATGATTGGAACCCATCGTAACCATCGGCTCGATGGCAATGACCATGCCGGCCTGGAGGCGAACGCCCCTCCCCTTCTTTCCATAGTTAGGAACGTTGGGGTCCTCGTGCATCACACGGCCAATGCCATGGCCCACATAGTCGCGAAGCACGCCGTAACCGTGAGACTCGGCGAGGGACTGAACGGCATAACCGACGTCCCCGATATGGTTACCGGGAACAGCCTGCTCGATGGCAGCCTTAAGGCAATCGCGCGTGACCTCGCACAAAGCCTTGGCCTCGGGCGTGGGGGTACCGACGAAAAACGTCCAAGCGTTATCGCCGACCCAACCGTCAACGACAGCTCCGGTATCGATGGAGATGATATCGCCATCGCGCAGGATCATGTCGGGGTTGGGAATACCGTGGACCACGGCATCGTTGATCGATGCGCAAATGGTCCCCGGGAACCCGCCGTAACCCTTAAAGGCCGGGGTGCCGCCATGCATGCGGATAATCTGCTCCGCGAGCTGATCGAGCTCAAAAGTCGAAACGCCGGGGCGCACCATGGCTCCAACGTGGCGGAGCGCCATCTTAGATAGCGCTCCTGCCTTCTTCATCTGCTCGATTTGCGTTGCAGACTTAATCTTGATCATAGACCGAGAGCCTCTTTGACATCCCCGTACACGGTCTCGCGAGCCTGGTCACCGTTGACCGACTTGAGCAGACCCTGGCCATGATAGTAGTCGACGAGCGGGCTCGTGGACTTCTCGTAGACGTCGAGACGGTTCTTGATGGTCTCGGGCTTGTCGTCGTCGCGCTGGTACATCTCGCCTGCGCACTTGGGGCAGGTGGCATCGGCAGCAGTGCCGGTGTAACCGCAGGCGCGGCAGGTGCGACGCGAAGACAGACGATCGATGATGACCTCGGGGGCCACATCGACCAGAAGGGCGCAATCAATCTCACGACCCATGGCGGAGAGCTCGGAATCGAGCGTCACAGCCTGGGCGGTGTTGCGCGGGAAGCCGTCGAGGATGAAGCCCTGCTGGGCGTCATCGGCGGCAAGGCGCTCCTTGACAAGGTCGATCACGAGCTGGTCGGGGACGAGCTCGCCAGCGTCCATGTACTTCTTAGCCTGAATACCAAGCTCGGTGCCACCCTTGACGGCAGCACGCAGCAGGTCGCCCGTGGAAATGTGAGCGACGCCAAACTCGGCAACGAGCTCCTGTGCGACGGTGCCCTTACCGGCACCCGGAGCTCCGAGCAATACGAGGTTCATGAGCAATCCTCCTCTAGCCTATTTAAAGAATCCATCGTAATCATACATCTTGATCTGGCCTTCGAGCTTATCGACCGTGTCGAGCACGACGCCGACCATGATGAGGATGGACGTGCCGCCAAAAGCCTGGATCAGATGGTTACCCGTGAAGGAGAAGATGATCGAAGGAACGATGGCGATGAGCGCCAAAAAGACAGCGCTGGGAAGCGTGATCTTGTTGAGCGCGTTCTTGATGTAGGCCGCGGTAGCCCTACCCGGACGCACGCCCGGAATAAAGCCGCCCTGCTTCTTAAGGTTATCGGCCGTGTCATCGGGGTTGAACACCATGGAGGTGTAGAAGTACGCGAAGAACACGATGAGGACAACGTTAAGCACCCAGTTGAGCCAACCGGTCGAAAGCGCAGAGGCAACTGCCTGAATCCAGCCGATGCCGGGGAAGAACACGGCAATCTGAGCCGGGAAGTACAGCAGCGCCGAAGCGAAGATGATCGGCACGACACCCGCGGTGTTGACCTTGATGGGCAGATAGGTGGTCTGACCACCCATCATGCGACGGCCCACGACGCGTTTGGCGTAGGAGACCGGGATGCGGCGCTGGCCGCGCTCGAGGAAAACAATCAGCGGGATAACCAGCAAGATGATGGCGCAGATGATCACCATGGTGATGATGCCACCGGCATTGCCCTCGGTGCTGGAGAAGATCGCCTGCGGCAGACCGGCCATGATGTTCGCGAAGATGATCAGCGACATGCCATTGCCGATACCGCGCTGGGTGATGAGCTCACCAATCCACATGATCAGCATGGCGCCCGCGGTGAGCGTGCCGACGATCATGAGGTCGAAGATGATCTCGGGAGCGCCGGCGCCATTGAAGCTGATGCCGAAGCTCTTAAAGAGGAAGAGGTAACCCACGGAATTGAGGATTGCCAGAGCCAGGGTGAGGTAACGCGAATACTGCGTAATCTTGGTCTGACCAACCTCGCCCTCGCGGGCAAGCTCATGCAGGGAAGGCACAACGGCCTGGAGCATCTGGAGGATGATCGAGCTGGTGATGTAAGGCATGATGCCCAGCGAAAATACCGACACATAGCTCAACGCGCCGCCAGAGAAAAGATTCAGGAGGGCCATAGCACCTGCGGCGACCGAATTGTTATCGGTCGAGAAAAGGCCCAGCATCCCCTGGAAGGGAATGCCGGGCACAGGAACGTGCGCACCAATGCGGTACACGACGAGCATAGCTATGGTAAAAAGAATCTTTTCGCGCAATTCTTTGATGCGGAAAGCATTCTTAAGACCATTTAGCACGGCAGCTCGACCTTTCCGCCGGCGGCCTCGATCTTGGCCTGCGCAGAAGCGCTGACCTTGTCGACCTTGACCGTGAACTTCTTGGTGAGCTCACCATTGCCGAGCACCTTGACGGGCTCGAACTCGCTCTTGGTGATGCGAGCGGCCTTAAGAGCGGCACCGTCGATCACAGCGCCGTCCTCGAACTTACGCTCGAGACGCTCAACGTTAACAGCGGTGTACTCGATACGACGGGGGTTGCGGAAGCCCGGAAGCTTGGGCAGGCGCATAGCCAGCGGAGTCTGGCCACCCTCGAAGCCGGCACCCTTGGTGCCGCCAGAGCGGGAACCCTGACCCTTCTGGCCGCGGCCAGAAGTGGTGCCGTGACCCGAAGAATTGCCACGGCCGACGCGCTTGCGGTTCTTGGTGGAACCGGGCGCGGGAGTAAGATCGTGAAGCTGCATTTGCTACTCCTCTACAATCTCGACAAGGTGCTTGACCTTGAAGATCATGCCGCGGACGGACTCGTTGTCAGCAATCTCGCGAACCTCGCGGATCCTGTGGAGACCGAGGGCACGGACAGTACGGACCTGGTCCTGCTTGCAACCGTTGGTGCTGCGGACCTGCTTGATCTTGATGGTGTCAGCCATGCTTAGTTCTCCTTACCGACGAACATCTCGGAGACCGTCAGGCCACGGCGAGCCGCGACGTCCTCAGGGCTGGAGAGCTCCTTGAGGCCCTCGACGGCAGCCTTGATGATGTTGAGGCCGTTGTCGGTACCGAGGGACTTGGACAGGACGTTCTTGATGCCAGCAAGCTCGAAGAGGGGACGCACAGCGCCGCCGGCGATAACGCCGGTACCCTCGACAGCGGGCTTGATGATGATGCGGCCGGCACCAAAGTGACCGAGAACCTCGTGCGGAATGGTGCCCTGCTCGGTCACCGGCACGTGGAACATGTTCTTCTTGGCATCGAGAGACGCCTTGGAGATGGCCAGGGGCACCTCAGCGGACTTGCCCATGCCAACGCCGACGTTGCCCTTGCCGTCGCCAACGACGACGAGAGCGACGAGGCTCATGCGACGACCACCCTTGACGGTCTTCGACACGCGGTTGATGTAAACGACGCGCTCCTCGAACTCGGAGGCCTCGCGCTGCTGCTTCTGATTACGAGCCATGTGCTACATACCTCCTAGAACTCGAGACCGGCGGCACGAGCACCGTCGGCGAGGGCCTTGACGCGGCCATGGTAGATACGGCCACCGCGATCGAAGGCGACCTTGGTGATGCCGGCCTCGATGGCACGCTTGCCAACGAGCTGACCGACCTTCTCCGCAGCCTCCTTGTTCGAGGTGTGGGTGCCCTTGAACTCGGCCTCGAGGGTCGAGGCAGAGACGAGCGTCAGGCTGGAGCCCTTGCTGTCGTCGATGATCTGGGCATAGATGTTGGCGTTAGTACGGGTCACGCGAAGACGCGGACGCTCGGAGGTACCCGAGACCTTGCCGCGAACACGACGCTGACGACGCTTGAGGCCTTCCAGCTTC
This sequence comes from uncultured Collinsella sp., assembly GCA_934643145.1. GTDB lineage: Bacteria > Actinomycetota > Coriobacteriia > Coriobacteriales > Coriobacteriaceae > Collinsella. The sequence continues at coordinate 18,384 of CAKUBM010000001.1, read as the reverse complement.
GCCTTATGCTTGTTCATACGTAAACTCCTAAAAAGGTTGATCTTGCCAGCACCTGACGGGGTGCTGGTCTTATGCGAGTGAGTCGGTTACGACTACTTGGCGGCCTTACCCAGCTTGCGGCGGATGTGCTCGCCAACGTAGTGGATACCCTTGCCCTTGTAAGGCTCGGGAGGACGATGGCCGCGGATCTCAGCGGCGATCTGACCGACCTGCTGCTTGTTGATACCCTTGACGTTCACGTGGGTGTTGTCGGGAACCTCGAAGGTGATGCCCTCGGGAGCCTCGACGATCACGGGGTGCGAGAAGCCCAGGGAGAACTCGAGGTTCTTGCCCTTCTGCTGCACGCGGTAACCGACGCCGGCGAGCTCGAGCTTCTTCTCGAAGCCCTCGGAAACGCCAACAACCATGTTGTGGATGAGGGCGCGGGTGAGGCCGTGACGGGCACGGGTCTCACGCTCGTCGTCGGGACGGGAAACGGTGAGGACGTTGTCCTCGACGTTGATAGCGAGCTTCTCAAAGACATCGAGCTCGAGCTGGCCCTTGGGGCCCTTGACGACAACGTTGTTGCCGTTGACTGCCACTTCGACTCCGGCGGGAATCTGGACAGGCTTATTACCGATACGAGACACGGTGATCTCCTTTCCTTCTACCTACCGAGCGAATTACCAGACGTAAGCGATGATCTCGCCGCCGACGTTGTGCTTGCGAGCATCGCGGTCGGTCATGACGCCATGGCTGGTGGAAATAATGGCGGTACCAAGGCCACCGCGGACGCGGGGCATGTCGGCAACGCCGGTGTACTTACGCAGGCCCGGCTTGGAAATGCGGCGGATGCCGTTGATGACCTTAGCCTTCTTGGGACCATACTTAAGCGTGATGTGCAGAGTCTTCTGGGGAACGGTGTCCTCGACATCGTAGCCCTCGATGTAGCCCTCCTCGTGCAGAACACGAGCGATCTCGACGAGCTTCTTGCTGCTCGGCATGGAGACCGTGGCCTTGTTCACAGAGTTAGCGTTACGGATGCGCGTAAGCATATCTGCGATCGGGTCTGTAAGGTTCATACAGATTCTCCTTCGTTCTTGATGAACACGTGCTCTTGGTTCTTCGCCGCCCTTAACGGCAAAGCCTTTTTAGCGCGTTTTCCCTGTTCCAAACTGATGCTTGAAACGCTGGTAGTGACTTACCAGCTGGCCTTCTTAACGCCGGGAAGCTCGCCCTTGAGTGCAAGCTCGCGGAAGCAGACACGGCACAGGCCGAACTTGCGGTACACAGAGTGCGGACGGCCGCAGCGCTGGCAGCGCGTGTACTCACGAGTAGAGAACTTCTGCTTGCGATTGCACTTGACGATCATCGATGTCTTAGCCACTTATATCCTCCTCACATAGAGTATTGTTCGCCCCAAGCGCCGCCCCCTTGTGGGAACGGCGCTCATAGGGCAGGTGAACCTATTTCTTGAACGGGAAACCGAAGGCGTCCAGAAGGGCCTTGGCCTCCTCATCGGTGTTGGCGGTGGTCACGAAAGTGATGTCCATACCACGCTGGTGATCAACGGAGTCGAAGTCGATCTCGGGGAAGATGAGCTGCTCGGTGACGCCCATGGAGAAGTTACCACGGCCGTCGAAGCTCTTGGCCGAGATGCCGCGGAAGTCGCGGATACGGGGGATCGCGACGGAGGTCAGACGATCGAAGAACTCCCACATACGGTCGCCACGCAGGGTAACCTTGCAGCCGATCGGCATACCAGCGCGCAGGCGGAAGGTAGCGATGGACTTGCGGGCACGGGTGATCATCGGCTGCTGGCCGGTGATGGCGCGCAGGTCGCGCACGGCACCGTCGATGGCCTTGGAATCGGTAGCGGCCTCGCCGACACCCATGTTCACGACGATCTTCTCAAACTTGGGGATCATCATGACGTTCTCGTACTGGAACTTGTCCTGAAGCTGCTGCTTGACCTCGTTGTTGTACTTGGTCTTCAGACGCGGCACATACTTCTCTTCTGCCATTGTTCACTCCTTCTTGGGGTTTTAAGCACGGGGCGTGGCCACGATGGGTTGTCCTCGTGCCTCCTGGCTGCATCCGCGCCGCTCATGGCATTTCGCGGTTTGGACTCGACGCAGCAGGAGCCGACAAAACAATCGGTACTATACGCGCATCGGGAGCGTATTTCCAGAAAAACCTCGTCTGCCTGCACAACTCCACAACTCCCCCGCACATATTGATCCCTAGGGGACGGAGGAAAATGGCAGTTGCGGTGAAATAGGGACCGTTTGGCGGCCTAACAGGCTTAAACAGTCCGTATTCCACCGCAACTTATTGATGGGGATGCGACTAGCGCTTGCGGGGGACGAGCTTGGTGCGGCGCAGGTGGATCATCTCGGCAGCGATGGAGATGGCAATCTCCTCGGGATCCTCGGCCTCGATGGCAACGCCGATCGGCAGGTGCAGCCCGTCGATCTGGTCCTGCGTAAAGCCCTCCTGCTCCAGGCGGGCGCGCACAAAGGCCGTCTTGCGGCGCGAACCCAGACAGCCCAGATAGGCGGGCTTGGCGTGCATGGCCTGAATCACCACGTCGATATCGGACTTGTGACCCGCCGTGGCGACGACCACTAGGTCACGCGGGCCGATGGGGCACTGCTTGCTCAGGTTCTTGTAGTCGACCAGACGACGGTCGTAGACACCGGGCACCCATTCGGGGGTCAGTGTGCCGGGGCGGTCGTCGCAAGCCACGACGGCAAAGCCCGCCGCCGTGAGCACCCGCGCCGTCGCAGCACCCACGTGGCCGCAGCCAAAGATATAGGTCAGGCCCTCGGGGCAGAGCGTCTCGATGTGCGCCGGGGGAATCTCGGAGGCGGCGTTGGTGTAGGTGACCTTACTCCCCTCCTCCACCAGCGAAAGCTCGGGGCAGTCGGCTATGGTATGGCGCGATTCCTCGCCATGGTACTCGGCCACATCGCCCTCGAGCGCGTTTGCGATAAACGGTTCAAAGTCGATGACGAAGTCGCCGATGCGTCGATATGCCAAGACGTCGGCAACCGACTGGAACAACGGCACCTGCGATACATCCAGGTGCAGATAGCACAGGCAGATGGCTCCGCCGCAGATCATGCCGGTATCGGAGTTCTCACCGCCCATGGTGTAGCGGACCAGACGCGATTGACCTGCGGCCAGCAGCTCGCGCGCCTCGTCCAGCGCAAAGAGCTCAATCTTGCCGCCGCCGATGGTGCCCGCTTGGCTGCCATCGGCAAAGACGGCCATCCAGGCGCCCACGCCGCGCGGCGATGACCCTGCCGTGCCGGCCACGACCACCAGCTCGCACGTCTTACCAGCCTTCAGAGCGCCAAGCGCAGCATTCACCACATCGAGCTTTTCCATCGTCGCTTCCTATTCCTGAAATACACCGGTGAGCATGGCGAGCGCCTCGAGCACGCCGCCGCCGACCGACGTCGCTTTGTCCGAAATGTAGTTGATATAGCTGGCATCGCCGCGCGGATCGACATCGGCGCATTTAAAGCCCTCAGTCACCTGCACGCCGTTCGCCAAAAGCCCGCGCAGACAGCCATCGATCTGCGTGCACATGGGCGTATCGCCCGCGTAGCCAATCACGTCTCCGGCACTCACGATGTCGCCGATCGCGCGGTCGGACCTAAACACGCCGGCGGCGGGGCTGTGGATAACGCGCTCCTTGCCATAGCCGGCGATGATGCCCGGCACGCCCGTATTGGGCTGGGGCGAACCTTGGGTGATGACGCGGCCGAGGAAATGACCGCGCATGGTCTCGACCACGGCGTCGCAATCGACCGGCGCGGTAAAGCCCGGCCCTACGGCGATGACGACAGGCGCCATATCGCGCATGGTGCCCAAGTTGCGCTTAGCCAGAATCGCGTCGACCACGGCAGCAGGCTTCAGTTCGTCGAGCATCTTAGCCTGGGGGTCTACCACGACGGCGACGTCTCCGGCCTCGGTAATTGCAAGCGCCTCAGCCGGCGTCTGTGCCAAGCGAGCGCGAATGCCTTCGACCTCGACCTCGCCCAGGCGAATGGCCTCGCAAAAACAGATCGTGCGGCGGATGCACGTGGGAACCGCGATATCTGCCATAACGACCGACACGCCGGCGCGCACCAAACGGGCAGCGACGCCCGTGGCGATATCGCCGGCGCCGCGAACATAAACGAGCATTCCCGGGACACCTCCCTGTGCTACGGTTTGAGCAGAGCAAAAGCGGTTCGGCCGCTACTCTGATGATTATTTATTATCACAGTATTATACGGCGGTGAACAGATGGAAACGGTTAGCGGCAATCTTGCCTCTGCGCTCAGGATCGAGCCGGGCATTACCGCGATTATCGGCAGTGGCGGCAAGTCGACGCTGCTGAAGACGCTTGGTCTCGAGCTCATGCGCACCGGCGGCCGCGTGCTCCTCTGTACCACCACGCACATGTTTCCCGTCGCCGGCGTGCCATGGGACGGGTCGAGCCGTCGCCTGGACGCCGCGCCTTGGAAGCCGGGGGCCCTACATGTTCCCGGCTGCACCTGCGAGGCATGCGCGGGGCTTGTCCGCGGAAGCATCTGCCAGGCGGGTGTTTTGGACCCGGAGACAGGCAAGCTCTCCGCCCCCGCCGAGCCGCCCAACGAGCTGACGCAGCGCTTTGACTATGTGTTGGCCGAGGCAGATGGCAGCAAGCGACTCCCGCTCAAGGCGCATGCCGCCTGGGAGCCGGTAATTCCCGCCGCCACGGCAAACGTTGTCTGGGTCGTCGGCGCCTCGGGGCTGGGCAAGCCCGTCGCCGAGGTTGTCCACCGCCCCGAGCTCTTCTGCGAGCGCTGCGGCTGCGAGCCTACCGACGTCGCCACGCCCGAGCGCGTCGCCCAGGTGCTCAATGCCGAGATGCAGGCGCTGGGGCTCAGCACCGCACGCGTCATGCTCAACCAAGCCGACACGCTTGCCGACCCAACAATGGCAGATCGCTTCGAGGCAGCCCTCAACCGCCCCCTCATCGCCACCAGCCTCCAGGGGTAGCTAATTTGGGACGGGGCTCTTTTTGCCACCCCGTCCCAAAAAATCATCTCCCAAATTAGCTACCCCGGCGGTCTTCCTGTTAGCGGGGCACGTAGCGGCCGGGTTGGGCTCCGGTGGGCTCGCCGTCGCGTGCCGCCAGCACGCCGTTCACAAACACGGCCTTGGCGCGACCATGTGCCTCAAAGCCCTCGAGCGGCGTGTAGTCCACGGCCTGATGCTGCGTCGCGGCGCTGATCGTCCAACGCGCGCACGGATCCCACACGCACACGTCGGCATCGGCGCCCTCGGCAAGACAGCCCTTGCGCGGATACATGCCGAAAACGCGCGCCGGATTCTCGCTCATCAAGCGACACAAATCCTCGGGACCCAGCTGTCCCTCAAAGCTCGTGGCAATCGCAACGGGACGATGCTCCACGCCGGGCCCGCCGTTGGGAATCGCGCGGAAATCATCGCGTCCTCGGTCCTTTTGCCCGTGCAGGTTAAAGCTGCAATGATCGGTCGCAATAGTATCGATCTCGCCAGCCACAAGCGCCTCGCGCAGCGCGGCACGGTCACCGGCATGGCGCAGCGGCGGGCTCATCACGTACTTGGCGCCCGCAAAGCCGTCCTCGCCCTGCTCCAAGTAGCAGGTGTCGTCGAGCATCAGATACTGAGGGCATGTCTCGACATAGATGTTCTTCTGCCCGCGCGCTTTGGCAGCGCGAATGGCCTCGAGCCCCAGCTTGGTCGAAAGGTGCACCACGTTGACCGGAGCGTCCCCGGCCAAGTGCGCCAGATACAGCAGGCGGCTCACGGCCTCGGCCTCACACACGTCCGGACGGCTGAGCGCATGGCCCTCGGGCCCGTGGATACCCTGCTCAAACGCGCGCTTCTGCAGCGCGTTGACCAACGTGCCGTTCTCGCAATGCACGCACAGGATACCGCCCACGCGCTTGAGCTCCTCCAGCACCTCGAGCGTCTCGGCATCGTCCAGGCGCAGATGGTCGTAGGCAAAGTAGGTCTTAAACGACGACACGCCCGCCTCGCGCATGGCCGAAAGATCGGCGCGGTTGCGCTCATTCCACTCGGCAAGCGCCATATGGAAAGCATAGTTGGCGGTGCAGGTGCCGTCGGCGCGATGATGCCACTCGACCAAGGCATCGGGCATGGTCACGCCGCGATCGGCCGTCGCGTAGTCCACAATGGTCGTCGTGCCGCCGCAGGCAGCCGCGCGCGTGCCGGTCTCAAAGCTATCGGCTGTCCAATCCATGCCGGTCCAGCACTGCATGTGCGTGTGCCCATCGATAAAGCCCGGGAACACCCAGCAGCCCGCAGCATCCTCGACGGTATCGCCCTCGGCCGGCTCAATCGCCGCGGCAATCCGCACGATCTTATCGCCATCCATGGCAAGATCGGCGCGGCGAAGCCCCTGTGGCGTCACGAGCGCGCCGTTTTTGATGATGATCATTATTGCTCCTTATTGATTGATGCAGTTGGCCACGCGATCAAAATACGAGCAGGCGGCGATATGCTCCGTTATGCGTTGCTGTCCCTTGGCGGTATCGACGTCCCACAGCTCGTAGGCACGCGCCTCGACCAGCACCACGTCGATACGGTCCCCGAGGATCGAACCGCCACCGTCCTTGCCCTCAAGACACATAAGTGCATCGAACAGTTCCGCCGGAAAGAGCACCGGGCTCGAAGGCTCACCGTTGCACGCAAGACGCACCGGATGCTTGCGGCCACGCTCGTCAAATGCACGAACCATAGCCTCAAAAGAATCCGAACTCACGAGCGGCTGGTCGCCCGGCAAAAAGAGGCAACCTTTCCAGTTGCGTTCGACTCCCCACGAAAGGCCCGCACGGACGCTTTCGCTGCGCAGCCCGCCATCGTGCAGCACGCGCGGGCAATGCTTGTCCTCGCAAATCTGAGCGACCTCGGGCCAACGCGTCGAAACCACAACGTCAAAGCCCCGGGGAACCGAATCGATAGTCCGGGCAATCAGCGGCTTGCCATAGATATCGGCAAGCATCTTGTTAGAGCCAAACCGCTTGCCCTCGCCCGAAGCCATAATGACGCAACCAAGTTTCATGGCGATACCTCCCTGAAACCATCGTACCCATAACTCGCGTCGCGGGGCATCTACATCGAAAGCGCTTATCCCGCACGCCCACGATGCAAAAAGGGGCACCCCGCCGGTTGGCAGAGCGCCCCCTTTACATGGCTTACCTCAGCGCGGCTTTAGGCCTGGAACCAACGGGCGGTGTTGCGCTCGTCGAGGGCCTTGAGGGTAGCGGCGGGATCGGCAACCTTCTGCAGGAACATCATGGCTGCGATGGCGTACGGCTTGTAGCTAGCCTCCTTGTACATGCCCACACGGTGCATGTCGAAGACGTCGGCGTTGACCTCGCCGTGCTCGCAGGAGACACCGGAGATGTCGGCGGGCAGCGGGTGCATAAAGATGGTGTCCTGGCCGTTGGCGGTCTTCTCCATGAGCTCGGTCGTGGAGCACCAGTCCTGATGGGTGGCGTTCTGAGCGAGCAGCTCCTTCTCGAGCGCAGCGATGCCGGCGTCGTCGCCCTCGGCGTACAGGTTGGTGCGCTTCTCCATGGCGGCAAACGGAGCCCAGCTCTTGGGGATCACGATGTCGGCGCCCTCGAAGGCCTCGGCCATGGTGTTGACCTGCTTAAAGGTGGTGCCGGATTCGGCGGCATAGCCCTTGGCGCGCTCGACGACCTCGGGCATGAGGTCGTAGCCCTCGGGGTGGGCCAGGGTGACGTCCATGCCAAAACGGGGCAGCAGGCTGATCAGCGACTGCGGGCAGGACAGCGGCTTGCCGTAAGAGGGCGAATAGGCCCAGGTGACGGCAACCTTTTTGCCCTTGAGGTTCTCAAGACCGCCAAACTCGTTGATGAGGTAGAGCATGTCGGCAGAGGACTGCGTGGGGTGGTCGGAATCGGACTGCAGGGAGATGAGCGTGGGACGGTGATCCAGAACGCCATCCTCATAGGCCTGCTGCACGGACTCGGAGACCTCGGCCATGTAGGCGTCGCCCTTGCCGATGTACATGTCGTCGCGGATGCCGATGACGTCGGCCATGAAGGAGATCATGGTAGCGGTCTCGCGGACGGTCTCGCCGTGAGCGATCTGGGACTTCTTCTCGTCCAGGTCCTGCAGCTCAAGGCCGAGCAGGTTGGCGGCCTTAGAGAAGGAGAAACGCGTACGGGTGGAGTTGTCGCGGAACAGCGAGACAGCCAGGCCCGAGTCGAAGATCTTGGACGAAACGTTGTTCTCGCGCAGCTCGCGCAGGGCGTCGGCGACGATATAGAGCGCCTTGAGCTCATCGGTGGTCTTATCCCAGGTGTGCAGGAAGTCGCTGCCGTACATGCCCTTAAAATCGAGGCCGTTCAGCTGCTCGACGAGCTCGGTAAACTTAGCGTCCATGTAAATATCCTTTCCAAAGATGAAACGATCGCAATGAGTAGATATGCTCCGGCATGCGCGTGTGGCTAGAACATGCCGAGCACTATGACGAGGACCCGCTACCGTTGAGGAAGCATGGGAGATAACGACCGCGGGCCCCAAGTCAACGGGGGGGGGTGCCGGGGACACGAGCGGCCCCCGGCTCAACAAAATCGAGGAATGGGACTAGTCGATCTTGTTGTTGGTCAGACCGGCGCGGAACACGGTGGCGTCGCCATCGGCCTGGCTCGGATCGTAGAGGTTCAGGGCAGCCACATACATGGCGGCAGCGGTGACCAGGTCGTCCTTGTAGGTGACCTCGTTGGGAGCGTGAGCCTGAGACTCGGCACCCGGGCCAAAGCCCACGCAGGGGATGCCGTAGCGGCCCTGGATGGAAACGCAGTTCGTGGAGAAGGTCCACTTGTCGCACAGCGGACGACCGGTGCGCTTGTCCATGCTGGGCTCGCAGCCGATGCGCTCGTCACCGAACATGGCCTTGTGGGCGTCGACGAGGGCCTTGACGTGCGGAGCGGTCTCCTTGTTGATCCACGTGGGGAAGTAAGCCTCGGTCTCGTAGACCTCGCCGGTCCAGGACGGACGGTCGTACATGTACATGGAAACCTTCACGTCGTCGCCGTACTTCTTGGCGGCCGGCAGGTTGCGGATCTCGTCCAGGCAGGACTCCCAGGTCTCACCGGCGGTCATGCGACGGTCGATGGAGATGGCGCAGGAATCGGCCACGGCGCAGCGGCTGGGGCTGGTGTAGAAGATCTGGCTGACGGTGCAGGTGCCGCGACCCAGGAAGCGGGCATCCTCAAAGTGCTCGGGGTTGTACTTGGGGTCGAGCATCTTGACGAGGCCCTTGATGTCGGTCGACTCGTCGCAGCCGTTGTTGTTGAGGGCGCGGACGTCGGCGATGATGTCGGCCATCTTGTAGATGGCGTTGTCGCCGCGGTCGGGAGCGGAGCCGTGGCAGGAGGTGCCGTGAACGTCGACGCGGATCTCCATGCGGCCGCGGTGACCGCGATAGATGCCGCCGTCGGTGGGCTCGGTGGAAATGACGAACTCGGGCTTAATGCCGTCCTTGTTGTAGATGTACTGCCAGCACATGCCGTCGCAGTCCTCTTCCTGGACGGTGCCGACGACCATGATCTTATAGCCCTCGGGGATGAGGCCCATGTCCTTCATCATCTTGGCAGCGTAGGTAGCAGAAGCCATGCCGCCCTCCTGGTCGGAGCCGCCGCGGCCGTAGATGATCTCGTCGGTCTCGTAGCCCTCATAGGGATCGGCATCCCAGTTCTCGATGTTGCCGATGCCGACGGTGTCGATGTGAGAGTCGATGGCGATGATCTTGTCGCCCTCGCCCATAAAGCCCATAACGTTGCCCAGGCCGTCGACCTTGACCTCGTCATAGCCAAGGCTCTCCATCTCGGCCTTGATGCAAGCGACAACCTCGCCCTCCTCGCAGGACTCAGAGGGGTGCGAGATCATGGCGCGAAGAAAACGCGTCATATCAGCACGATGAGACTCAGCCGCAGCCTTAATGGCATCAAAATCGAGTTCTTTAGTCATAACAGTCAACCTTTCTACAAGGGTTTACCTACAGGTAGATATTTCAGATAGATCACTTGTGCCAAGCAGCGTGAGGTCGAGCACTCCACAAGCAAGTAACCATAGGAGGCGGACGGAGGACTTTGCTCCGTCGCGAGTTCCGCACGAGCCGGAGAGCACTTAATGTGCTCTCCGTGCGAGCAGGACTGTCCGAGCAGGGAGTAAAGTCCTCCGGCTGCCTCCGGACAGGTCAGTCTGCTAGCAGGTGGGGTACTCGCCCTCCCAGACGATGCGGCGATACTGGTCGGGGTCAGTATCGCCCTCGGTGGAGAAGCAGAGCACGGAGCTCGTCTTGTCCAGGCCGATGAGCTCCTTGAGCTCGGCGTACTCGGGATCGAGCATGAGGGTCTCGACCAGGCCGGTGGTCACAGCGCCGGACTCGCCGGAGATGACGCGCGGATCGCCCTTCTCGGGAGCGCCCAGGGTGCGCATGCCGCGAGCGGTGACCCAGTCGGGACAGGACACGAAGGCGGTGGTGTGGTTGCGCAGGATATCCCAGCCCAGGATGTTGGGCTCGCCGCAGCACAGACCGGCCATGATGGAGGGCATGTCGCCGTCCACGATGCGCGGGTCGCCGTCGCCGGCGGCAGCGCCCTTGTACAGGCAGGCGGCCGGAGCGCACTCGACCACGACAAAGGTCGGCGGGTTATCGGGATAGAGGTTGGTGAAGTAGCCCACCACGGCGCCGGCGAGCGAACCCACGCCAGCCTGGACAAAGACGTGCGTCGGGCGGTTGATGGCCATCTCGCGCAGCTGCTCGGCAGCCTCGGAAGCCATGGTGCCGTAGCCCTCCATGATCCAGGACGGGATCTTCTCGTAGCCTTCCCAGGCGGTGTCCTGGACGATGACGCCGCGCTCGCAGGCATCGGCCTCGGCGGCGGCCATGCGCACGCACTCGTCGTAGTTGACCTCTTCGATGGTCACCGTGGCGCCCTCGGCGGCGATGTTATCAAAGCGAGGCTTGGTGGAACCCTTGGGCATGTGCACGACGGCTTTCTGGCCCAGCTTGTTGGCAGCCCATGCCACGCCGCGGCCATGGTTGCCGTCGGTGGCGGTAAAGAAGGTGGCCTGGCCAAAGTCCTTGGCAAGCTGATCGGAGGTCAGGTAATCGAAGGTGCACTCGGCAACGTCCTTGCCGGTCTCGTCGGCAATGTAGTTGGCCATGGCAAACGAACCGCCCAGAACCTTAAAGGCGTTGAGACCAAAGCGATAGCTCTCGTCCTTAACGCACAAGTTGGACAGGCCCAGGCGCGCGGCCTGGCCATCCAGGCGGGCAAGCGGAGTGACGGTGTACTGGGGAAACGACTGGTGGAAGGCGCGGGCCTTCTTCACGTGGTCGAGGCTCATGATTCCCAAGTGCTTGTCATCGCTCTTGGGCATCGTGTTGCCCGCCCACTGGATCTTATCGGCCATACGGTGAACTCCTTAAGTTCTCTCTTGCCGGCCCCCGCATACGCGTCTCAGCCCATTCCCATTCATGCGACTGAACTTTTATGTGGATGCCAAACAAAAAGTTTGTTAGCACTGTTCTATCACACTTTTTGATTGGAAAACCTAACAAATTGTTTGTTGCCGTAATCGGTACCTTTTCGCCGCCGAACGGTCACATAACACAGCGACGCTTTCGTTATTTGCGAACAAGTGGGGTTTATGGCACAGTGAGCCCAAACTAATTTTTAGGAAGGCACCCATGACCCCCGCACAGATTGAGTTCTACAAGCGCCTTGCACACGGCCTGGCGCTCCAATTTGGCCCCAACTGCGAAATCGTCGTCCACGATCTGGAGACCGATGACGTGGACCACTCCATCGTAGTGATCGAAAACGGCCACGTCAGCGGGCGCAAACTGGGTGACGGCCCCAGCCATATTGTGCTTGAATCCATGCACGAGGGCACCGCCGACGTGCACGACCGCGAGCCGTACCTCACCAAAACCGCCGATGGCAAGCTGCTCAAGTCCTCGACCATCTTTATCCGCAACGACGAGGGCAAGCCTGTCGGCATTTTGGGCATTAACTTTGACATTACGCTTATGAAGGCTTTTGAGCGCTCGCTCGACGCTTTCACCGGCACCGGCGGCGCGGGATACACCGAGCCCGAGCCCATTACCAAAAACATCGGCGATCTGCTCGAGGATCTGCTGCGCGAGTGCGAGCAATATGTAGGCAAGCCCGCGGCGCTCATGACCAAAGACGAGCGCATTCGCGCCATTGGCTACCTCGACCGTCGCGGTGCCTTCCTTATCTCCAAGTCGAGCGAGCGCGCCTGCGAGTTCTTTGGCATCTCCAAGTACAGCTTCTATAGCTACCTCAACGAGGCCAAGGCTGCGGCCAGCGACAAGTAGGAAGTTCGCCGAGTCGCCCTCCCCTTTTGGGCGCGAGTTCTGGAATGCACGAATCCGAGACTCTGCTGCAAGGCAAGTTCCATATAATCGATGGGATAAGCATTTCGAAAGGGTGGAACAGAATGGCGTTGAGCAAGGCATCGTGCACCGGTCGCGGAGTGACTCCGGCAATTGGTGGACATGTGCACCACATGTTCGATGAGGGTGAAGACGACCTGTTTTCACTGAGCCTTGACGATGTGATGGATGATCGCCCGTGGACCGCCGACGAACTCATGGGCGGCGGGGCTCGCCCGTCAAGCCCCAATCCCGCACTTGCGCCTAAGTCCGCACCTGCGCCGACTCCTGCGCAGCCGCCTGTTTCGACGCCCGCGTCTACGCCCGCACCCATTTCGACGCCCACGCCCACTCCCCGCCCCGCAAGCGACCCGTCCGAGACGGCGGCATTTCTCGCTGCGGCGACGCGGAGCAAATCGGCCGACAGCACCGTTATGTACAACGCCCAGCAGTTGCCCGTTCCCGCGGCACGCAAGCCTCCGGTCGCAAGGCTCGATGAGCCCGTTGCCCATCAGGTTGCCTACGATTCCTGGGCTGCAGCCGATCTGGATGAGACCTCTACCGGCATGCCGGCGTTCGATGTTCCAGTTAACCCGCTTTTTGCCGCCAACACGAGCGCCGCGGACTATGAGGGCGGTGCGGCATATTCCGATTATTCCGATGGCTATGCAGGCAACAATCGCATCGAGACCGAGGATTATGGCACCGCATCAAGCGATTATCTCAACGATCCGTACGCCGCCACGCCTGCGCCGGAATATGACCCGGAGGCCGCGTCCGCGCCGGCGTATACCAAAAGCACGGGCGAAGAGCGCTTCGCCGATTATTACGCCGAGGAAAAGGCGCTGCGTTTCTCGGAATTTCCGCAGGCAGTCAAGGTTGCCTTTATCGCCATTGTCATTGCCCTGCTCGGCGCCATTGCGTTTGAGGGATTCCAGCTGTTCCGCGGCCCCACCCAAGCGGAGTCGGAGACCCAGCAAAAAGAGGACGATAACCAGTACCTGGACATCAACACCCTCAAGGGCGACCCCAACGACGGGGACGACGAGTAGCGAGGGCTGAAGGCGGCCGCAGGATCCCGCATCCAGCACCGGCTTCTAAGTGCCGTTTTGTCATCCAGCTACACTTTTCCGGATAATTTGCCTATCGAATTTGACACTTTTCCGAAGTTTTAAAGTGCCTATTTCGACACTTTTCCGGATGAAAGCCGAATAATCACTTGGGAAACCAACGCCATCCGCGCGTCATTTCGCGGATGGCGCTTGATTTCTGTCCGTACACGTTGATAGACTTCCTCTTGCCCGCAAGGAGCGGGCGCGTTTTATCCAGAGTCGGGGTAGAGAGTTGGCTCCACGATCCCGACGCCAACCGGCCAAGAGGCACGGTGGCCCTGCCAACATCGATGAAAGGAGTCCGTATGGACAATTTCTCCGTGCGCAGCGAGCGTAACTTCCACAACCTGGTCGTCAAACCAAAACGAATGCATCTTCTGGACGGGCCGAGCGGCTATGCCTCGGCCATGGTCAAGAGCAGCCTCTCCCACCAGATGCGCTTTACGGTACAGAAGCTCGAGAAAGAGCTCTGTGCTGCTGGCAACCCACATGTTCTGCAGATCAAGCTGCTCGGAGACGACTCGCGCGAGCCGTCGAGTTGGAAGCTGTTTGCAGACGGCACGTGCATCGCGAACGGCTCGGGTGACTTTGCCCGCAAGTGTTTCTGCGAGGGCGCCGAGGTGTTCCTGGATCTATGCCGCGACGCCGTCGACGCGGCCGAGCTGTGCCAGTGGAGCCAAAGGGAGTACGAGCTGCTGAGTGCCGTGCGCGGGATTGCAATGATTTAGAAACAGAGCGGTGGCGTTATCGAACTGTCGACGCCGCCGCCTCCCCAATGCCCGTCGTGCTCAACGATCAGATCGACCTCAAGGCCCTTCTCATCTCGGAAATAATGAACACTGTTGTCGACACCGCCGTAGGTGGAAAGGAACACGCGCACGTCGCGCAGGATGAGATTCTCAAAGAGCATCCCCAGCGTTTGCATATCGCCAAGCAGCCGCTCAGGGGTAGCCCCCAGCAACGCCGCCGCAAGTGACGGGTCACAGAAGTAGCGCTTGGGGCGCACGCGAACGCGGGCCTTCGAGCGCACATACTGGCCTGCTCTCTCGCGCAAGCTCGTCCGAAAACCCAAGGTTTGCAGGTCACCGCTCCTGCAGCACCAGCGGGCGACGTCATCCTGCGAAATTACGCCATTCTCAATGCAGTTTTTACGCCGTTTTCATTGTAGGTTTTACGCTCGGCATCCTTGGCGCGGCGCTTGCTCAACCACCGGACCAGCGAATTGCCCGGATTCTGGGACGTGCTTTCCGCTCCAGGCCTCTACCGGAAAATGCGTCCCACTCTGAGGCCGAAATCTGGGATGCGCTTTCTGCCAAAGGGAAAGCGCGTCCCATTCCGAGCATCACATCAGAGCGCGCTTGGTTATCTCCGCTCGCACATCTCGGCAAACGAGATCAGCTTGACGTCTCCCCTGCTATCCGCGGCATCCCGACATCCCTGCGTAAAGCCGCTTTTTGAGAATAGTGCACAGCTTTTTCGTTGCCGTCTAAAGAGCTCGCTTCGGTGCACGAGCTTTTGCAGCACGTCTTCGCCCACCGGTTCATTGCGCCATTTGCACTCCGCAAACAGAGCAGTGCCCTCGCCATCGTCAACAATTAAGTCGATTTCTTCCTGCGTATGCGTGCGATTATCCGTCCCCCACCAGCGCCCGACGCTCGCCGGAACCACATCGAGCCGGCCTGCGCGCGCGAGTTCGTACACATATTGCCTGCATATAAGCTCAAAGACCGTACCCATGTAATCCGATACGTGCGACTCAATGCGTTTATACGCCATCTCGGCCATATCGTTTTGAATCAGCCCGATGTTCTGCGGAACAAACTTGTACCAGAACCTAAACATCTGATCGCTCAGCAGATACACGGCTCGCTTATTGCTCGTCTCGTTTAGGGGCAGCTCGCGCTCGACAATCTCAAGCGACGCCAGCTTATCCACATAGCTCTTTACATTGCTCGCAGGGATTCCCGTAGAGCTCGCAATCTCCGAGATCCTCGAGCGCCCCTGAGCAATTGCTTGCACGATCGCATCATATTGCTCAGGATTGCGGCACTCTTGCAATAGCAGGTTACTCGGCTCCTCAAAGAGATAGCCCGTAGGAGTAAGAAAAAGACGTTTGATGTTATCCTTGAGCGGTGCGGCAGGATCGACTTTCTCGATATATGCAGGAATGCCGCCCGTCATGCCATAGCAAACTGCAGCATCTTCGCGACTCATGCTCTGCCACAGGCCGAGGGTCGTCGTAAAATCGAGCGGCATGATCTTAAACTGGGCCGTACGCCTACCGTATAGCGGACTCTCGTAGCCCAACACCTGTTCCTCCATAAACGAAAGAGACGAGCCGCATAGGATCAGCATGAGCCTGGTCTCTTTGTACAAGTGGTCGATCTTGTCTTGCAGCAACGAGCTGATTTCGGGATTCGATTGGGCGAGATAGGGATACTCGTCAATCACGACAACCAAACGTTCCGTGCGAGCCATGGTGGCCAATGCATCGAACGCTTCGTCAAAACTACGAAACGACACGCCTGCAGCACCAACCGAGCCTGCAAGTATCGCCTGGCTAAAGCCGTGCAGGTTTGCCTCCGCATTGGTACAACGAGCTTGAAAGTAAATAGCCTTCTTGCCTTGGATGAACTCTGTGATAAGGCGCGTTTTACCCACACGACGGCGGCCGTAAATCACAGGCATTTCAAAGGAGCCCGTGCCATACAGTCGATTGAGCTCGGACATTTCCGCTGTTCTTCCGATAAACATAGGGCCATCCTTCCTTTACGTTATAGCTAGCTATATTATACCTTCCTATAATATAGCTAGCTATAACGTAATTCGACAAGCGGCGCACGCAAAAGGGGCGGTACACCACCGTACGTGGACCGTTCCGGAAAATGCATCCCGTTCTGGAGCCAAAAACTGGGCCGTAGTTTCCGCCAAGCATCCCATCCGGAAAGCGTGTCCCGTTCTGAGCGACAATTCCGGGACACAGCTTCCGCATGCGGCCCGTTGGGAAAGTTCATCCCGCTCTGAGGGCTCGTTCCGGGATGCAATTTCCGTTTGAGGCCCGATCTGGAAACGGCATCCCACTCTGAGGCCGAAATCTGGGATGTAGCTTCCGCTTGAAGGGCGATCCGGAAAGCACGTCCCATTCCGAGTGGCAATTCCGGGTCACAGTTTCCGCAGATACAAGGCGACAGTCCGCCGCCCTTATCACATGCCTTCAAATATGCGATCCAGAAACACAAAACAGCAGATAGAATGCTCTTTTTCAAAAAGTACACGTCCCGAAACTTACCAAGACTTCATATCCAGCTACCGTTCACGGTCGCCGATCACCGCCCACCGATTCAAACAAGAAATATGTCGCCAAAAGCAGGTCATCTACCTGCATGGTTAGATTTTGGTCAGCTTTTGGTCAGCTGAGCGGCAAGTTCCAGCTGATACGTTTTTGCTACCCAAAAGGAGGCGGTAGCTCATGACCCATTGCAATAACCAGCTCATCGACCAACTGCTCACTCAAGCCGAACAAGAGGGGCGCTGTCTGATTCCCCCGAGCACGGCGATCCGAAAAGCGCTCCTTCGGCGCACCGGCGGCACGGTTGTCTCGCCCATGCCGGGGTTGTTTGCGCGAAAAACGCGCTGGGATGAACTCAACCGAGCGCAACGCCATTGCGAAATCCTCCGCGCCCTTGCGATCATCCACCCCGATTGGACGTTCTGCTCGTTTTCGGCCGCCTGTCTGCTGGGGCTCGAGGTCTCGTGGCGACACCTGAATGTCGTGCATGTCTGCAGCTCGACAAAGCCGTCGGCTCGCCCGGGCGCACATATTCAGCGGCACCAGATTGAGCCGGCCGGAGCAATACTCAGAGCCGGCATATCGGTAACGCCGCCCATCCAAACGGTTACAGATTGCCTGTTGCAGACCGGTTTTGCCGACGGTATGCCCATTGCCGATTCGGCGATCTCAAAGCTCGGCCTTGTGCGGGAACAGCTGATGGAGGCCGTCGAGCAACGAGCGACCGCCCGCAATGGTCGCACGATTCGCACCGCCCTCACGACACTTCGATATGCCGACGCCCGCGCCGAAAGCGGTGGGGAATCGGTCGCCCGAGCCATCATGATCGAGACGGGCTTTGCGCCCGATTGGCTTCAATACGAGCTGACGGACCCCTTCGATTCGGCCAAGCCCATACGAACGGACTTTGCCTGGGAGCGCCAGGCGCGAGAACTCACGCTGGGCGAGCTCGACGGGTTCGTCAAATATACCGACCAGGCCATGCTTGCGGGACGCACTACGGCCGAGACGCTCGTTGCCGAACGCCAGCGCGAGGCGCACCTATCGCTCTACGGTCACCCTCTGTTGCGCTTTACCATGAATGAGGTCCGCTCGGCAGGAATGCTCGCCAAAAAGCTGCAGACAGCAGGCATCCGACAGACCGCTCTACCGACATGGCTCAACGAGGTGGACCTGTAGGAGCTGCTAGGCCACGCATCGCCGGATCGCATCCCCCCTATCTGGGCCGCGTTTTCCCAACGGCCACGCCAACGGAAAGCGCGTCCCAGCCTGGACACTCAAAACGGGATGCACTTTTCGGATGGCGGACCTGGCGGAAAGCGTGTCCCGGAATCCCGTCTCAGAGCTGGACAGGCTTTCCGGTTGAGTCCTTCAGCGGAAACCGTATCCCGGAATAAACACTCAAACTGGGATGCGCTTTCCAAACGACCGGCCAGCGGTAGCGCGCAGAGATGTGGTGTAAGAGGCGGGGCATGCCCCGCCTCTTCCCTTTCTTGAAAGGAAGGGGACACCGC